>NZ_CP101655.1:1430131-1618779 GCF_028830055.1 Pseudomonas serboccidentalis
GATGACGGTACTGATGACCCCCGACATGGCCAACTTCTCTGGCAATGTCCACGGCGGTACCCTGCTCAAATACCTCGACGAAGTGGCCTACGCCTGCGCGAGCCGTTATGCCGGCCGCTACGTGGTGACGCTGTCGGTGGATCAGGTGATTTTCCGCGAACCGATCCATGTCGGTGAACTGGTGACCTTCCTCGCGTCGGTCAACTACACCGGCAACACCTCGATGGAAGTCGGCATCAAAGTGGTGACCGAGAACATCCGCGAGCGCTCGGTGCGCCACACCAACAGCTGCTTCTTCACCATGGTCGCAGTGGATGACCAGCGCAAACCGGCTGCGGTGCCGCCGCTGCAACCGCAGAACAGCGAAGACAAACGCCGCTACATGCAGGCCCAGCAGCGCCGGCAGATTCGCCAGGAGCTGGAGAAGCGTTATCAGGAGATCAAGGGCGACGCTTAAAGCAAAAGATCGCAGCCTGCGGCAGCTCCTACAGGGTTTTGCATTCCCATGCAGGAGCTGCCGCAGGCTGCGATCTTTTGAACGATAACGCGATTACAGACTGATCGCCGTCGCCTCGAATTTCACCCGCGGATGCGCGATCCGGTCCTGCGCCCGCACCAGTTGCAGCTCATAACTGGCACACGCCTGGGTCTCCAGCAGCACTTCATGCACCGCCGCGGCGGTAAATTCAAACGCCGCCACCAGACTGTCGCCCAGCAGCACCCGCGCCAGGAACAGCCCGGACGTCAGATCACCCACGCCCACCGGCTGACGCGGAAACGCCAGCAGCGGGCGGCGCAGGTGCCAGCTTTCTTCAGCGGTCACCAACAACATCTCGAAACCATCCTCCGGCTTGCCCGGATAATCCAGATGCTTGACCAGCACCGCTTTCGGCCCGCGCGCCAGCAACGCCCGGGCCATCGCCAGACAGTCGAACAGCGACTGCGGTTTGCGCCCGGAAAAGCTGTCCAGCTCAAGTTGGTTCGGGCACATGATGTCCGCCACCGCCGCTGCTTCCTCCAGCAGGAAGTCGCTGACTTCGGCCGGCACACTGCAGCCTTTCTGCGGATGACCCATCACCGGGTCGCACAGGTACAACGCCTTCGGATTGACCGACTTGATGCGCTCGACGCCACTGAGAATCGCCCGGCCCTGCGCCGCGCTGCCCAGATAGCCGGAGAGCACCGCATCGCAGTTGCCCAACTCGCCGATAGCGTCGATGCCTTCGACCAGTTCGGGAATCTGGTGCGGCGCCAGCACTTCACCGGCCCATTGGCCGTACTGGGTGTGGTTGGAAAACTGCACGGTGTTGAGCGGCCAGACATTCACCCCGACCCGCTGCATCGGAAAAACCGCAGCGCTGTTGCCGGCGTGGCCGAAGACCACATGGGACTGGATGGCGAGCAGATGAGGCGTACGTTTCATTCGGGTTATTCCGTAAAACGATTGAAATTCAAGCCGCGCAGTATGCGACGAAACACAGCCTGTACGACAGACCGGCGACGCAGTTAAGCTGGGCTTATCTTTTGGAGTTTCCTGTTGATGCTGACCCTTGAAAACATCTTCGTGCTGATGCTGTTCGCCGCTGCTGGCGCATGGCTGTGGCACAACCACGGCTTGCGCGAGCGGGCGCTGGCGCGGGTCAAGCAGCACTGCATCAACGTCGGCGTCGAGCTGCTGGACGGTAACGTCGCGTTGAAGAAAATCGGTTTGATCAAGGATGCCAGCGGTCGGCGGCGCCTGGCCCGAATCTACACCTTCGAGTTCACCGTGACCGGCGAAACCCGCCACAACGGCACCATCACCCAGTTTGGCGCGCACAGTGCACAGATCGAACTGGCGCCCTACCCGGTACCGTTCGACGACACGCCACCGGTGGTCGAAGTCACCCGCCCACGGGCCGAAGTGATCGAACTGAGCCAGTGGCGCCAGGAACACAACAAGTGGAAGCCGTAAGCTAATCCGCCTGAGCCCGGCATTGCGCCAGGCCTGCCTGCAAAGCATCGACATCCTGCGGATCGGCGAAAATCAGCTCGATACGTGAATCCCGTCGCCATTCGCTGAGCTGCCAATTGAGCTCAGCGTTATCCAGGGCATTGGCCGAGACCCAGCCCCCAGCGCTGTGGATAACCAGCTTGGCCCGCCGCCAATTCAGGGCCTTCAGCCAATCGCTCAGGCGTTGCGTATCGAACGTCTGCCCCGGGTGCCAACGCCAGCCGATGCTCCAACCGCCCTCCTGCGCCTGACTCAGGCAAATCGGCACTGCCGGGTCGCTCCAGAGCACCGGAATCATCCCCAATCCCTCGGGCACAGCGAGGTTATCCACACCCACGACTGCTTGCGCAGTCCCACCCGGCAACTCGTGCAAAGGCAGTTGCGCCTGTTGCGTCCAGATCAGCCTGACCGGTGGCAGGCGCTCGGCGATTGCCTGCCGTACTGCCTCATCCAGACTCTCGGCCTTGTTCAGCAACAGCAGACCGGCGCTGGCCAGTGCCTCTTGCTGAGCGGTCGGCAAGGCTTTCCCGGCGGCAAGCGCCTGTGCGTCCAGCACCAACACACAGGGCTGTACCGCCAGTACACCCAGCCACGGCGCCTCGCTCAACTGCTTGAGCAATTGCGCCGGATGGCCCAATCCGGAGGGCTCGATGAACAGCCGGTCCGGCCTCGCCTTGCGCAGTAAACGGCCGAGGCCGACTTGAAACGGCGCGCCATTGACGCAACACAAACAGCCTCCGGCGACCTCACCCAGTGCGATACCATCGCCGTCGCGGGTCAGCAGCGCGGCGTCGAGACCGATCTGGCCGAACTCGTTGATCAATACCGCCCAGCGCTCGCCTTCCGGGCGTTGCGCCATGAGTTGGCGAATCAGGCTGGTCTTGCCTGCACCCAAAGGGCCGGCGATGACATGAGTGGGAATGTTCTGCAACATGGCGGGGAGTTTTCTGAGGGGATTGGATATGCGTTGGATGGGATGGTCGTTGCTGTTGATGCTGGTGTCGAGCGAAGCCTTGGCTCAAGCCTGCGTGGTACACAGCCAGGGCGAACGGCTCGACGTCAAGGTCTGCCAGCAGAACCGCAATATTCCCGAAAAACTATTTAGCGATGGTTTCTGCCAACCGACTCTGGCCGGGCAGAAAGTCGACGTGCAGTACGTCGATCAATGCCCGAGCGGCGCATTCGGCGTATGCAGCAACGCGCAAGTCGCCAATATGCCTTATCGCCAGGATATCCACTATTACGGTGTCGCCTCCGACGCGGCGTATTTGCAGCCATACTGCGAAGACCAGAGCCAGGGTAAATGGCTCAAGCCTTGAGTTGTCAGCCGAGCCAGTCGAGGGTCAGCAGCAGCCTTCGTTCGCCCGCTGCCGGTTGTGGGGAACGATGAATCAGGCCGAAGCCTTCGTTGCCGTGCCATTTCTCGCCTTTCAATAGCGCCACGTCACCGCTCTGCAGTTGCTGGATGTTCGCCATGTCCTCTGGCTCGGCGTTCGCCTGGCCCAACTGCTCGCGGTCCATTGCTCCTTCCTTGAGCCACTGACTGCCGATACCGCCATATGTGCTGATCAAGCGCACCGGTACATGATCGACATGGAATCGCGGGCACATGGCCTTGTCCAGCACCCGCAAGCGCAGGCCGACACGACGCGCGCCCAGCAGGCAAGCGAAGGCACTGACCAGCCATTTCAGGTCGGCGATAACCCCCTCATAACCCTCCAGATCACGAAACCCGGCAGCCAGTCCGCTGAGATCGGGGTCGGCGTCTTCGTCCGGTAATTCCAGGCAGAGCGACTCCGCCAAGGGCTCGTTGAGCGACAGCAGCAACGCTGCGAAATCGGCGATGTGCAGTGGCAGTTGGCGCTGCCACACCGCGAGATTGACGTCGTCTTCGAGGATGCGTGTCAGCGTTTTCGGTGTCGCACCCTGATGCTGGTAGCGCGCTCGATTCTGTTGCAGTTTAAACGCAAGCATCAGGCGACCTCATCGTGCCAGGGGCCGAACGGATCCGGCAGCATGCGCCAGCCTTCGACGCCAGCGGCCATTTCCGCATCCGTCAGCAAGCAGGCGTCGAGCTCGGCAGTGAGCTGCAGGAAATCGATGTTCTGCCCAATGAATACCAGCTCCTGACGGCAATCTCCAACGCTCGGTATCCAGTTTTTCATGATTGCCGCAGTACTTTCCTGATCCTGCGGCCATTGGTTTTTCGGTACGAAACGCCACCAGCGCCCAGCAAAACCGTGGCGCATCAAGCCGCCAGCCTGCGACCAGCTGCCCGCGTCGTTGGCCTTGCTGGCGAGCCAGAAGAAGCCTTTGGAGCGTAGCAATTTGCCGTTAGTCCACGGACGGTCGATGAAGTTGTAGAAGCGCTGCGGATGGAACGGGCGGCGTGCGCGGTAAGCCGTGGAAGCAATGCCGTATTCCGCGGTTTCCGGCACATGCTCGCCGCGCAACTCCTGCAACCAGCCAGGGGCCTGGGCGGCTTTATCGAAATCGAAACGGCCCGTGTTGAGGATCTTCTCCAGCGGCACTTCGCCCATCACCATCGGGATGATTTCTGCCTGGGCGTTGAGGCGTTTGAGGATGGCTGTCAGCTCGTCACGCTCCTGGCGGCTGATGAGGTCGATTTTGCTGATAAGCAGGACGTCGGCGAACTCGATTTGCTCGATCAACAGGTCGGTGATCGAGCGTTCGTCTTCCTCCCCCAATGTTTCGCCACGGGAAGCGAGGCTCTCGGCGGCCTGGTAATCGAGAAGAAAGTTCATGCCGTCGACTACTGTCACCATGGTGTCGAGTCGCGCAACGTCGGCAAGGCTCTGGCCCTGCTCATCACGGAAGGTAAACGTTTCGGCGACCGGCAGCGGTTCGGAAATTCCGGTGGATTCGATGAGCAGATAATCGAAACGCCCCTCGCGGGCGAGCTTGCTGACTTCTTCAAGCAGGTCCTCGCGTAACGTACAGCAGATACAACCATTGCTCATCTCCACCAGTTTTTCTTCGGCACGGTTCAGGCTGACATCGCGCTGAACTTCGCTGCCATCAATATTGATCTCGCTCATATCGTTAACGATGACAGCAACGCGCAAACCTTCTCTATTACGTAGTACGTAATTCAAAAGTGTACTTTTTCCGGCGCCGAGAAAGCCCGAAAGGACGGTCACGGGAAGTAGCGATGACATTGGATAATCCTCATCAGATGGTGGCCGATGGGCGTTTAAGCCGGGTATTGGCGTAACGCAGCGCGTTCTCAGGCTTCAAAACAGCGTTGTGGCAGAAGCAGACGCTTTAAATCGGCGAGCTCAGGCTCAATTCAAAATTGATGTTATAGTATAACAATATGAATAAGCCAGCCTTGCCCTTGCCCAAACCGATAAAGAGCAGGAAGCTGCATGCCATCTGCGCATCGGAAACCATGATGAAAAATGCCCTGAAATGCTCGCTGTTGAGCCTTGCGTTGCTGTCGGGTGCCAACGCCTGGGGACAGCCAGCACTCGCCAACTGCACACGCAGCGCCAACCTGCTGGCCTGCATCGATGCACAAGGCAATGCTTACAGCGTGAACACGGTGGGCAGCACGATTTACCTGCGAGGCTTTGAAAAGGACGGCAACCGCTACTGGGCTCAGACCAATAGCCGTTTCGGCCAACTGACGTTTTTCACTGGTATCGCCTCTGACGGGGAAGCCTGGGTTGGCTACACCCGTCGAGTCGGCTGGACGACGATCAATCGCTTTTCCAGCTCGGGAGGCAGCAGTGCGAAATTCACCTGCAGCCGGATCACCGGCTGCTAAACCTGCGCTTTTTGCTGCTCCTGCTGCCAGGCGATGTAGCTGTCGATTGGCGGATTCTTCTGAAAATAACGCTGCAATCCTTCGAACAAACCGTCAGCGATAGCCTGCTGGTGTCGGGCAGTCACCAGACGCTGGCTGTCACGCGCGTTGGAAATGAAGCCGGTTTCCACCAGAATCGACGGCACATCCGGTGACTTCAACACCGCAAATCCTGCCTGTTCCACGCGTTTCTGATGCAGCGTGGTAATGCCTTGCAGACTGCCCAGTACGGTGCTGCCGAGTTGCAGGCTGGCGGCGATCGTGGCGTTCATCGACATGTCGAGGATCACGCCAGCGAGCATCGGATCCTTGTCCTTGAGGTTGAGCAGACTGGTCGCGCCGAGCAGATCCGCACCGTTCTCGCGCTGCGCCATGAAACGCGCCGTCGCTGACGTCGCACCACCTTCGGACAGGCAATACACCGAAGCGCCCGACGCTGTCAGACGCGGTGCTGCGTCGGCATGCACGGAGATAAACATGTCGGCCTTGTGCTGACGGGCGATGTCCACACGCTTGCGAAGTGGTACAAAAAAGTCGTCATTGCGCACCAACTTTACGTCGAAACCCTTCTCCCTTTTCAGTCGTTTGGCGAGCAATTGCGCGATGGAAAGCACCACATCTTTTTCCCGCTCACCCTTGGCACCAATCGCGCCAGGATCTTTTCCGCCGTGTCCCGGATCGACCACGACGATGATGTCGCGTTTAGGATGAGTCCTGTTCGCGGGTGTTTCACGTGGAACCATTGCCATGGTTGATGCCTGTTTAGCGTTCACCAGATCGAGCACCAAGCGGTGTCCTTGACCATCCTGGGGCGCCAAAAGAAAGCTGTTCAATAGCACTGGATTATTCAGATCGAGAACGATGCGGGTATCACCCTGACCGAAGTGCCCGGAGCGGATGGAGCGAATTGCCGTATCCGCCAGCGCCAATTGACTGAAATCACCGCTCAAACTCGCCCCGAACAGATCAATGATCAAGCGCTCTGGCGCACTGAGCGTGAAGGTTTTGTAGCGCACCGGACCGCTTAAATCGAACACCAGTCGTAGCTTTTCATCCGAGCGCCAGAGTCGCGCATTACGTACTTGGGTAGCCGAAACACTGAACGGCAAAGCGAAGGCTGCGCTGGCCAGGAACAAATTGAGCAGGTGGCGTCTGTGCATATGAAAACCCGTTCATGAAAAAGGCATCGTGATTTGAATTGTTATAATGTAACATCCAATTCAATCAACACGATGGTCCCGAACATGAATTCGCTGACACTTCCGGATATCGCCACTCAAGCCGCTCGCCAAGCACTACCGCTTGAGTGGGTGGGAATGCGCGGCATTGCCTTGCCCGTTTTATTGGAGGGCCAACGCCTGAGCGCGAAAGCCGATGCGGGCGTAAGTCTCGATGATGGCGAGGCACGCGGTATTCACATGTCACGCTTGTATCTGGCCTTGGCAACACTTGAGCAGCAGAATCTTTCTCCACGGCTTTTACGTCAGGTGCTGGATGATTTTCTGGATAGTCACGACGGTTTATCCAGCAACGCCTATCTGAATATCCATAGCCAAGTGCTGCTGAAAAGACCGGCGTTGGTCAGTCCGCTGGCCGGGTGGAAAAGCTATCCAGTGAGCATTTCTGCCAGTTTGAAAAACAAAGTGTTCCACGTGGAACTGCAAATCGATGTGCCCTATTCCTCAACTTGCCCATGCTCGGCAGCGTTAGCGCGGCAGCTGATCCAGCAGCAATTCATCGATGATTTTGCCAACAAGCCACTGCAGCACGCCGACGTCCTGGCCTGGCTTGGATCAAGCCACGGCATCGTTGCCACTCCGCACAGCCAACGCAGTACCGCGCAATTGCACATGCACCTGGACGAGTTCATTGATGAACTGCCCCTGAGCGTCATCATCAACGACGCCGAAGCAGCGCTAGGAACGGCCGTACAAACCGCGGTGAAACGTGCCGACGAGCAAGCCTTCGCGCTGGCTAATGGGCAGAACCTGATGTTCTGCGAAGACGCCGCGCGGCGACTCAATCTGGCCCTGCGTCGCTCTCCAGGCGTCAGCGGTTTCCACCTACGGGTGATTCACGCCGAAAGCCTGCATGCCCACGACGCGGTGGCCGAAAGTCATTGGGCCCGGGAGTCCGCATGATTCGTTGCCAAGCCCTGAGCTGGGGCGCGCCCGGCCATCCGCTGACGTCACCGCTGAACCTTGAGCTGGACAGCGGCAGCCTGACCGCCATCATCGGCGCCAACGGCTGCGGCAAAAGCAGCCTGCTGAAAGTCATCGCCGGACTGCAAAAGCCGTTGGCTGGCAAAGCCCTGCTGAGTGTTCCGCGGCAAAGCGGACTCACCTTCCTCCCACAACAACAGCACCTCGATCGACAGTTCCCCATCAGCCTCGAAGAACTGGTCGCCGCCGGGTTCTGGGGCCGCCGGCTCTCGACGCAATTGCGCAAGCAACGCCTTACCAACGCCCTTGAACAATGGCACCTCAGCGGCCTGGAAAAGCGCCCTCTCATGGCCCTTTCAGGCGGTGAGTTACAACGCGCCCTGCTCGCCCGATTGAGCCTGACCGACGCGCCGCTGCTGTTACTCGACGAGCCCCACGCCGCGCTCGATGAGCTGGGTCAACAACTGTTGTGGCAACACATCCACTCCTGGAACGCCGAAGGTCGAACGTTGCTGATGGTCTGCCACGACCTCGCCGCCGTCCGCCAACACATTCCGCAAACGCTGTTGATCAAAAACCGTGAATGCGCGCTCGGCGCCAGCGTCGAACTGATCCAGCAAACACCCAACACGCAGGTGGCCTGATGCTCACCATCGCCCACCTCTGGCAACCGTTCAGCGAGTTCGTATTCATGCGCCGAGCGCTGCTTGGGGGACTGGTGTTGGCTTGCAGCACAGCACCACTCGGCGTGTTCCTGATCCTGCGGCGCATGAGTCTGATCGGCGACGCCGTCGCCCACGGCATTCTTCCCGGCGCAGCGTTGGGGTTCTGGTTCGCCGGTCTGAGTCTGCCCGCACTGACCGTCGGTGGTCTGGGTGCGGGCCTGAGCATGGCCGGACTGGCCGCCTGGATTACCCGTCGCACCGGTCTGCGCGAAGACGCCAGCCTCGCCGCGATCTACCCGATCTCACTCGCCAGCGGAGTGTTGATTCTCGGCATCGCCGGCAAACGCCTCGACCTGCTGCACTTGTTGTTCGGCTCGGCACTGGCGGTCGACGGCCCGACTCTTCAAGGCATGTTATGGGTCTCGGCTGTCAGCCTGATCGCCATGGCGGCGATCTACAAACCGCTGCTGCTCGACACCCTCGACCCTTTATTCCTGCAAACCGTCAGCCGTCTCGGCCCCCTCGCCCACGGTGTATTCCTGACCCTCGTGGTGCTCAATCTGGTGATCGGCTTCCAGGCCATCGGCGCACTGATGGTGGTCGGTCTGATGATGTTGCCAGCCGCCGCTTCGCGTTTCTGGAGCAGACGCCTGCCGATGCTGATCGCCATTGCGGCGCTCATCGGTTGCCTGTCGGTGTGGCTCGGATTGCTGCTGTCGTTCGACTACTCGCTGCCCAGCGGCCCGGCCATCGTGCTGGTCGCAGGTTTCGCCTATCTGCTGTCCGTGGTGTTCGGGCCGGTCCACGGTCTGCTGCGCCGCCCACCTTCGCTCACATCCCAATGAGGTGTTTTCCGATGCGCGTTCTACTCGTGCTGTTCAGCTTACTGCTGTCGATGTCGTTGTCGGCGGCGGAGAAATTACCGGTGGTCACCAGCTTCAGCATCCTTGCCGACATGGTGCACCAGGTCGGCCGCGAGCATATCCAGATCACCAACATGGTCGGCCCGGACGCCGACGCGCACACCTATGAGCCGACACCGGACGACGCCAAAGCCCTGCTCAAGGCCAAACTGATCATCAAGAACGGTCTCGGTTTCGAACCATGGCTCGATCGCCTGGTGACCAGCACCGGCACCAAAGCCCCACTCATCAGTGCCAGCCACGGTGTGATTCCGCGCTCGCTCGATGAAGACGGTGAAACCATTCCCGACCCGCACGCCTGGCACAACCTGGCCAACACCGAGTTGTACATCGCCAACATCACCAAGGCGCTGATCGCGGCCGATCCGGCGAACAAGGCCGACTACCAACGCAACAGCCAGACCTACCTGAAACAGATCTACGCCCTGCTCGCCGACGCCAAGGCCAAGCTCGGTTCATTGCCACCGGACAATCGCAAGATCGTCACCAGCCACGATGCCTTCGGTTATCTCGGTCAGGCCTACGGCATCGACTTCATGGCGCCCCAAGGTCTGTCCACCGAACGCGAACCGTCGGCCGCCGAAGTCGCCGCGCTGATCACCCAGATCCGTCAGGCCAAGGTCAAAGCGGTGTTCATGGAAAACATCAAGGACGCGCGCCTGCTCAAGCAGATCGCCGAGGAAAGCGGCGCGCACATCGGCGGTACCTTGTACTCCGATGCCCTCGCCGCCAGTGGCCCGGCCAGCACCTTTGCCGGGCTGTTCGAATACAACCTCAACACCCTTTACAACGCGCTGAGCCAACCATGATCCGCAAGAATCCTTCAGGTGATCTGCCGCAGATTGCCGAGTCGGCCTATGTCGACAAAACCGCGATCATTTGCGGCAAGGTGGTCATCGGCGAGAACGTATTCGTCGGTCCCTACGCCGTGATTCGCGCGGATGAGGTGGACGCCGGCGGCGCGATGGAGCCGATCACCATCGGCGCCAATTCGAACATCCAGGACGGCGTGGTGATCCACTCCAAATCCGGCGCTGCCGTGACCATCGGCGAATTCACTTCGATCGCTCATCGCTCGATCGTGCATGGCCCCTGCGTGGTCGGCGACCGGGTGTTCATCGGTTTCAACAGTGTGCTGTTCAATTGCGTGGTCGGTGACGGCTGCGTGGTGCGGCACAACTCGGTGGTCGATGGTCGTGATTTGCCGAACGCGTTCTACGTGCCCTCCACCACCCGCATAGGCCCCAACACCGACCTTGCGCAATTCCCGCCGGTGAGTGTCAGCGCCTCGGAGTTTTCCGAAGACGTGGCACGGACCAACGTCGATCTGGTGCGCGGCTACAAAGCCTTGCAGAACGAGTTCTGAACCATGAGCAGCGTGCTGATTCGCAACGCCAGACTGGTCAACGAAGGACGCGAGTTCGACGGCGATCTGTTGGTCAGCCATGGCCGCATCGTCAAGATCGCGCGCAGCATCGACGGCGAAAATGCGAGCGTGGAAATCGACGCTCGCGGCCAATGGCTGTTGCCGGGCATGATCGATGACCAAGTGCATTTTCGCGAACCGGGCGCGCCGGCCAAGGGCTGCATCCACACCGAATCACGCGCGGCGGTGGCGGGCGGCATCACCAGTTTCATGGACATGCCCAACACCCAACCGGCCACCTTAACCCTGGAAGCGCTGGCTGATAAAAAGCGCCGCGCGGCGATCAACTCCGTGGCCAACTATGGCTTCCACTTCGGTGTGAGTCAGGACAACCTCGAGACCGTCGCCGCACTCAACCCCTGCGAAGTGGCCGGGGTCAAAGTGTTCATGGGTGCGTCCACCGGCAACATGTTGGTGGACGACCCGAAGATTCTCGAGCGCCTGTTCGCCGACGTGCCGACGATTCTACTGGCCCATTGCGAACACACGCCGAGCATCGAAGCCAACGCAGCCCGACTGCGCGAGCGCCTGGGCGAACGCCTGCCGGCGAATGTCCACGCACTGATCCGCGATGCCGAGGCTTGCTACCGCTCCTCTTCGCTGGCAGTGGAACTGGCCAGACGGCACGGCACCCGCCTGCATGTCTTGCACCTGACCACCGCTCGCGAGTTGGCGTTGTTCGAGGACAAACCACTCGCACAGAAACACATCACGGCTGAAGTCTGCCTGCATCACCTGCTGTTCGATGATCGCGACTATCCGGCTCTCGGCAACCTGATCAAATGCAACCCGGCGATCAAGACCCAGGTCGACCGAGATGCGCTCCGTCAGGCCTTGTTGAGTCACCGACTGGATGTGATCGGCAGCGATCACGCACCGCATACCTGGGCGGAAAAGCAGCGCCCGTATGCCGAAGCGCCTTCCGGTCTGCCACTGGTGCAACAGGCGTTGCCCGCGCTGCTGGAACTGGTGGCCGACGGCGTGCTGCCGATCACCACACTGGTGGCAAAAACCAGCCACCGCGTGGCAGATCTGTTCGCGATTCCGGATCGGGGTTATTTGCGTGAAGGGTATTGGGCGGATCTGGTGTTGGTGGAGCCAACAGCTTTGGAGGTGTCTCGACAACCGATTCTGTCGCAGTGCGGATGGACGCCATTTGCCAACAGGACTTTCCGATATCGGGTAAATACAACACTGGTGTCAGGGCAGATCGCCTGGGATGGCGGGCGGGTGAATGAGGGGTGTCAGGGGCTGCCGCTGCGGTTTATGCGGTGATCATCAAAACGCTTTCGCGAGCAGGCTCGCTCCCACAGTTGGAATGCATTTCCCTGTGGGAACGGGCTTGCTCGCGAAGCTTTTAAGCTCTTGGCTTCACAGCGCCGCAATCCTGCCCCAGCCACACCGCGCGGGTTTCCAGGCTGCCCTTCTGGTTGATCCCGATGGCATTGAACGTGCCGTTGGCGACCGTGGTGAACTCACGATCACTCTTGAACGTGGCCACACCGGTGCCTTGCGCTTTCGGGCAACTGAAGCGGAATTTCCACTGGTTGCCGGTGCGCTCGGTGATCTGCTGTTTGCAGCCCGATTGTGGATCGGCCAGCGGGATATCGTTGGTCGCGACCTGCTGCGGCGTCAGACAGGCGCGGATGCCCTGGCCGCCGATATTGATCCCGTTCTTCTCCAGTGCCGCGCGCTGTTGCGGGGTCATCTGGCCTTGCAACTGGCCCAGGATCGATTGCACATCCATCGGCTGGTCATCGACCTTGACGTTGCTTGATGTCATTTCCCACAAACCCGGCTGCAGCATTTGCGCCTGTGCAATCACCGGCATTGCCAAACCCAGGCCCAGCGCCAAACCCAGCAGACGAACGTTCATCGAAAAAACTCCTGATCAGTAGTGGCCGTTAGACGTCGGCCAATGGCTTCGGTTCATGGGCCAATTAAATAGCGACAATCGCTCGGGAACATGGTCTGTTAGACATTGAATCTTCAGGAGCAAGGCTGCCTCATGGATTATTTTGGACCGCACATTTTCGGTTATCTGATCGCCCTGATCCATAGCCTCGGCTTGATCGCCGCCATCCATGCGGTGCTGACCGTACGCACCGCCCAAGGCTCGATCGCCTGGGCATTGTCGCTTATTTTCATCCCCTACCTGACCCTCATCCCTTACCTGGTCTTCGGCCGCAGCACGTTCGACGGCTACATCAAGGCACGGCGCCAGGCCAACGAACAGATGCGCCAGGCGATTTCCGAATTGAATTGGCGACCGTGGGTAGAAGAAGCTCTCACCGCCCGCGCCTCAAATGCCTACGCCTCGCTCCGCGCCATGCCCAAGCTGGGGCGCATGCCGTGTCTGGCGAACAACGAAGTACGGCTGCTGGTGAATGGCCACGCAACGTTTTCAGCGATTTTCCAGGCCATCGAACAGGCGCGCGAAGCTGTGCTGATTCAGTTCTTCATTATTCATGATGACCGTCTCGGTCAAAGCCTGCGCGACCTGCTGCTGAAGAAAGCCGCCGAAGGCGTGGCGATTCATCTGCTCTACGACCGGATCGGCAGCCACGCCCTGCCCCACAGCTATGTGCAGGCATTGCGCGATGGCGGTGTCGAGGTCAAAGCCTTCGCCACGCGCAGCGGCTGGCTCAATCGCTTTCAGGTGAACTTCCGCAACCACCGCAAAATTGTCGTGGTCGATGGCGTGCTCGGCTTTGTCGGCGGGCACAACGTGGGGGATGAATACCTCGGTGAAAAACCGCCACTGGCGCCATGGCGCGATACCCACGTTCAAGTGCGCGGCCCGGTAGTGGCCTGCATGCAGGAATCGTTTGCCGAAGACTGGTTCTGGGCCGCGCGCACGCTGCCGCCGCTGATTCTGCCGGATGTCTACCCGGAAGATGGCGTGCTCTGCCAATTGCTGGCGAGTGGCCCGGCCGATGCCTACGAAACCTGTTCATTGTTCTTCGTCGAAGCGATTCACGCCGCCACGGAGCGGGTGTGGATCACCAGCCCCTACTTCATCCCTGATGAGGCGGTATTCGCCGCGTTGCGCCTGGCGGTGCTGCGCGGCGTCGACGTGCGCCTTCTGCTGCCCTCGCGCCCCGATCACCGCATTGTTTACGCCGCGTCCAGCCTCTATGCGTTCGAAGCGGTGCGCGCCGGCGTGCGGGTGTTCCGCTACGAACCCGGGTTCATGCATCAGAAAGTGGTGTTGATCGACAGCGAAATCAGCGCCATCGGCAGCGCCAATCTGGACAACCGTTCGTTCCGGCTGAATTTCGAAGTGATGCTGTTGACGGTCGACAGCGAGTTCGCCGCTAACGTGGAACACATGCTCAACGACGATTTCGAGCAGGCTTACGAAGTCGCCAAAGAAGAAAGCCGGGAGATCCACCGCCTGCAACAGCTCGGAATGCGGATCGCCCGGCTTATTTCACCGATTCTCTAGACGTTTCCCCCCCCACAACCGAGAGAGGGTTCAAGCCTCAAGGGTGATAGATATCGTCGCGAGTCCAGGGCAGTTCATGGCTGCCATCCGGATGCGCCTTCACCGCCAGAATCTGGTGCAGATTGATCCAGCCACGCGCAAACGCGTAGGCACACCCGGCCAGATACAGCCGCCAGATGCGCAATGCCTGATCCGGTACCAGTTTTCCGGCAGCTTCAAGGTTATCCTCCAGGCGCTCGCTCCAGTGGTCGAGCGTACGTGCGTAATGCAGGCGCAGACTTTCGACATCGACGATCTCCAGCCCTGCTTCGCTGATCTGTGCCGAGATCATCGCCAGGTGTGGCAGCTCGCCGTTGGGGAACACGTATTTCTCGATGAAGTCGCCGGCACCGCGTCCCACCGGACGGCCATCGGTGTGTTTGGCGGTGATGCCGTGGTTCATCACCAGACCACCCTCCTTCACTGCGCCGAACAGGACTTTGCAGTATTCGGCGAGGTTGGCGTGGCCGACGTGTTCGAACATGCCGACGCTGACCACCTTGTCGAAACGACCGTCCTGCGGCAGATCACGGTAGTCGAGCAGTTGCAGTTCGACCTGATCTTCCAGCCCTTCAGCCTTGACCCGCTCGCGAGCCAACTCCAGCTGTTCTTTACTCAGGGTGATGCCGAACACCTTGGCACCGAACTCCCGCGCGGCATATCGCGCCAGACCACCCCAGCCACAGCCGACATCCAACAGATATTCGCCGGGTTGCAGGCGCAGCTTGCGACACAGATGGCGGAATTTGGCTTGTTGCGCCTGTTCCAGGGTTTCGCTGCCGGTTTCGAAATACGCGCAGGAATACGCCATGTCGCTGTCCAGCCACAGCTGGTAGAACGCGTTGGACAGGTCGTAGTGATAGGAAATGGCTTTGGCGTCGGTTTCCTTGTCGTGCACCGCACGCACTGGCTGGGCATCATCGTCTTCATCGAGCAAGGCGCTGCTCAATTCGTCGCAGACCCGGATGACCTCGCTGATCGAGCCCTCCAGTTCAAGCTTGCCTTCGACAAACGCCGCCCCCAGCGCGTCGAGACTTGGATGCGTGAACTGGGAGACCATCGTCGGGTCCTTGACCACGATGGTGACGCTGGGCGCCGGCCCCAGATTAAACTCATGGCCATCCCAGAGTCGCAAGCGAAGCGGAAGCTGCAGATTCTGTAAGGCCGGTGGAAGTTGCGCGAGCATGGAAAATCCCCCTTGTTTCAGACGTCAGATCTGAGGGTAGACCATCCTTGAAAAATAGCAGGCTATCGATTTAATTAGCCGAGACTATCATTCCAGACGCTCCAGCATGCCGTCATGCACCCACTGCTTTAACCAGGTAACGGCTCGAAGTGGCGCGCCCTCACCATAGATGACTGCTAACTCGGCGCACAGTTCGGCAAAACTCCAGCCCTGATTGATCATGCCATTCAGGGCATTGGCCTCGGCCGACTCCAGACTGCGGTAATTGCACAGCAGATTACTGCGCCAGATCAGGCACACCTGCGGGGCTTCAAGTGCCTCGCTGTCCGGGAAATCCGTTGCATCCTTGACTGAACGCCACAAGGCCAGACTGTTGAAACGCTGCTCAAGCCACTGCAGCGAGGGCCTCGGTTTGACCTGAAGAGCGGGCCATTCCTGTGGGGAAAACCCCGCCATCGTCTCGATCGTCAACGGCACGCCGGGCGGCGCATCAAAAGCCAGAGTGAACGCCCACTCCAGCGTCGCCAGTTCACTCAACGGTGCACTTTGCTCCGGCACCAGATACTCGCGGATAAACGCCTCGAAACCCTGGCCGAGCCAACGCAGGCTGTAATGCGTCGACGGATGCTGATGGAGGTACGCACCCGCAAGCGTGTCGAACGCTTCATCCCCCAGCCAGTGATAGATCACCGGGAAGTCGTTACGCAGCACCTCGAGCAAACGCGCCTTGTAGGCGTTGTGATAGATCGCCAGCCCGGTGTCGACACCCAGCGTCGGGCCGCCGATCAGGCTGCTGCTCAAGGCCGGCGGTGCTGCCGTCGACTCCTCCAGCAGAAAGGCCTCAAATGCCAATTGCCATTCGTTCAGGCGCATTTCTGTCTCCCGGCCAAAACCCTGTCACCCAGTTCGCGGGCCTTGTGCAGTTCGTCGAGCAGCTCTTCGAACGGCGGGAAGTGATCGTCGCGCTCCAGCAGCGTCGCCACCGGCCCGAAGTGCTCCAGCGTGCGCTGATACAGCGCCCAGACCGGATCGCTCACCGGATGATCGTGGGTGTCGATCACGTAGTCGCCGTAATCGCTATGCCCGGCCAGATGCAGCTGACGCACCTTGTCCTTGGGCAAACTCTGAATGAACGTCCACGGATCGAAGCCATGATTACGTGAGCTGACGTAGACGTTGTTGACGTCCAGCAGCAATTCGCAGCCGCTGACGTGACTAAGGGCCTGCAGAAATTCCCACTCAGTGAAATCATCGGCGGCTACGCGCACGTAACTGGAAACGTTCTCCAGCACCAATGGCCGCTGCAACACGTCCTGCACCTGTGCCACTCGGGCGGCGATGTATTCAAGGCTTTCTTCGGTGTAGGGCAGCGGCAGCAGGTCATGCAACTGATGGGCATTGCCGCGGCTCCAGCACAGGTGATCGGAGATCCACGCCGGTTTGACCCGTTCGGCCAGTTGCTTGAGTTGTTTGAGATAGTCCGGATCGAGCGCATGCGGCCCACCGATGGACAGGGACACGCCATGCATCACCACGGGGTAGCGTTCGGCGATGGCGTCGAGGAAGTACAAGGCTTTGCCGCCCTGCACCATGAAGTTTTCGGAAACCACTTCGAACCAGTCCACGTCCGGCGACTGTTCGAGGATCTGTTGGTAATAGGCGCTGCGCAAACCCAGGCCATAACCCAGGAAAGGAACGGAAGCTGACATGCCAGGACTCCTTTGCAAAGTGGCCGCAGCGGCATCACCCGCTGCGGCAGCACTCACAGGTGGCTTACTCGCCGACCTTGCCACCGGCTTTTTCACAAGCCGACTGAGTCATGGCCTTGAAGCCCTGGCCCTTGCAGGAACCCATGCCTTTGCACGCGTGGTCCTTGGTCTTGCAGTCGTTCTGGCCTTTGCAGGCGTTCACGCCGTAGCAGTGAACCTGGGCATCAGCCGCCATGGCGTTGGTGGCGACACCGGCAAACATCGTGGCAGCGGCCAAAGCGAGAGCGGCACCGGCAGCAGCGGTCTTGATCGTCATTTTTATATCCTCGGTAAGCGTCAGGGGGTGTCGGCTGGAAGGTTGTTCAGTCCCGACATAGCACTAGAGAGGGCTGCCCCGACGGCGTTACAGAGGTGCAGAAATAAATTTAACGATCGTCCTGAAGCTTGAGCAGCGGTTCCTGAAACCGCAACAAACGCCCGGCATTGCCCAGCACCAGCAGCGTGCTGAGGTTATGCAGCAACGCGGCAATCATCGCCCCCGCCGCTCCGAGCCAGCCGAAGGCCGCGAACACCACGATCGCCAGCGTCCAGCCCAGACCAATGATGACGTTGACCTGCAAGGTCCGGCGGCATTGGCGACTCAGCCGTACACAGGTGCCGAGCCGGCGCAGGTCGCTGCCGATCAGCACGATGTCCGCCGAGGCCAGCGCGATGTCAGCACCGCCGGCGCCCATCGCGACACCGACCACCCCGGCCTTGAGTGCCAGCGAATCATTGATGCCGTCGCCCACCACCATCGGCCGGAAACCGTTGTCGATTTCCTTGAGCACGCGATTGAGTTTGTCCTCAGGCAGCGCCTGCGCTTCCACTTCTTGCAGGCCAACCTCCCGGGCCAAGGTCTGAGCGACACTCTGGCGGTCACCGGTCAGCAACAACTGGCGACCCAGGCCGAGTTCGCGCAATTCGGCGAGAGCAAACCGCGCTTCCGGTTTGACGCTGTCAGCCAGCAACAGCCAGGCAACAAACTCGCCGTTCAACGCCAACCCGGCAATCGGCCCGTCATGCTCGGGAACGGTGGTGGTGACGATGCCCAGTTGCGCGAACAACTCAGGCCGCCCCAACGCCGCCTCGCCTTGGGTGGTCATGGCGACCACGCCGAGGCCCTGGCGCTCATGAATATCGGACAGTGGCAGGCTCTGCTCCTGACTGACCAGCCCGGCCAACGCACGGCTGACCGGGTGACTGCTGGCCGCGCCGAGACTGGCGGCCAGTGCCATCACCGAAGCCTGATCCAGACGCGGGCTGCTGATCGATTGCAAACGCAAAGTGCCGTAAGTCAGGGTGCCGGTCTTGTCGACCACCAGCGAGGTCAGGTCCGCCAGCTCTTCGAGGAAGGCCGAGCTGCGGATCAGAATGCCGTGGCGCGCCGCTACCGCCACCCCGGCAATCGCCGTAGCCGGCGCCGACAGCACCAAAGCGCAGGGACAGGCTGCGACCAACACTGCGAGCATCGCTTGCGCGTCGTTGGTGACAAACCAGGTCACCGCCGCCAGCAACAACACCAGCACCATGTAGCTGCCGGCATACCGCTCAAGCAGACGGGTGATCGGCGGCTTCGAGCGCTCGGCGTTTTGCATCAGCGCGATAACTTTGCCCAGTGTCGATTGGTCGCCGGTGCGGGTCACTTCAATGCGCAGCAAGCCATCGAGGTTGATCGCCCCGCCGAACACCGTCATGCCCACCGCCGTTTCGACCGGAACCGACTCGCCAGTGATCGATGCTGTGTCGAGGCTGGCCTGGCCGAACAGCACCCGACCATCCGCCGGGACCCGATCACCGGCGCGCACCTCTACGGTGTCGCCCGGTTTGAGCGTGCCGTTATCCACTTCGATGATTGAGCCGTCTGCCTGAATCTTGCGTGCGTGGCTGCGGGTCAATTGACCGAGGGCGTGAATCGCTTCCTGCGAACCGATCACGCTGCGCTCTTCCAGCACGTGACCGAAAATCATGATGATCGGCAGCAGCGCGGCGGTCAGCAAATCACCGGTCGCCCACGCACCGAGCATCGCCAGCGCAATCAGTTGATCGGTGATGCCGTGCAGGCTCGGGTAACGCAGGCTGTACCACGCCGAACGCATCACCGGCACCGCCACCAATAAAGAAGCAAAACCCAGCAATAACTGACTGACACCGGTTTGCTCCGGCACCAGCCAACGCCAGATCAGACCGAGGCCGAGCAAGCCAAGGGCGAGCATCGCCAGGGTCAATTGTCGTGCAGCGCGGCGCTGTTCGGCCGAGGACAACAGGCTCGGTGCGGCAGTGGTCGCAGTCATTTACTGGCTCCCTGAATGATCAGGCGGGAATCGTCTTTCGGATCGACCGTGGTCACGGAACCGGCCTGGCCAAGAACTTTCGGCATGCGTTCGCGGTACAGACGCAGGAGCATCTGCGGATCGGTGCCCTGTTGCTGCGCCTTGGCCAGGCTCATGACCGTGGCGGTGTCGGTGGAGGCTTTCGCCAGCCGTTCGCCGGCCTGCGCGTGGGCCACTTGCAGGGTGCGGTCGGCTTGTTCGTTGGCGGTCTGAGTGAGTTTTTCCGCCTCGGTGCGCGCGTTAGCGACCGCTTTGTCGGCTTGCTGGCTGGCAGTCAATACAGCGTTGAAGGCGCTGACGGCCGGGTCCGGCAGACTCGACTGAACGTCGACCCGCGCCACTTCGATGCCGATGCCCTGCCCGCTCGCCTTCAGCTCTGCCAAGCGTTTGTTGATGCCTTGCACCAGATCACCGCGCAGACGCTCGCGGCGTTCGGCCGCCTGATTGTCAGCGCCGAGCAACTCCGGGCGGGCGACCAGAATCGTGTCCAGATCCCGGGCGGCGGTCAAAGCTACAGCGCTGCGGGTGACCAGCCGATCCAGGGCTGGCAGCACATGCTCACCCTGCAACACAAAGTCATACGGATCGGTGACCTTGTAAAACACCCGTACATCCAGTTGCACCACACCGGCGTCGCCGGTCAGCAAGTAGCCGGAACCGGCCAAGGCATCGCTCAGCGGTGTGGCGAAGGTCGCAACGCGGTCAGCCTTGATCGCCTCACTGCTGCGCAGCAGGTTTTCCACTCGGCGTTCAATCACTCGATCTGCTGCGGGCAGTAAAACCACTTGTTCGAACGGTTGCGGCCAGGCCAGCAACAGGCCGGCATTCTGGATGCGATCCAGTGCACCAAAGTGCAAAACCACAGCGCGATTCTGCGGATCGATCTGCCGGACATTGGAAAACGCCCACGCCAACGCAGCCAAAACGGTCACCGCGTACAAGGCAAAAAACGCCAGGCGTCCGGCCTGAATCCACGGACTGCTCAACGAATGTGTTCCACGTGGAACTTCATCACTCATGGTTGCGATCCGGATTTGTTATCGACAGCGGGCGGACCGTCCACCAGCACGCGGAATGGCGCGGCGTCGGTGCGCAGGATCAGCTTGGTGTCCGGCGTAACGATGGTGCCGAGGGTATCCAGTGAGCGCAGCAGGTTGTACAGCTGCGGCGAACCGGCGTAGGCACGGCCGTAGATCTGAGCGGCTTCGACCCGGGACTGCGCTTCGATTTCCGCGGCTTTTACCGTGGCATCGGCTTGCACAATCCGCGCATCGCGCTCGGCGGCTGAACGGATCTGCGCCGCTTCACGCTTGCCAATGGCCGTGCGTTCGGTGGCGATTGTTTCACGCTCGGCACGCATCCGATCGACCGTCGCCGTGAGCGTCACCGAGGGCAAGGTCAGCCGTTCGATGCCGACCTGTACCACGCGCACGCCGTAAGTGGCGAGCAGTTGCTGATCGATCTGCTGACGCAATTGCGCTTCGAAATCG
Organism: Pseudomonas serboccidentalis; assembly: GCF_028830055.1. Taxonomy (NCBI): domain Bacteria; kingdom Pseudomonadati; phylum Pseudomonadota; class Gammaproteobacteria; order Pseudomonadales; family Pseudomonadaceae; genus Pseudomonas; species Pseudomonas serboccidentalis. Next base: position 1,451,374 of record NZ_CP101655.1, read on the forward strand.
GCGATGCGCACCTGACTCGCATCAGTGTTCACCAGATTCGCCAGGTCGAAACTGCTGGCGGTGGTTTCCAGTGCCGAGCCGACAAAGGTCCGAATCTGCCGCGCCGCTTCATCCGGCTGGTTCTGCACTGCACGCATGAAACGCTGCACGTTGTCCGGGTCGCCCTGGACCTGCCACGCCACATAGGCCTGAACGATGATGCGCAAACCGTCGCGGGTGCCGACATCCTGCAAACCGCTGGACGTGGTGCGCAGGCGCAAATCCACCGGGATCGCCGCTTCGAACGGTGCCGGCCAGCGCCAGCTCAAACCGGGTTCAAGCAACACCCGCGACGGATTGCCGAAACGGGTGATGACCGTGGCCTCCCCCGAGCGCACTTGCACCAGGCTCGCCGCCGCGACGGCAAACGCCACCAGCAACACCGCCCAGCCCATGCGCCGCCACGGGAACGGGCCCGCCTCTTCCGGCGCACCGTGGTGATGATGCCCATGATGATGGTGATGCCCGGCGTGGCCGTGATCGTGGCCGCTGTGGTCATGCGAATCGTGAGTGTGCGACTGGCTCAATGGGCAACTCCTGGTTGAGCGGTGGTGCGCGCGGGCGTCGGGTCAGCCGGCAGCGTGAACGTACGCAGGTCGATGGTCGGCGCATTGCTGCTGCCGCCTAAACGGTGGTCGAGCACCAGCAGTTTGGCCTTGCTCAGGCCCTGGCTGAGCTGACTGAAATATTGCTCCAGCACAAATGCCTGGCCGGCGCTGGCATAAGCTTGTTGTTCAGCCTTGAACTTCAGATCCGCCGCTTGCGCCGTGGCGTTGACCTCACGCGCACTGGCGCTGGCCTGGTCGCGGACAAGGCTGGCCTGCAACTGCGCCTGGTTACTGGCTTCAGCCGCAGCACCGCGCTCCCGGGAGATCAACGCCTGTGCACCGATCTGCGCCGCTTGCACGCCGTGATAAGCATTGGCGGCACCGGCAGGTGGATGAATCGCCTCGACCACGGTGGCGAGAATCTCCACGCCGCTGTCGAGTTTCTGCAGATCGTCTTGCACCGCGCGGCCGATTTCTTCGCCCAGTCCTACCCGATCCGCCCCCAGCAGGCCGTCGAGGGTGCGCGAGGCAAAATCGTGAACCAGAATCCGGCTCGCGGTGCTGCGAATCAGCGTCGGTACATCGGCGTTGTTGTAGGTAGCCGCCAAGGCATCCTGATCACGCAGGCCGATGCGATAGACGAAGCGCACGTCCATGTTGACGATCTGAAAGCTCTGCTGATCGCCGCGACTGCTGGCGATGACCTGGGATTTGTCGTTGACGTGACTGGCATCCCACAAGCGGTTGGCGATCATCGGGGCCGGGCCTTCGGCGGGGTCGGCCTGAGTAGGCGGTGCCGGAGCATCGCCGACGCTGGTCGCCAGCTCATGCACCACGCCATTCTCGACGCTCAACACGCGGCCCAGCGGCCACGGTAAACCGGCGTGCAAGCCGGGGCCGAAGACTTGCACCGGTTTGCCGAAACGCTCGTAAATGCCACGCCCTTGCAGCGGGATTTCGTGAATACCGGTCAACAACCAGCCGACCGCGGCGACCAGCACCAGCACCGGGAGAAAGGCCCGGCGCATGTAGCTGAAGGCCCAGATCTGACGCAGGTCGATACCGAAACGGTTGTGCAATTCGTGCTGCAAAGCGAGCAACGGCTGAGGCGGCCAACGCAGCATGTCGGCAACAAAACTACGCGCCAGCAGGGTCGGTTCGAGCTGCTCGCGATGCGGACTGAATATCGACAGAACGGCGCGCAATAGCAACTCGATCGCGACCAATCCTGGCAAGATTCCGATTAACACGGCGAGTCGTACGGGCCATACCGAAGCGTCGCTGGCGAATAACAGACACAACGCACCGAGCACCAGACTGATGATCGCCACCCGCGCCAATTGGGCGAGGGATCCGGCTTCCGGCCATTGCGCCGGGTTTTCCTGGGCCAGTTGGCGCTCCAGCACCAGCAGACCGAAGCCCAGCAGCAACATCAGCGCCGCGCCCACGGTGGCAGACAACCCAACCGCGCCGGCCGGCAACGCAAGGTTCCACACCTGCTCGATGCTCAGCACCACCAACGCTGAACAGCCGCCGAGCCACAACGTGGCGGCACCGATCTGCCCGAGCAAGTGAACTCCACGTTGACTCAGGCGCTCCAGCAACCGCTCGTACCAGCCGTCAGGCGCTGCTGGCTCCACCTCCTCGGTCGGCACCAGCGGCGCCGGCGGGTTCATCACCCGGGCGCGCCACTGTGTCACCCACCCCGCTGATTGCAGGCCGGCAACCAGCACCAGCAACGCCGCGCTCAGATTCACCAGCAACGCCGGCCATAACGATTGCGCGGCAAACAGCCCGACAAAAAACGCCAGTACCCACCCCGCGCCGGCCAATCCGCCGAGGCCGATGGCCAGACGGCGCAAGCGTCGCCCCTGTGCGGCCGCTTGTTGAAAGCGCGGCAACCCGGTCACTTGCGTGCCATCGACATCCAGATCGACTTGCATATCACTCCAAAGCCATTGATTCACCGGTCTTGTCGTTACGATATAACGAAAAGCGTGAAATATTCGTACACAAATACGCTTATCTAAAGATGCGCAACCTGTCGCTTGCCTGAAGCCTTGACCGAAATGTCCGGCAACGCACATATTACGTTCGTAATTTTACTGACCTACTACTTTTAGCGATCCGCATCCCCAACGAGGAGCAAGAGCATGAGTCACTACGACGTGGTAATTCTGGGCGGCGGCCCCGGTGGTTATAACGCGGCGATTCGCGCCGGCCAGCTGGGCCTGAAGGCCGCGTGCGTGGAAGGCCGCGCGACGTTGGGCGGCACCTGCCTGAACGTCGGTTGCATGCCGTCCAAGGCCTTGCTGCACGCCTCGGAGCTGTACGACGCAGCCATGGGTGCGGAATTCGCCAACCTCGGCATCGAGGTCAAACCCACGCTCAACCTCGCGCAAATGATGAAACAGAAAGACGAGAGCGTGAGCGGCCTGACCAAAGGCATCGAGTTTCTGTTTCGCAAGAACAAGGTCGAATGGATCAAGGGCTGGGGCCACATCGATGGCCCGGGCAAAGTCACGGTGACCGATGATCAAGGCAACAAGACCGAACTGAGCGCCAAGGACATCATCATCGCCACCGGCTCCGAGCCCACGCCCCTGCCCGGCGTCGAGATCGACAACCACCGCATCCTCGATTCCACCGGCGCGTTGTCCCTGAGTGAAGTACCCAAGCATCTGGTGGTGATTGGCGCCGGGGTGATCGGCCTCGAACTCGGCTCGGTATGGCGCCGCCTCGGGGCCCAGGTGACCGTGGTCGAATACCTCGACCGCATCTGCCCCGGTGTCGACGGTGAGGCCGGCAAGACCCTGCAGCGTTCGTTGAGCAAGCAAGGCATCAGCTTCAAGTTGAGTTCGAAGGTCACCAGCGCCACGACCTCGGCCAACGGCGTACAGCTCAGCGTCGAACCCGCCGCCGGTGGCAGCGCGGAATTGCTCGAAGCCGACTACGTGCTGGTCGCGATCGGCCGGCGTCCGTACACCCAGGGTCTGGGCCTGGAGAATGTGGGCCTGACCACCGACAAGCGCGGCATGCTCGCCAACCGCCAGCACCGCACCGAAGCGCAGGGCGTCTGGGTGATCGGCGACGTGACGTCCGGGCCGATGCTCGCGCACAAGGCCGAAGACGAGGCGATGGCCTGCGTCGAACAGATTGTCGGCAAGGCCGGCGAGGTCAACTACGAGCTGATCCCCAACGTCATCTATACCCGACCTGAGCTGGCCAGCGTCGGCAAGACCGAAGAGCAGCTCAAGGCCGAAGGGCGTGCCTACAAAGTCGGCAAATTCCCGTTCACCGCCAACAGCCGGGCGAAGATCAACCACGAAACCGAAGGCTTCGCCAAAGTCCTCGCCGACGAACGCACGGACGAGATCCTTGGCGTGCACCTGGTCGGCCCGAGCGTCAGCGAAATGATCGGCGAATACTGCGTGGCCATGGAATTCAGCGCATCGGCCGAAGACATCGCCCTGACCTGCCACCCGCACCCGACGCGTTCAGAAGCGTTGCGGCAGGCGGCGATGAATGTCGAGGGGATGGCGACGCAGATGTAGTCAGCAAAGATATGGGCGACCGCTATCGCGAGCAGGCTCACTCCTACATTGGAACGCGATCAATGTGGGAGCCAGCCTGCTGGCGATGAAGGCCACTCGGTCTAAAGCGGTAGATGCCCCAACGGCAGCGCCCCCGGGGTCTTCACCGTGTGAATCGCGAAGTTGCTGCGAATGTCACTCACCCCCGGCAGCTTCAGCAGGCAGCCGCTGAGAAAGCGGTCATACGCGCGCAGGTCCGGCACCACCACCTGCAACAGAAAGTCCGACTCCCCCGACACCAGAAACGCCGAGATCACCTCCGGCAGCGCCGTGACAGCCGCGTAAAAGGCTTCAGCCTGTTCGTCGTTGTGTCGCTCGACCTTGACCCCGACAAACACCGTCAGCCCCAGCCCCACCTCGTCACGATCCAGATTGGCCTGATAGCCGCGAATCACCCCGGCCTCCTCCAGCATCCGTACCCGGCGCAAACAAGGTGACGCCGACAGCCCGATTTCATCTGCCAACTCGACGTTGCTCAGCCGTCCGTTGCGTTGCAGCGCGGCGAGAATCTTGCGATCAAAGGCGTCGAGTTTCATGGTTGGCAGATCCTGATGGTCAAAGCACTAAAAGAAAGCAGGTTATGCCAATCCTGTGTTTTTTTGAAGCCGACTACGCAAGCACCTGCCCCACCCTTCAGCCATAGACTGTGCTCACCAAATCGACCACGAAAGGGCTGCGACATGGCGAGTATCTGGCTGTTTTTTCTGGCATTGGCGGTGGTCTTCCTGTTGCCCGGCCCGGACATGATCCTGTTGCTGCAAACCGGTGCCCGCCAAGGTCGCAGCGCGGCGCTGGCGACCGCCGTGGGGCTGGGGATTGCCCGGGGCTGTCACGTGGCATTGGCGGCGTTGGGCCTGGCCGCGCTGTTCAAGGCAGCGCCGTGGACGTTTGATCTGGTGCGTCTGGCGGGCGCGGCGTATCTGCTGTGGATCGGCATTCAGTGCCTGCGCAGCACATTGTTGCCGAACCTCAATGCAGCCCCTGACGCCGACACCCACGGACAATGGCGCGAAGCGATTCGCCGTGGCTTGCTGACCAATCTGCTCAACCCCAAGGCCTTGCTGTTCTGCTCGGTGCTGTTGCCGCAATTCATCGTCAATGACGGCGCACCGGTGCTGACCCAATTTGCCACCCTCGGCATGTTGCTGGTGGGCGTCGGGCTGCTGTTCGACAGCGCCTACGCCTTGACCGGTGCTGCACTGGGCCGTTGGCTGCAACACAGTCCAACCGCCCAGCGCGTCCAGCAATGGCTGTTCGGCAGCCTGTTGATCGGCTTCGCCGTACGCCTGACGTTTGTCCAGCAGGCCTAGGGCTTGCGTGCCTTGCGACGACGACGGATCAACGCCAACGCGCCAGCACTGAGCAGCACCAGGACGCCGACCACCGGCCACTTGTACGGGCGCAACGTATTGCGCACCGCATCGGTGACCTGAGTCACGTAACGCTTGTCGGCGTTTTCGAAATCCGGGTACGGGCACTGATTGCCGAAGTCCACCGCCCACGGCACGTAAGGGCCTTCGTTGACGTAACGGCGATACAGCGCGCTCTGCTCTTGCAGGCTGCTGTTGAAACCGGCGGCATTGCACAACACCGCCGCAAACGCCTGACTGGTGTGCGGCAAGTTGTCGGCGGCACGGCCAGCCAGCGCGGTGGCGACAAAGCGGTAGTGATAACGCTCATTCGGCTGCGCCTGACTGGCCTTCTGACGCTGGACTTCGTCCTCGGCCACCAGCGGCCCGCCTTTCAGTTCGGTGTTTTCCAGGCTGTAGTTGCCGCCAAATGTGGCGTAATCCGGCGCCATCTCGTAACCGAGGATATCCATGCCCCATTCGCGCGCCGTCCATGCCGCGTTGTACAAGGCGCTGGCACGTTTGGTCGGCCACCAGGCGGCATCGGCCTTCATCCGCTGCTCGCCGTAGAGCCGGGCCTTGTGTTGCAGATCGGGATTGTCGAAATAGCCGACCGCTTCCTCGTAATGCCCTTCGCGCAGCAAACGCCGCCCCAGCAGGTTACGCAGGCTGGCGGCGACCGGCAGCGGCACGTAGTTGTCGCGCTGCTGCTGGGTCAGCGCCGGCGGCGCCGGCACGTTGTCATCGACATACCGCTTGAGCTCATCGACCGTCAGCACGCGCTCGGCCACCGTCGCCGCGTCGAACCAATAGATGCTGTTGCTGCGATACAACTGCACGAACGCTTGCAGGTATTCGCCGCGTTGCAGCGCGAGGATTGCACTCTCACCTTCGACGCGGCATTTGGGCTGCAGGGTTTCGTAGTCCCAGTCCGGGGTGCGTCGGTAGCCCCAGTCCTCGTTCTGCGGGAAGGCCTGCGCGGCTTTGGCATAGGCGGCAGCGGCAGCATTCCTGTCACCGTCACGCACCGCCAGTTTGGCCCGCAGCCACCACGCCAGTCCGCCGTCACCGGCGTTCTCGAGAAAAGCCTTGGCACCGGCGTAATCACCCTGTTGATAACTCAATGCCGCCAGACGATCCGCGTTTTCGAGGCTGCCGCGCGTGCTGTTCTGCAGCAGTTTGACGAGTTTTTTCTCGTTCGGTGGTTCATCGCCGTACGACCAGCCAAGCCGGCTGACCAAGGAAGCCGTCACCAACTGCTGCACCGCTTTGCGCTGCAGCAAATCCGCCAGTTCATTCTCAGGCAGCTCAGCCAGTTCATTCATCAGTTGTTTCAGCGAGGTGTAACCCACGGCCGAGCCGTGCAGGTTCTGCGCTTCATACAGTTCGATGGCGCCATTCCAGTCGCCAGCGGTACGCAGCACCCGCGCCTCTTCGCCGAGGCTGGCCACACCGAGTTCCAGCGGATCGCTCAAGCCATCGATGCTCATCTGCCGGGTCTGACGGAACGCCTCGCGCGCCTGCTCCAGCGCTTCGATGGCATCGCCCGCCTCGGCACTCATGGCAAACCAGGTCCGGCCCAGGGAATACGCCGCCCAAGTGCTGCGCAGCGGACGCTGATCGGCCGGCAGCGCCAGCACCTTGTTGAAATACTCGACGGCCAGTTGATGATCGCCCGTGGCAAACGCTACCGCGCCAGCCACATACAGACGGATTTCCGCCGGCAGACTGGCGCCCTGAGCCTCGACCTGACGTGCATCGGTGAGGCCGCGCAGCTGCTTGACCAATGCTTGTTGCTCGGCGCTCAGACCGACCTGCTCGGCTTTTTCGCGAACCGCAGCAGGCTCGCTCTCGTCACCGTACAGATCGTCGGGGTTGTGTGTCGCCGCGGTGATGTTCTTCAGCCCGGCAATGGTTTTGCCCAGGCGACTGATCTCGAAGTTGAAGTTGCCCTCCGGCAGATCGGCCAGGGTTTGCCCGCGATTGTCGAGCAGACGCATCGGGAAGTCCGGGCCGCAGGCCAGCGCCGAACCCAGCGGCAGGCTGAGGCTCAGGCAGAGCAGATGGCGGGGCCAGTTACGGGTCAACATGCGAACCTCCTTGATCAATAAATGCACAGCGCGCCCAACCGATGGCGCGTTGTCCGCCCGCGGGAAATCGGCCGTCACGCAGGCGGGTGAAGGTAAGCAGATCCGCGCTCTGTTGCAACGAGTAACCGGCGAGCGCATCGGCGCCTTCACAACCGCGCGCCTTCACGCGCAACTGCGCAGGCCAGGCCGCGTCGAGATTGCCCGGGTTGGCGAGGTGGATGTCATAGAGACCGTCGTATTCACTGAAGGTCAGACCGAGCCGGCTGCTCAACGCATCGCCGCGAGCCACGGCGCGCAACGTGGTCAGGCTCCAGGCCCGACGGTCATTGGGCAACGGCAGGCGAAACCAGATCAGCCCTGCCAGGTGCGCCGGCGGGTCTTCGCGCAGGGCCTTGGCGAGCGTGCTCAGTTGCAACGGATCGGCGAGCAGCTCCCGGCGTTGCCCATCGCGCTCGACCGGCACTTCACTCTCCACCACCGGAGCCCCGCCAGCATCCGGCAGCAGCGCCACACCGTAGGCCGGCAGCGCCAGATAGAACGGTTTGCGGCTGACCTTGCCCCAGTCGTCGGCCCAGCGCCGCGCCTGCTCGGGATCGAACAAGCCGCGGCGCGGATCACTGACGGCATGCACCTGCAGCACGCTGCTGTCGACCGTGGCCAGCAACGTCGGCAACTGTGGACTGCCGAGCCATGCTGGCAGCGCGGTGATGCTCAGCGGCAACGACGCGGGCAATGCGGAACGCAGATGCGTGAGGAACTCGATGTAATCCGGCAGGCGCGCGTTGCCGGCATCATGGTCGATCTCGACGCCGCTCAGGGTCAGCCCCTGCGTCTGCCAGTCGACGACAACCTGAAGAATCTGCGCCGTGACCTGCGCCTGATCCAGCCCCTTGAGCTGGCCGTCGAGGCGAATCACCGCAATCAGCGGCCGGCCGTCGTGCTTGAGCAACGGCGCATCGATTCGCGCCCGATGCCAGCCGTCATTGGGAAAGGCCTGCAAGGCCAGCACACGCAGTGTCGAGAAGCTCTCGCGGCTGTCGCGCAGGGCGGCGTCATGGGCCGGGGTCCATTGGCGTTGCCAGATATAAAGTTGTTGATCGAGGGCGGGGGCGTCATGCCGCTCGCAAGCAGCGAGCAGCAGCGCCGCGATCAAAATCGAAAAGCCGAACCGCATGAAATGCCTATTCCCTGCCGATACAAAAATGCAGGGTACACAATTCCCTGTAGGAGTGACTCAGGGCTTGCGGGCAATGATCACCTGACTTTTCGCCACCACCGCATCCAGCGCTTGCTTGATCTGCGCGCCACGGGGCGAGTCGAGTACCGCTTGCCAGGTGTCGGCCCAATGATTGAGCAACGGGTGATCCGGGTTGCTGAAATCGACCTTGGCTTCCCAGAACAGCAGCATCCACATCGACCAGTAAAAACCGTACTGGCTGTGGCTGATGATCTCCAGCCCGGCGTCGCTGACCATCGCCTTGAACTGCGCTTCGCTGATGATGCGAATGTGGTTGGGCTTGCGGAAATACTCCGGCGCTGCAATGTCCTTCTGCAAGTCTTCGGAACTGGGGTGCGGCACGCTCAGCAGGTACAGCGCACCGGACTGGCCGACCCGCACCAGTTCGGCGAGGAACTGTGCCGGGTCGTCGACGTGCTCGATGACTTCGGTGGACACCACCCGGGTAGCGGTGCCGTCGGCAATCGGCAACGGGTTGCAGTCGGTGACGTGGCACTCGACGCTGCGCGCCGGGGTATCGCTCAGGCGTTGGCGGGTGGCCTCGACCTTGGCGCCGTCGATGTCGGCAATGATGATCTTCGCCCCGCGCATGCCGCAGAAATGCACATTACCGCCGTCACCACAGCCGACATCGAGCAGGGTGTCATCGGCGGTCACCGGAAAGCCCTTGAACAGCTCGCCGGTTTCCTGGTTGAACCAGCCGCTGAGCTTGGCGTCGTAGAGGCCGAGCATGTACGGATCGACCTTGTCCGCCACCGGGGCGGCAGGTTGCGCGGGGGCCGGTGCAGGCGTCGCCGCCGTGAGTTTCTTCAATAGGCTCAGCATGAGGTGGCTCCGGGAGATGAAACGGCAGTTCGGGACGTGTCGAGGCGCCGCACCAGGGCAGCCCCACGATTGCGCATCGGCATTTCGATGAAGCGGTAGTTCAGCTCGCTGAGCAGCACGATCAGGCCAAAGGCGATCAGCAAAGTCAGAATCGGGTGCCCGGCCGGGCTCGGCAAACCGGCAGCCTGCAAGCGGAAGATCAGCTCACGCACCAGCAGATAGGCCGGGATGTGAATCAGGTAAATGCCGTAGGAACGGCTGCCGATCCACGCCATCAGCCGTTGCAGATGGCCCGCCGGCAGCAGGTAATCGCGGTTGTACGAGGCAATCCACACCAGCAGCGCACCGAGCACGGCAATCGAGCCGATGCGATAAGGCGCGAAGGTGAAACGGTCGGTGGCCATGTAACTCATCAGCAGCGCCACACCGATCAGCACTGACACGCCGGCCCACGGACGCCGCAGAAACGTCGGCTGCCAGCGCCAGTACGAAGGTTGCGCACTCCACATCGCCAGCAGCACACCCAGCGCCAGTGCGTCGGTGCGCACCACCATCAGCAACGGCGTGCGCAAGGTGAACAGTTGCACCGCAATCAGTGCCAGCAAGGCCCAGACCAGATGCCTGCGGCACACCAGAATCAGCAGCGGGAACAGCAGGTAAAACTGCTCCTCCAGGGCCAGGCTCCAGTAGACGAAACTGCTGCCGTACTCGTAATGAAAGAAGCTGTCGGCAAAGCGGAAATTGGCGTACTGCAACACCCCCGCCAGCGTCGCCTGCAGGTTGGCGGGCAGGCTGCCAAAAGCGCCAGAGCGATTGAGAAACATGCACGCCAGCAGGATCAGCGCCAGCCATAACCAGGCCGAGGGCAACAGGCGAAACACCCGACGCAGCCAGAAATTACGCGTCTGTTGCCAATATTCCTGACGCGTCGTGCAGCCTCGCAGCGCGGGGATCAGGCTGCGGGCGATGACAAAACCGGAGATCGCGAAAAACAGATCGACGCCCCACCACGGTTGCGCCCAGGCGTGGACTTTTTCCAGCAGTGGCACGGTGTCGGTGAACAGGCTGCCCTGCAGGTGATGGAACAGCACGCCGAGGACAGCGATGGCACGCAGCACCTCGATGTCCATGATCCGCTTGGCGCTCACGGCTGACTCCCGGCGCGTGTTTCGCCAGCCAGCGGTTTGCGGGCGATGATCACCTGGCTCTTGGGCATGAAGCGGTCGAGCAGTTGCTTGATGACCAGGCCGTCGGGCTGCGCCAGCAGGTCCTGCCAGGTACGCGCCCAGCTCTCCATCAGCGGCGGGTACGGCGCCTGAATCCGGTCGCGCACCGCGCCACCGAGGTCACGGCCGGCGGCGCGTTCGCTGGCCCAGAAGAAGATCATGCCCATCACCCAGAAGAACCCGCTGGCCTGCCGATGCTCGATCACCAGCCCGGCGTTCTTCACCAGTTCGGCAAAGCGCTGCTCGGTGAAAATCTGCACATGATTGGGTGTCTGGTAATAACTGGCCGGGGCGATGCCCTGCTGCAGGTGCTCGCCCACCGGCGCCGGGACACTCAGCAGATACTGCGCGCCGGGGCGGCCCATGCGCACCAGTTCGGCCATGAACGGCTCCGGCTGATCGATGTGCTCCAGCACTTCCATGCACACCACTTTGCTGGCGCAACCGGCGGCCAGCGGCAATGGCAGGCTGTTGCTGACCAGGCCCAGATTAGGTTTGTTGCTCTGCGCTTCAACCTGCCGCGCCAGATCGCGGACCTTGTCATGTTCGCTGTCGGTGAAAATCACCGACGCGCCCTGCCGCACGGCGAACAACGTCGCTACGCCTTCGCCGCAACCGACGTCGAGCAAGGTGTCGTCAGCCGTGATGGCGAAGCCCTTGAGCAATTCGCCGCTGTCGGGCAAAAACCAGCCGTCGAGGATCGCGTCATGCAGGCCCACGTCCCGTGGCGAGACCTGAGCGAGTGGCTCAGGTGCAGATGCAACAGGCAACGGTGCCGGGCGCAAGCGTGCGAGCAGGCGCCGGATCATGCGCTCGAAACTTCCACGGACAACGGCTCGAGGGCCTGCGCGCGCTGGGCAAAAAATGTCCGCAGACGCTGTTCGGCACTCGCCTGACTGCAGAACCGCTGCAGGTTGTGAACGGCATGTTCGGACATCCGCGCATAGCGTTCGACGTCGTTTTTGGCCACCTCGTAACTGGCGCGATACGCCGCGCACAACGAGTCCCAATCAGTCATGTAGCGCAAGGTGCGGTAGGCTGCCCGTGGATCATGGGGCCAGGCCGTGAGCTCGTCGGTGGAATCGACAATGAACGCATTGTCGCTGTCGACGTAGTCGGCCATCGCCGTGTTCAGCGGCGCAATCGCCGGTTTGCCACAGGACATGAATTCCATCAGCGGCAGGCACTGCCCTTCGCCATAGGAACTGTTGACCACGTAGCTGGTGGCCTGCACCAGCGCTTCGTAATCGGCGTCCGCCAGATAACCGTGGATCAGCACGATCCGGCACTGGTAGGACTGGTTCTTGTACAGGTGATGCAGCATGTCGTTCAGGGCATTGGCGATGTCATGGTGCGTCAGCTTCAGCACCAGGGTGGCATCGGCGACGTCACGGAATGTGGTGCAAAACCCGCTGATCATGTCCTGCCAGTTCTTGCGCCCGTCGTACGGGTTGAACACTGAGGTGTAAACCACGCCGTCCAGCTGCAACTGGCAGTCCTGCGCCGGCCCGGCAAACGACAGCGGCGTGCCTTCGCACAATCCCGGTGGACCGTAGGCGCGCAGATCTACAGTACGGCTGTCGAGCAACAGGCCGCGCAGCTTCAACTGCACGGCTTCGACCACTGGCTGCTTGCGCAACTGCGCGCCACGGGCGGCGAAGCGATCCCACACCGGTGCAGGAATCGCGCAGATCGGGTAGTCCGCGCCCATCACGTCACGGACGGCATCGACCGTGAAACTCGAATGGGTAATCGCCATGCCACAGGCGTTCAAGACCACACGCCAGTCGTGACGCGGTTCGCCGTGCCAGCTCTCGGTGGGGATGGTGCTGAACTCCCAGGCAAATACCGGGATGGTCGGGCAGGCGTAATGAATCGGCGTGCGATGCGGCGGCGAGAACGACAGGAACACGCACGCTTCGCCGCGACTCAGGCAATCGAAGTACAGCCGATCGACCAGTTCGTCCGGGTTGCTCACCTCAATGACTTGCCCCAGGCGCTCGAGCACGGGGCGGAATTCCTTGAGCACAAAGTAGTAGCTGTACTCGGGACGTCCGAGGTTCTGCTGGATGTTGCTCTTGTTGGTTTCCGAATGAATGATGATCAGCATGATGCAGTCCCCGCCTCGGCGATCAGCTGTGGGCTTGCACTCGGCGTCAGCTGAAGAAATTGCGCCAGACGCTGCTGCACCGGGGCAAAACTGCAGTACTCGCGCATGCGTTCATTGGCGGCCAGGGCCATGACCTGATAGGCCACCGGGTCGTTTTTGGCCATGGCGTAACTGTTTTCGTAGGCCGTTTTCAACGAGCCCCAGTCCGGGCGATGGCGCAGGGTGCGATAGAGAATCCGCACGTCGTCCGGCCAGATCGTCGGCTCGCGGCTGGACTTGACGATGAAGCCGACGCGTTCATCGATGTAGTCGTGCATCGCCGTGTGGTCCGGTGCAATCACCGGACGGGCACAGGACATGAACTCCATCAGCGGCAGGCACAAGCCTTCGCAACGGGACGCGTTGACGTAAAAGCTGGCCGCACCGTAAAGCCTGGCAAACTCCTCATCCTGCAAGTAACCGTGCATGACCACCACCCGGCAGGCGAATGGCGAGAGCTGCGACAACAAGGTAATCAGATGCACGTAATAGGTCGTCAGATCGTTCTGCGTCATCTTCAACACCAGCGTGGCATCTTCGACGTCGCGCATGGCCCAACAGAATGCCGTGATCAGGTGATGCCAGTTCTTGCGCCCGTCTTCGGGGTTGAACACGCTCACATACACCACACCGCTGACCTCGGTCTGCACCGTGGCGGTGGTGTCCGGCAGGCTGGCCTGCGGATGCTCGACCACCGCGGGCGCTTCGCTGTTGCCAGCGTCCGGCGGCAAGACTGCGGGAGCAGGTGCGCGCAAGCGGAACAAGTGACGGCGCAGGGCGATCGGCAGCAAATCGCGCACGGCTTCGCGATACCACAACAGCAGATTGTGCTTGAGCAGAAACAGCAGTCGGTGTTCGTTGGGGGCCGCAGCCGCCCGCCAGCCTTCGCGCAAGTAATGCCTGGTGATGAACGCACGCCGGCGCAGGGTCAGCTCCGGTGGTGGAGGGGCAGGTTCGGACGGCGCAGCGACCTCGACCGGCTCGCAGGCCTCCACTGCCTGCTCGTTGGGCGTGGGTGCAATCAATCCATCGGCAGACAACCCGAGGGTGCGGCTGTCGATGATGCAGCCCTTGATCTGCAACAACGCGCCCGGGTTCACCGGTGCAGCAGGGTATTGCTGGCGCACGCCGGCGAAGCCTTCCCACAACGGGGTCGGCAACACCAGCACGGGGAAATCTTCGCCCAGGGCCCGGCGAATGGCTTGTGCCGTGTGCCTGGACAAGGTGATCGCACGACCATGGCGGGCCAGGATCCGGCTCCAGTCGTGACGGGAGTCATCATCGCGAGGGTCGACCGGAATCGAGTCGTACTCCCAGGCGATCACGCAAACCACGGGGCATTGCAGGTCAGTCGGGGTTTTATGCGGTGGAGCAAACGAAACGAAGAGGCAGTCCTGACCGGCCAGTTGCAGTTGCCGGTACAACGGGTCGACTTCGGCCGCCGACGAGACGACGTGCACTTGCCCAAGGCTTTCCAGCACGGGACGGTAGGCCTTGAGCACGAAGTAATAGCTGTATTCCGGACGCCCCAGACTCTGGCTGATGGAGCGGTCGTTGACGTCCGAGTAAAGAATGAAATTCATGGCATCCCACGGTGAAACCACCATCCCGGCAGTTTCACGCTATGACGGCCAGGCGCTGGATCGAGTCGGGATCACCGCTGCTCGTCCTTCGTCATGGAGCTCGTCTTCGTTCTTGTTTTAGTGGCTGGTTTCACCCTGTTGCGCAACAACCCCGGCGACCCCGGGGAGATGGCGACGAGGGCCATTCTAAACACATCCTTCGTGAATCCGGGAACCGCCCGACGAGAATAAATCGGGCTACGCTGACGAGAACTGACCGGTCACGGTTTGCGCTGTTGAAATTGCTGCGCAATTGGCACAGATTGGTAACAAACAACTACAACAATGACTTCGCCTGTCTCCATGTCGGTCTTTTTCATCCGGCCTGACAGACTTCTCCTCAAAGCCTGTGGGAAAGTGGCGAAAGTTTAAGACCAAG
Organism: Pseudomonas serboccidentalis; assembly: GCF_028830055.1. Taxonomy (NCBI): domain Bacteria; kingdom Pseudomonadati; phylum Pseudomonadota; class Gammaproteobacteria; order Pseudomonadales; family Pseudomonadaceae; genus Pseudomonas; species Pseudomonas serboccidentalis. The sequence goes on from NZ_CP101655.1 coordinate 1,466,431, forward strand.
GGGTCGCTGTTTGAAAAAGCGTCTGTTCGTCACGGGCCTGAGTGGATTCGTGGGACAACATCTCCAGTCGCGTCTGGCACAGCCTGATTCGACATGGGAACTGCTGCCCGCCGCCACCCCCTACGATCTCACGGCACCGCAAAGCCTCGCCGACCTGTGGCCGCAATTGCCCGACGCGGTGATTCACCTGGCCGGCCAGACCTTCGTTCCCGAAGCCTTCCGCGACCCGGCCCGCACCCTCGAAATCAATCTGCTCGGTACCCTCAATCTGTTGCAGGCGCTCAAGGCGCGCGGATTTCAGGGGACCTTCCTGTATGTCAGCTCCGGCGACGTCTATGGTCAAGTTGCCGAAAGCGCCCTGCCCATCACCGAACTCCAACCGCCCTGCCCGCGCAATCCGTATGCGGTGAGCAAACTGTCAGCGGAGTTTCTCAGCCTGCAATGGGGCCTGAGCGAAGGCTGGCCGGTGCTGGTGGCGCGGCCGTTCAACCACATCGGCAGCGGGCAGAAAGACAACTTTGTCATCGCCAGTGCTGCGCGCCAGATCAACCGCATCAAACAAGGTCTGCAAGCCCCGCAACTGGAGGTCGGCGACATCGACGTCACGCGGGACTTTCTCGATGTCGGCGATGTGATCTCGGCTTATTTCGCACTGCTGGAAAAAGGCACCCCGGGGCAGGTCTACAACATCTGCTCGGGCCGCGAGCAAAGTATCCGTAGTTTGATCGAGCAGATGGGCGTCCTCGCCGAGGTCGACCTGCAACTCGTCCAGGATCCGGCGCGCATGCGCCGTGCCGATCAGCGTCGCGTTTGCGGCAGTCACGCCAGGCTGGCCCGGACCACGGGGTGGACGCCTGAAATCACAACACAACAATCCCTGCGGGCGATCCTGTCCGACTGGGAGCAGCGAGTACGACAAGAATGAAAAGTGCACTGATCACAGGGATCACCGGCCAGGACGGCGCTTATCTGGCCAGACTGCTGCTCGACAAAGGCTACAAGGTTCACGGTCTGGTCGCACGGCGCAGCAGCGATTCGCGCTGGCGCCTGCGTGAGATGGGCGTCGAAGCCGACATCGTCTACCTGGACGGTGACATGGCCGATGCCTGCTCGGTGCAGCGCGCAGTCATCCAGTCGGCACCGGACGAGGTCTACAACCTGGCCGCGCAAAGTTTTGTCGCCGCGTCCTGGAATCAACCGGTGACCACCGGCATCGTCGATGGCCTGGGCGTGACCCACCTGCTCGAAGCGATCCGTCAGTTCAGTCCGCACACCCGTTTCTATCAGGCCTCCACCAGCGAAATGTTCGGTCTGATCCAGGCCGAGCAACAGGACGAGAACACCCCGTTCTATCCACGCAGCCCCTACGGCGTGGCCAAACTTTACGGCCACTGGATCACCGTCAATTACCGCGAGAGTTTCGACCTGCACGCCAGCAGCGGCATCCTGTTCAACCACGAATCGCCACTGCGCGGCATTGAATTCGTCACCCGCAAGGTCACCGACGCCGCTGCCCGTATCAAGCAGGGCAAGCAACAGGAACTGGCCTTGGGCAACATCGACGCCAAACGCGACTGGGGTTTTGCCGGTGACTACGTCGAGGCCATGTGGCTGATGCTGCAACAGGACAAGCCTGACGATTTCGTGGTCGCCACCGGCGTCACCACCACCGTGCGCGAAATGTGCCGCATCGCCTTCGATCACGTCGGCCTGAACTACCGCGACTACGTGAAAATCGATCCGGCGTTCTTCCGCCCGGCCGAAGTTGAAGTGCTGCTCGGCAACCCGGCCAAGGCGCAGCGTGTGCTGGGCTGGAAACCGAAAACCGACCTGGACACCCTGATCCGCATGATGATGGATGCGGACATGAAACGCGTCGCCAAGGAGTAGGTCATGCTCATTCCCGTGATTCTGTCCGGCGGTGCCGGTACGCGTTTGTGGCCGGTGTCCCGCGAAGGCCATCCCAAGCCGTTCATGGCCCTGCCCGACGGCCAGTCATTGCTGGGCAAGACCTATCAGCGTGCCGCTGCATTGCTGGACGGTTGGGGCGACATCGTCACGGTGACCAACCGCGAGTACTACTTCCAGAGCAAGGATCACTATTGCGCTGCTCACGTATCGCGCCATCGCGGGCACTTCCTGCTGGAGCCGACCGGACGCAACACCGCCCCGGCGATTGCCGCCGCCGCCCTGTCGCTGCAGGCATTGCACGGTGACGACGCCATCATGGTGGTGATGCCGGCCGACCATTTGATCGTCAATCAGGAAGCACTCAAGAGCGCCGTCGAACACGCCGTCAATCTGGCGAAGGACGGTTATCTGGTGACCTTCGGCGTGGTGCCGACCGCGCCGGAAACCGGCTTCGGCTACATCGAGACCGGTGCACCACTGGATGCCAAAGGCGCGGCCAAAGTGCAGCGCTTCGTAGAGAAACCCGATCTGCAGACCGCCACGCATTACCTGGAAAGCGGCAACTTCCTGTGGAACTCGGGCATGTTCTGCTTCACCACTGCCACCCTGATCAACGAGCTGCAACTGCACGCGCCAGAGCTGCTGGAACAGACCCGCGCCTGCATGGCTGCCAGCGCCCCGGTGGAAACTGTCGGCTGCCTGCAACAGGAACTGTCATCGGACCTGTTCGCTGAAATCACCGACATTTCCATCGATTACGCGTTGATGGAACGCTCGGAAAAAGTCGTGGTGGTGCCCGCCGGTTTCGACTGGAGCGACATCGGTTCATGGGGCGCCGTGGCAGCGCTGGTACCGGCCGATGCCGACAACAATCGCGCCAGCGGCGAAGCGATCTTTATCGACAGTCACAACAATTTCGTGCAGAGCGAAGGCCGGCTGGTGGCCGCTGTCGGCGTGGATAACCTGATTATCGTCGACACCGCCGACGCGGTGCTGGTGGCCCATGCCGACCGGGCCCAGGATGTACGACGCGTGGCCAAGCAACTCAAGGACAAATCTCACGAAGCCTATCGCCTGCACCGTACGGTCAGCCGCCCGTGGGGCACCTACACCGTGCTCGAGGAAGGCCCGCGCTTCAAGATCAAGCGCATCGTGGTCAAGCCCGGCGGCAAGCTGTCGCTGCAAATGCACCATCACCGCAACGAACACTGGGTGGTGGTCGAAGGCATGGCCAAGGTCACCAACAACGGCACCGGTACCCATCTGGTGGCCAAGAACGAATCGACGTTCATTGCCGCCGGGCACCGGCATCGCCTGGAAAACCCCGGCGTGATCGACCTGGTGATCATCGAGGTACAAAGCGGCGAATACCTGGGTGAAGATGACATCGTGCGCTTCGAAGACCAATACGGCAGGACGGTTTGATGCTGCTTTCCCTGTACCGCTCGCTGCGCAGCTACCGCGGATTCATCCTCGGCAGCGTCAAACGCGAGTTTCAGGCGCGTTATCGCAATTCGCTGTTCGGCGCGTTGTGGACCGTGCTCAATCCGTTATCGATGATCGTTGTGTACACGGTGATCTTTTCCCAGATCATGCGCGCGCGCCTGCCGGGTGTGGATGACGGCCTGGCCTACAGCGTGTACCTGTGCGCCGGCCTGCTGACCTGGGGGCTGTTTGCGGAAATCACCTCGCGCAGCCAGAGCATGTTTCTGGAAAACGCCAACCTGCTGAAGAAGATCAGCTTCCCGCGCATTTGCCTGCCGGTGATTGCGCTGCTCAACGCCGGGATCAACTTCGCGATCATCCTGGCGCTGTTCTTCGGCTTTCTGCTGATCAGTGGACGCCTGCCCGGCATGGCCTTGCTGGCGCTGATTCCACTGCTGATCGTGCAAGTGATCTTCGCCGCCGGGCTGGGGATGATCCTCGGCATTCTCAACGTATTCTTCCGTGATGTCGGGCAGATGTTCGGCATCTGCCTGCAGTTCTGGTTCTGGCTGACGCCAATCGTATATCCGCTGTCGATCCTGCCGCCGGGCATCCAGCATCTGATCAGCCTCAACCCGATGACGGCGCTGATGACCAGCTACCAGAACGTGTTCCTCTACAACCAGTGGCCGAACTGGCCGTCGCTGATGCCGTTGCTGATTATCGGCCTGCTGTTCTGCGCCATGGCCCTGCGCCTGTTCCGACAACGTGTCGGCGAAATGGTGGATGAACTCTGATGGGACATATACGCGTCAGTGGCCTGGGCAAGGCCTACAAGCAATACCCCAATCGCTGGAGCCGGTTGTTCGAGTGGCTGGTGCCGTTTTCGGGCACCCGGCACCACTTGCACTGGGTCCTGCAGGACATCGATTTCGAGATCCAGCCCGGCGAAGCCGTCGGCATTGTTGGGGTCAACGGCGCGGGCAAAAGCACCCTGCTGAAGATGATCACCGGCACCACGCAACCAAGCTGCGGGCAGATACAACTGCAAGGCCGCGTCGCCGCCCTGTTGGAACTGGGCATGGGTTTTCACCCGGACTTCACTGGCCGCCAGAACGCATTCATGGCCGGCCAGTTGCTGGGCATGCAGGTCGAAGAGATCGAAGCGCTGATGCCGCAAATCGAAAGCTTTGCCGAAATCGGCGAAGCCATCGATCACCCGGTGCGCACCTACTCCAGCGGCATGCAAATGCGCCTGGCCTTCAGCGTCGCCACCGCGCGCCGTCCGGACATCCTGATCGTCGATGAAGCGCTGTCGGTGGGCGATGCCTACTTCCAGCACAAAAGTTTTGAACGCATCCGCAACTTCCGCAAGGCCGGCACCACCCTGCTGATCGTGTCCCATGACCGCTCGGCGATTCAGTCGATCTGCGACACCGCGATCCTGCTGGAGAACGGGCGTCTGGCCATGCGCGGCAAACCCGAAGAAGTCATGGACTACTACAACGCCATGCTCGCCCAGCGCGAAGGCCAGATCGTGCGTCAGGAAATGCTCGCCAATGGTCAGGTGCAAACCATTTCCGGCACCGGTGAGGCCGGGATTGTCAGCGTGCGCCTGCTCGACGCTCAGGGCCGCAGCCTGGAGGTCGCGGAAGTCGGCCAGCCGGTGGTGCTGGAAGTGCAAACCGAGGTACGCGAGGACATCGAGCGGCTGGTGCTGGGCTTTCTGATCAAGGATCGCCTCGGCCAGGCGATCTACGGCATCAATACCCACCGTCAGGATCAGGCGATTACCGACCTGAGTGCCGGTGAACAGGTGACCTTCCGCTTCACCTTCGACATGCGCCTGGGCAAGGGCAGCTATTCGGTGGCGCTGAGCCTGTCGCGCCTGGACTCGCACCTGGACCGCAACTTCGAATGGCGCGATTACGGTCTGGTTTTCCACGTCATCAACAATCGTCAGGAAGACTTCGTCGGCTGCTCATGGCTGCAAGCCCGGACCGACATCAGCCGTTCCCGTGAACGCACAGAGCAATTGCCTGACAAGGAGATCTCGCGATGACACGACTGTTGGTGGAGTGCACGTACGTCTTCGAACACCCGTCCGCCAACTCGGGCATTCAACGGGTGGTGCGCAACGTCATTCAACAGTTGCCCGACGCCAGCGCCGAGCGCGAATGCATCCCTGTGGTGATGCTCGACGGTGCCCTGTATCAGGTGAAAAGCCTGGCCCCGATAAAAACGCCGAAAATCAATCTGACCAGCCTGCGGGTGAAACTGGAACAGTGGGCCAACGGCTTCTGGCTGCGCCATCGCGCCCTGGAACGACGCCGCCCTTTCAGCCGGTCGCATTTCGCCCGACGGGTGTTGTACGTGCTCTGCCGGCTCACGGCGTTTGCCTGTTTCAGCCTGCCGATGCGCGTGCTCGCGCGCCTGCTCAAGGGCAAGCCCGTGCCCGAGCGCTGCGTGCCCTTGCAACATCAGGCCGGTGATCAACTGGTGTTGCTCGACTCATCCTGGCACGCCAATTTTTTCCCTTTGGCCGAACAGCTCAAACGCGATGGCGTGGGCATCGTTTCGGTCATCTACGACCTGATTCCGCTGACCCATCCGCAGTTTTGCGATGCAGGCCTGGTCAAGGTGTTCAACGACTGGTTTGACTGGATCGCGCGCACGGCTGACGGCTATGTCGCGATCTCGACCACCATTCGCGATCAGGTGCGCCAGGAGATGTTGCGCCGGATCGGCACACAACAGGTCCAGCAGCGCTGGTTCGACTATTTCCATCTGGGTTCCGAACTGGACCTGAGCGACGCCGCCTCTGAAATCGATCGCAGCCTGCTGAACATGTTCAAGTCCCCGGAACCGGTGTTCCTGATGGTCAGCACCATCGAACCGCGCAAGAACCACGCCTACCTGCTCGATGCCTTCGAACGGGCCTGGGCGGCCGGTTCCACGGCGCGGTTGTGCATTGCCGGGAAAATCGGCTGGAAGTGCGAGGCGCTGATCGAGCGGATCCGCCAGCATCCGCAACTGAACCGTCGCCTGTTCATGTTCAACACGTTGTCGGACAAAAGCCTTGAGCACGCCTATTCCCATGCCACCGCGCTGGTGTTCCCGTCGTACGTCGAAGGATTCGGCCTGCCCTTGGTGGAAGCCATGCAACGCGGACTCCCGGCGATGGCCAGCGACATTCCGGTATTCCGCGAAATCGGCGGCGATTACATGGCGTATTTCGATCTGGACAACCCGCAGAGCCTCACCGACCTGGTGATCGAAATGGAGCGCTCGGGGGTGTTTCCGGCACCCATGGGCCTGGACCAGTGGCGCTGGCTGAGCTGGCGTGAAGCGAGCGCGCAACTGGTCCAGCGTATCGAGCGCAACCTGAACCATTCCCTGCCCGCGCCCGAGAGCCAGCATGCGCATTGCTCTTAACGCGCGGATTCTTCAGGCGCCACGCACCGGCATCGGCCATTACGTCGCCGAACTGGTCCGCGCCTTGCGCAGTACCACCGATGTCGAGGTGGCGTTATTTCATGGCTGGGGCTGGAGCTCGGCCCTGCCGGATGCGGCCATGCCCGGCTACTCGCGGCTGACGCCGCTGCTACGGCAGATCCCCGGGGCCTATCAGGCGCGACGCTGGCTGGAGCAGAAACGCTTCGATCAGGGCCGTACGCAAGACCTCGACCTGTATCACGAACCGAGCCTGTGGCCGCTGGCCTTCGACGGTCCGACCGTGATCACTCTGCACGACCTGACTCATCTGCATTTCCCTGACACCCAACCCGCAGCGCGCCTCAAGGAAATCGAACGGCGCCTGGCCGCTGGTGTGCAACAGGCGCAGCGAATCATCACCGACTCACAGGCGATTGCCGATGAGGCTCAAGCCTATTTCGGCCTGCCGGCCGAGCGCTTTGTGGTTGCGCCACTGGGTGTAGCCGAGCGCTTCCACCCACGAGAACCGCAGGCCATCGAGGCGGTACTCAAGGCGCATGCCGTTGCCGCGCGCGAATATTTCCTGTGTGTCGGCACCCTGGAGCCGCGCAAGAACCTGAGCCTGGCCCTGCGTGCCCATGCCCTGCTGCCGGAGGCCGTGCGTCAGCGCTTTCCGCTGCTGATCGTCGGCATGGCGGGCTGGCAACAGACCCAGTTCAGCGACGAACTGCGCCAGGCGCTGGCGTCGGGGCACGTTTGCCTGCTCGGCTATCTGCCCGATGAACAGGTGGCGCAACTGCTGGCCGGCGCCCGGGCACTGGTGTTTCCATCGCGGTACGAAGGCTTCGGTCTGCCGGTACTGGAAGCCATGGCCAGCGGCACCCCGGTGATCCTGACCCGGTCTTCAGCCATGCCGGAAGTCGCCGGCGCGGCCGGCAACTATATTGAACCTGACGATGCACACGGCCTGCGCGATGCGCTGAATCGCCTGATCGACGATCAAGCGCATTGGCAGGTCTGCCGAGAAGCCGGATTGCACCGGACGCGGCTATTTTCCTGGGAACGTTGCGCACAGGCCACCGCCGGTGCCTACCGCCAGGCCATGGGAGGCTGAATGCGAGTGCTTCATTTCTTCAAAACCTACTTGCCCGACTCGGTCGGCGGTATCGAACAGGTGATCTTTCAGCTGTGCGAGAGCGGCGCGCATCACGGCATCGACGGCCAGGTCCTGACCCTCAGCGCCGACCCGACGCCGCCCGTGGTGCAACTGGGCCAGCACGAAGTACACCGTGCCAGACTCGACATTCAGTTCGCCTCCACCGGGTTCTCCTGGAGTGTGTTCAAACAGTTTCGCGAACTGGCCGCCGAAGCCGATGTGGTCAACTACCACTTCCCGTGGCCATTCATGGACCTGGTGCATTTCGCCAGTGGCATGAACAAACCGAGCGTGGTGACCTACCACTCGGACATCATTCGCCAGAAGCATCTGCTCAAACTCTACCGGCCGCTGATGAACCGCTTCCTCGCCAGCGCCGATCGGATTGTCGCGGCCTCGCCGAACTACCTGCACACCAGCGACGTGTTGCAGCAGTTCCAGGACAAGACCCGGGTGATTCCATACGGTTTGAACAAGGCCGGTTATCCACAGGCCGACAGTGAACGCATGAACCGCTGGCGCCAGCAGCTTGGGGATAAGTTTTTCCTGTTTGTGGGAGTCATGCGTTACTACAAGGGCCTGCACATCCTGCTCGACGCCTTGAAGGACGTGGACTATCCGGTGGTGATCGTCGGTGCCGGGCCGCTGGAACTGGAACTGCACGCCCAGGCTGCTGCGTTGGGTCTGCGCAACATCCACTTCCTCGGACGCCTGGGCGATGAAGACAAGGTCGCCCTGCTGCAACTGAGCTACGCCATCGTGTTCCCCTCGCACCTGCGTTCCGAAGCGTTCGGTATCTCGCTGCTCGAAGGCGCCATGTACGGCAAGCCGATGATCTCCAGCGAAATCGGCACCGGCACCAGCTACATCAATATCCACAACGAAACCGGCCTGGTGGTGCCACCGAGCAATCCACAGGCGTTTCGCGAGGCGATGCGCACCTTGTGGGAAAACCCGGAGCGTACCGCCGCCATGGGAGTGAAGGCCGAAGCGCGTTACCGGCAGTTGTTCACTGCCGATGAAATGGGCCGCAAGTGGAACGAGTTGTATCAGGAGTTACTGCAAGAGAAAGACCTGTCCTACGCCTGACCTGAGACACGACATCAATCTTCTGTAGGCGCTGCCGAAGGCGGCGATCTTTTGATTTTAGAAACCCAGAATCAACAGATCGCCGCCTTCGGCAGCTCCTACAGGGGGAAAGCGTTACAGATCCAGCACCAGCAATTGCTCACTCTGCGCCGGCACTGCGCAGCAAATCAGCACCTGCCCCGCCTCTGGCATGTCCGCCGGGGGCTGTGGATAATTCACCGCGCCGCTGATCAGGCGTGTCTTGCAGGTGCCGCACGAACCACCCCGGCAACTGAACTCAGGGCGCAGCCCGCGACTTTCCGCCAGCTCCAGCAGACTGCCGCCGTCCGGTTGCCAGCGCGCCTCTTTGGCAGAACGTTCGAACATCACCGGCACTGACGTGATGGCGGCCGCTGGCTGCGCAATGACCACCGCATCCGGGTCCGGCTGGCGCTTGAGCGTCGAGGGGCCGAAGGTTTCGGCATGGATCCGCGCATCGCGAATGTCCAGGTCGCGCAAGCCGTCGTACAGGCCTTGGGTGAAACCGCCGGGGCCACAGACCACAAAATCGATCTGGTCGTAATCCTCGACTTCCAGCAGATCGCGCAGCAGTACCCCGTCGATGCGCCCGAGGCGGTCGAAATCTTCGCCCTCGTGCACATCGGCCTCAGGCTGGCTGAGCAAGCGCATCACCCGTACCGCATCGCCCGCGCTTTCCAGCAAACGATCCAGTTCCTGGCGAAACGGCTGATCGGCCAGGCTGCGCGAACTCTGCAGCAACCATGTCGGTCGGATTCGGCGCGTGCGCAGGCCTTGGTACACCACCTCGCGCAGCATCGACAGCAACGGCGTGATGCCGACACCCGCCGCCAGCAGCACCAGCGGCCGTCGTTCCAGCGGCGCAACCGTGAAATGCCCCTGTGGCGCCCGCGCTTGCAGCACATCGCCGACGCGGATCTGCTGATGCAAGTGCGTTGAAACCAGGCCCTCGCGCTTCACACTGATGCGCAAGAAGTCGTCCGATGGCGCACTCGACAGGCTGTACGTGCGGATATGCGTTTCACCGTCCAGGGTAAAGCGCAGCGGCAAATGCTGCCCGGCCTGAAACACCGGCATCCCCGCGCCATCGTCCGGTTGCAGATAGATCGAGCGGATGTGCTGGCTCTCCCGTTCGATGCGCGTCACCCGCAGCGGTCGCCAGCTGTCACCGAGCGCCTTGGCCTGCAAACGTGCATCGGCCTGCTCCCAGGTACCGGTCAGCAGACTGGTGGGCGACATGCCGTCAAAGCGCCAGCGCAAGGCCAGTGCCGCCGGGCGCCACACCCGTTTCTCCACCTCGAATGTCCACAAGCGCTCGGCGCCTTGAAACGCTTCGATCTGCGGCCCTTCAAGGATGATCTCGGTACGCCCGCTCAATTGCAGCACATCGCCTGTGGAAAAGTCGATGAACAGCAGGCCCGCACGCGGGTTCAGCAGCAGATTGCCGAGGGTATTGAAATGCAGGTTGCCGGCAAAATCCGGGATGGTCAGGCGATTGCCCTCGACCCGGACGAAACCGGCCTGCCCGCCGCGATGGGAAACGTCCACCGCACGTTGTCCGTCGACATCGACGTAGCTGGCGACAAAGAAGGTATCGGCGCCTTCGATCATGGCCCGGGCCGCGTCATCAAGACCGTCGCCATGCTGCGCTGGCCGGGTCTGCGGATCGCTCAACGCAACACGCTGAAACTGGCGCAGTTGAATGTATTGCGGACAGTTGCCGAATGACTGATCCACCGTGACTGCGAAACCGCTCGCGTCGAGATCGCCGACGCGACCGTTGAGGCGGTTGCGCCGCCGGGTGTGCAGTTCGATGCCCAGCAAACCGATGGCCGCGCCGCCGAGCAACTGCGCCGGATCATCGGCCGCCGGCAGACTGGATATTTGCAGGTGCTGCGGATCTGGCGAACCGGCGAACCCCGGCGCCCCTTCGAGCACGCTGGCCCAAGGACGACCGTCGGCATCGACCGCGCCGTACAGCATGAACGGTAATTGCTCATAGAATGCGCGGTGCTGATCCGGCATCCAGTCGCGAATCACCTTACGGCCGAAGGCCTCCATGCGTTCGGCAACCCCGACATGGGCCTGCAATTGCTGCTCGCCAGCGTGCCACGGTGAACGTTCCATCACGCATCTCCCCGCGCCGCTGGCGCAATGTGGAGGGCCCGGACAGACCGGGCCGGGTCTTCAGGCCGTTTTTTGCAGACCGGCGACGGTACGCGGCATGCCGACAAAACCGGGCAAGGCTTCGACCCGCGCCAGCCAGGCACGAACGTTGGCGTAGTCGTCCAGCGACACGTTGCCTTCCGGCGCATGGGCGATGTAGCTGTAGGCGGAAACGTCGGCGATGGTCGGCTCGCTGCCGGCCAGATACGGGGTCTTGCCCAGTTCCAGCTCCATCACCTTGAGCAGGTTGTGCGCACGGGTGATGAGTTCTTCAGCATTCAGTTGTGCACCAAACACCGTGATCAAGCGTGCGGCTGCCGGCCCGAAGGCAATCGGCCCCGCCGCCACCGACAACCAGCGTTGCACCCGCGCAGCACCCAGCGGATCGGTCGGCAGCCAACGGCCATTGCCGTACTTGAGCGCCAGATACACCAAGATCGCGTTGGAATCGGCCAGCACCACACCGCCATCATCGATTGCCGGCACCTGGCCGAAGCTGTTGATCGCCAGATACGGCGCCTGCTTGTGTTCACCCTTGGCCAGATCGACCAGGATCAGTTCGGTCGGCAGTTGCAGCAGGGACAACATCAGCTCCACCCGATGGGCGTGGCCGGAACGCGGGAAGTTGTAGAGTTTGATCGCTTGCATGGTCGACTCCGCTGGAGGTGGCGCCGTTCGGGATGGCAGCGCCGTGGACGTCATCTTCCACCTATCCTCAAAGCAACAGAATCACCAGCAATCGCAATCGATTATTTCACCGGATGAAATAACGCAGCGTTCTGCAGCGCCGGATGCTCACGCAACACCTTCACCGCATGGTCGACAAAACTGCGAACCCGCGCCGGCGCCTTGCGCCCGCCCTGATACACCACATGAATCGGCAGCGGCGGCAGTTCGAAGTCGGCGAGGACAATTTCCAGTTCACCTGAGGCCACCTTGCCGGCGACTTGATAGGACAACACCCGGGTCAGCCCCACCCCCAGGCAGGCAGCGGCAATCGCCGCCTGATTGGCGGTGACCACCAGCCGAGGCTCGGGCCGCACACTGATCACTTCGCCCTGATCCAGAAACGGCCAACTGCGCAACTGACCAATGGACGAGGGCGCCACCACCGACGCACCGGCCAGCGCCTGCGGATGCTCGGGACGCCCGTGCTCAGCCAGGTAATCCGGTGAACCACAGATCACCCGCCGCACCTCGCCGACACGGATGGCGTGCTGATTGCTGTCCGGCAAATCACCGATGCGCACCGCGACATCGATGCCCTCCTCGACCATGCTCACCACCCGATCGACCAACAGCGCATTGATCGAAACGTCCGGGTACTGCGCCAGATAGCCGGCCATCAACGGCGTGACAAACAGCTCGCCGAACAATACCGGCGCGGTCACCGTCAATTGCCCACGGGGCTGGGCGTGACTGCCGGCAGCCGAATCCTCGGCTTCCTGCACCTCGGCGAGAATTCTCCGACAGTCTTCCAGATAACGCTGGCCGGCCTCGCTCAGATGCACACTGCGCGTGGTACGGATCAACAATTGCGTACCGATCCGCTGCTCCAGCGCCGCCACTGCCCGAGTGACACTGGCCGCCGACAAGCCAAGACGACGCGCCGCCGCCGAGAAGCCCTGCTCCTGAGCCACCGTGGCGAAAATCTGCATTTCCTGGAAGCGGTCCATGGATGCCCTCGAGTCAGACAGATACAAAAATCGCAGCCGAGGCTGCGATTTTTGCGGGTAGTTATCAGTTGTGGATAACTTATTCCACCGTCACCGACTTCGCCAGGTTGCGCGGCTGGTCGACGTCGGTGCCCTTGAGCACGGCGACGTAGTACGAGAGCAGCTGCAGCGGGATGGTGTAGAGGATTGGCGAAAGGATGTCGTGGATGTGTGGCATCTGCACAACATGGGTGCCTTCGCCATTGGTCATACCGGCCTTCTCGTCGGCGAACACGATCAGTTCACCGCCACGGGCGCGGACTTCCTGCAGATTGGACTTGAGCTTCTCCAGCAGTTCGTTGTTCGGCGCGACGGTGACCACCGGCATGTCGTTATCCACAAGTGCCAACGGACCGTGTTTCAGCTCGCCAGCCGGATAGGCTTCGGCGTGGATGTAGGAGATTTCCTTGAGTTTCAAGGCGCCCTCCATCGCTACCGGGAACTGCGCGCCACGGCCGAGGAACAGGGTGTGTTTTTTCTCGGCGAACAGCTCGGCGATTTTTTCCACCGTGCTGTCCATCGCCAGCGCTTCGCCCAGACGGGTGGGCAGGCGACGCAGTTCATCTACCAGCGTGGCTTCGACGTCTTTGCCCAACGTGCCGCGCACCTGGCCCAGAGACAGGGTCAACAGCAACAGACCGACCAGTTGCGTGGTGAAGGCTTTGGTCGATGCCACACCGATTTCGCGACCGGCCTGAGTCAGCAGGGTCAGATCGGATTCGCGCACCAGCGAGCTGATGCCGACGTTGCAGATCGCCAGGCTTGCGAGGAACCCCAGCTCCTTGGCATTGCGCAGCGCGGCCAGGGTGTCAGCGGTTTCGCCGGACTGAGAAATGGTGACGAACAGGGTGTCCGGCTGCACCACCACCTTGCGATAACGGAATTCACTGGCGACTTCGACCTGGCACGGAATACCGGCCAGCTCTTCGAGCCAGTAACGCGCGACCATACCGGCGTGGTAGCTGGTACCGCAGGCGACGATCTGTACGTTACGCACTTTGGCGAACAGTTCGGCGGCTTGCGGGCCAAACGCTTGCACCAGCACCTGATTGTTGCTCAGGCGACCTTCGAGGGTGCGCTGAACCACAGACGGTTGCTCATGGATTTCCTTGAGCATGTAGTGACGGAATTCACCTTTGTCGGCGGCCTCGGCACCGTCGCTGTACTGTACGGTCTGGCGCTCGACGGTCTGACCGTTCACATCCCAGATCTGCACGCTGTCGCGGCGAATTTCGGCGATATCGCCCTCTTCGAGGTACATGAAACGGTCAGTGACCTGACGCAGGGCCAACTGGTCCGACGCGAGGAAGTTCTCGCCCAGACCCAGGCCGATCACCAACGGGCTGCCACTGCGCGCGGCAACCAGACGATCCGGCTGTAGTGCATTGATCACCGCCAGACCGTAGGCACCGTGCAGTTCCTTGACGGTGGCCTTGAGGGCAACGGTCAGGTCGGGCTGGTCCTTGAGTTTGTGGCTCAGCAGGTGGGCGATGACTTCGGTGTCGGTGTCCGAGGTGAACACATAACCCAGCGCTTTCAGTTGCTCACGCAGGGCTTCGTGGTTCTCGATGATGCCGTTGTGCACCACGGCGATGTCCCCGGAGAAATGCGGGTGCGCGTTACGCTCGCAAGGCGCACCGTGGGTGGCCCAACGGGTGTGAGCGATACCAAGACGCCCCACTAGCGGATGTTCAGCCAATGCAGCTTCCAGTTCGCTGACCTTGCCCGGGCGGCGCATGCGCTCAAGCTTTTCATCGTTGGTGAAAACCGCCACACCGGCACTGTCATAGCCGCGGTATTCAAGGCGCTTGAGGCCTTCAAGCAGGATGGCGGTGATATTACGTTCAGCCACTGCGCCGACAATTCCACACATGCTTATTTCTCCTGACTGACAGCCGCGCAAATCACAGTGATGCCGCGGGCCTGAATCTGATCGCGGGCCTCTTGTGGCAAGCGATCATCGGTAATGAGGGTATGGACGCTGCTCCACGGCAGCTCCAGGTTGGGGATCTTGCGACCGATCTTGTCGGCCTCGACCATCACGATCACTTCCCGCGCCACGTCGGCCATCACCCGGCTCAGGCCGAGCAATTCGTTGAACGTGGTAGTACCGCGCACCAGATCGATGCCATCGGCGCCGATGAACAACTGGTCGAAGTCGTAAGAGCGTAGTACTTGCTCGGCGACCTGGCCCTGGAAGGACTCCGAATGCGGGTCCCAGGTGCCGCCGGTCATCAGCAGCACCGGCTCGTGTTCGAGTTCGCTCAGGGCATTGGCAACGTGCAGGGAGTTGGTCATGACGACCAGACCCGGCTGCTGGCCAAGCTCGGGGATCATGGCGGCGGTGGTGCTGCCGCTGTCGATGATGATGCGGGCGTGCTCGCGGATGCGTTTCACCGCCGCGCGAGCAATTGCCTGCTTGTATTTGGAAATGCTCTGAGCGGTTTCCGCGACCAGTTCCTGCGGCATGGTGATCGCCCCGCCGTAACGGCGCAGCAGCAGCCCATGGCTTTCCAGTGCAGCCAGATCCTTACGGATCGTAACTTCCGAGGTTTCGAAGCGCTTGGCCAGTTCATCCACACTGACTTCGCCCTGCTCATTGAGCAAGGCGAGGATGTTGTGCCGGCGCTGGGGCGTGTTGCGTTTCGACATGGCGATTTAAGTTTCGATTCGAAAGATAACGGAAGCAATCAAAACCTATCGACCTTCAATCGTCAAGCCATCGCCCAAAAAAAATCGCAACCTTCGACACCTCCTGTAGGAGCTGCCGAAGGCTGCGATCTTTTGATCTTCAAGCCGCTGTGGATAACTCAGCTCTTCTTGATCTTCTCCGGCCGCTTCCAGCCATCGATGTTTCTCTGTCGCGCCCGACCAACGGCTAACTGTGCGTTATCCACATTCTGCGTGATGGTCGAGCCAGCTGCCGTGGTTGCACCGGACGAGATATCCACAGGCGCGACCAACGAGTTGTTGGAACCGATGAACACATCTTCTCCCAACACGGTTTTCCACTTGTTGGCGCCATCGTAGTTGCAGGTGATGGTCCCGGCACCGATGTTGGTGCGCGCACCGATTTCGGCATCGCCCAAATAAGTCAGGTGCCCGGCCTTGGCGCCCTCGCCCATGCGGGCGTTTTTCAGTTCGACAAAGTTACCCACATGCGCACGGGCTTCAAGCACAGTGCCCGGACGCAGACGCGCGAACGGACCGGCATCACTGCCTTCACCCAACACCGCGCCTTCGATGTGGCTGTTAGCCTTGATTACCACGCCTTTGCGCAGGGTGCTGTCCTTGATCACGCAGTTCGGGCCGATCACCACGTCGTCTTCAATCACGACGTTGCCTTCGAGGATCACGTTGACGTCGATCAGCACGTCGCGACCGACGGTGACTTCGCCACGCACGTCGAAACGCGCCGGATCACGCAGGGTCACGCCTTGCGACATCAAGCGGCGGCCGGCGCGCAGCTGGTAATGACGCTCCAGTTCCGACAGTTGCTTGCGATCATTGGCGCCCTGCACTTCCATCGGGTCATGCGGTTGTTCGGTGGCTACCACCAGGCCGTCGTTGACCGCCATTTCGATCACGTCGGTCAGGTAGTACTCGCCCTGGGCATTGTTGTTCGACAGACGGCTCATCCAGTCGGCCAGACGATTGGCCGGGACGGCGAGAATACCGGTGTTGCCTTCGGTGATTGCACGTTGGGCTTCACTGGCATCTTTGTGCTCGACGATAGCAGCGACCTTGCCATCGGCGTCACGCACGATGCGGCCGTACCCGGTCGGGTCTTCCAGCTCAACGGTCAACAGGCCCATCTGCCCCGGCACGACGTGCTTGAGCAGGCGCTGCAAGGTTTCGACTTCAATCAGCGGCACGTCACCGTAGAGGATCAGCACCGTGTCGGCGGTGATGAACGGTACAGCCTGGGCGGTCGCGTGACCGGTGCCCAGTTGCTTGTCCTGCAGAACAAAATTCAGATCGTCAGCTGCCAGACGCTCGCGCACCACATCGGCACCATGGCCAATAACCACATGGATGCGCTGTGGATCAAGTTGCCGCGCGCTGTGGATAACATGACCAAGCATGGAATTGCCGGCAACCGGATGCAGCACTTTCGGCAACGCCGAACGCATACGAGTGCCCTGACCGGCCGCGAGAATAACGATTTCGAGAGACATGACTGGCTACCAATCCTGGGTGGTCAGCAACTGCGACCGGGTTGTAAAAATCGGAAAAGAAAAAAGGGTAGCCGAGGCTACCCTTTTTTATCAATCGCACAACAAGTGGCTGACGGATTAACCGCCAAACTTCTTGCGGATCTGCTGGACGGTGCGCAGCTGAGCTGCAGCCTCGGCCAGACGTGCGGACGCAGCTCCGTAATCGAAATCTGCGCTCTTTTCATGCAGAGCAGCCTCGGCAGCCTTGAGAGCTGCTTGAGCCTGAGCTTCATCCAGGTCGGCGGCGCGTTGCACAGTGTCGGCAAGAACCTTGACCATGTTCGGCTGAACCTCGAGGAAACCACCGGAGATGTAGAACACCTCGGCTTCCCCGCCTTGCTTGATCAGGCGGATCGGACCTGGCTTCAGATTAGTGATCAGCGGCGCGTGACCCAGAGCGATACCAAGATCACCCAGTGCACCGTGCGCAATCACCATCTCGACCAGGCCGGAAAAGATTTCCCCTTCCGCGCTGACGATATCGCAATGGACTGTCATAGCCATCTGATTGCCTCAACCTAAATTAGCGCCCGTTGCCGGGCGCCGGGATTACAGTTTCTTGGCTTTCTCGATCGCTTCTTCGATGCCGCCAACCATGTAGAACGCTTGTTCTGGCAGGTGGTCGTAGTCACCGTTGAGGATGCCTTTGAAGCCAGCAATAGTGTCTTTCAGGGAAACGTATTTACCCGAAGCACCGGTGAAGACTTCAGCCACGAAGAACGGCTGCGACAAGAAGCGCTGGATCTTACGAGCACGGTTAACCAACTGTTTGTCGGCTTCCGACAGCTCGTCCATACCCAGGATCGCGATGATGTCTTTCAGCTCTTTGTAACGCTGCAGAACGTACTGAACGCCGCGAGCGGTGTCGTAGTGGTCCTGGCCGATTACGTTCGGGTCCAGCTGGCGCGAAGTCGAGTCCAGTGGGTCTACCGCCGGGTAGATACCCAGGGAAGCGATGTCACGGGACAGAACGACGGTGGCGTCCAAGTGGGCGAAGGTGGTCGCTGGCGACGGGTCGGTCAAGTCGTCCGCAGGTACGTATACCGCCTGGATCGAGGTGATCGAACCTTCTTTGGTCGAAGTGATACGTTCTTGCAGAACGCCCATCTCTTCAGCCAGAGTCGGTTGGTAACCTACTGCCGAAGGCATACGGCCCAGCAGTGCGGATACTTCAGTACCGGCCAGGGTGTAACGATAGATGTTGTCGACGAACAGCAGAACGTCGTTACCTTCGTCACGGAACTTCTCGGCCATGGTCAGACCGGTCAGGGCTACGCGCAGACGGTTTCCCGGCGGCTCGTTCATCTGACCGTAAACCAGTGCCACTTTGTCCAGAACGTTGGAGTCCTTCATCTCGTGGTAGAAGTCGTTACCCTCACGAGTACGCTCACCCACACCGGCGAACACGGAATAACCGCTGTGCTCGATGGCGATGTTACGGATCAGTTCCATCATGTTTACGGTTTTGCCTACACCGGCACCACCGAACAGACCGACTTTACCGCCTTTGGCAAACGGGCAAACCAGGTCGATAACCTTGATGCCGGTTTCCAGCAGGTCGTTGCCGCCTGCCTGTTCAGCGAACGAAGGTGCTGGACGGTGAATGCCCCAACGCTCTTCGGTGTCGATTGGACCGGCTTCGTCGATCGGGTTACCCAGAACGTCCATGATCCGGCCCAGGGTCGCTTTACCGACCGGTACGGAGATGGCTGCGCCAGAATCGGTAACTTCCAGACCGCGCTTCAAGCCCTCGGTGGAACCCATCGCAATGGTGCGAACCACGCCGTCGCCCAGCTGTTGCTGAACTTCCAGGGTGGTTGCGGCCGCGCTTTGAACTGTCAGCGCGTTGTAGATGCTCGGTACGCTGTCGCGTGGAAATTCCACGTCGATAACGGCGCCGATGATTTGAACGATACGTCCGCTACTCATAGCTGGATCCTCTGAATATTTGAACCGTTAAACCGCGGCAGCGCCGCCGACGATTTCCGAGATCTCTTGGGTGATCGCAGCCTGACGCGCCTTGTTGTAGATCAGCTGCAAATCGCTGATCAAATCACCGGCGTTGTCGGTAGCGTTCTTCATCGCGATCATCCGCGCAGCTTGTTCAGCCGCGTTGTTCTCGACCACCGCCTGGTAGACCTGCGACTCGACGTAACGGACCATCAAGCCGTCAAGCAGCTCTTTGGCGTCCGGTTCGTAGAGATAGTCCCAGTGGTGCTTGAGATCCTGATCCGGGGTTGCCACCAGTGGAATCAACTGCTCCACGGTAGGCTGTTGCGTCATGGTGTTGATGAACTTGTTGGACACCACGGACAGGCGGTCAATACGGCCGTCCAGGTAGGCATCCAGCATCACCTTGACGCTGCCGATCAGATCATTGATCGACGGCTCTTCACCCAGGTGGCTGATAGCTGCTACGACGTTACCGCCGAAGTTGCGGAAAAAGGCCGCACCCTTGCTACCCACTACACACAGATCAATCTCGACGCCGTTTTCGCGGTTTACCGCCATGTCCTTGACCAGGGCCTTGAACAGGTTGGTGTTCAAGCCGCCGCACAGACCACGGTCACTGCTCACCACAACATAACCGGCACGCTTTACTTCGCGGTCGATCATGAACGGGTGGCGGTATTCCGGGTTGGCGTTGGCCAGATGCCCAATTACCTGGCGGATACGCTCCGCATAAGGACGGCTAGCAGCCATGCGCATTTGTGCCTTGCGCATTTTGCTGACCGCCACTTTTTCCATGGCGCTGGTAATTTTTTGCGTGCTTTTGATGCTCGCAATCTTACTGCGAATCTCTTTTGCGCCTGCCATGTAACACCTATCAGGTTAGCAAGCGGGAGCCTCGCGGCTCCCGCTGCGGCTTACCAGGTTTGGGTGGCCTTGAACTTCTCGATACCGGCTTTCATGCCAGCGTCGATTTCGTCATTGAAGTCACCTTTAACGTTGATCTTGGCCATCAAATCGGCGTGATCGCGGTTGAAGAAAGCAATCAGCGCTTGTTCGAAGCTGCCGATCTTGGCGATTTCAATGTCAGTCAGGAACCCACGCTCAGCGGCATACAGCGACAGCGCCATGTCAGCGATCGACATCGGTGCGTATTGCTTCTGCTTCATCAGCTCGGTAACGCGCTGACCATGCTCAAGTTGCTTACGGGTCGCTTCGTCCAGGTCAGAAGCGAACTGGGCGAATGCCGCCAGTTCACGGTACTGAGCCAGAGCGGTACGGATACCACCGGACAGCTTCTTGATGATCTTGGTCTGAGCGGCACCACCCACACGGGATACCGAAACACCGGCGTTCACTGCAGGGCGGATGCCCGAGTTGAACATGGCCGATTCCAGGAAGATCTGACCGTCGGTGATGGAAATCACGTTGGTCGGAACGAACGCGGAAACGTCGCCAGCCTGGGTTTCGATGATCGGCAGTGCGGTCAGGGAACCGGTTTTGCCGGTCACTGCGCCGTTGGTGAACTTCTCTACGTACTCTTCCGAAACGCGGGAAGCGCGCTCCAGCAGACGGGAGTGGAGATAGAACACGTCGCCTGGGTAAGCTTCACGGCCTGGTGGACGGCGCAGCAGCAGGGAAATCTGGCGGTAAGCCACTGCTTGCTTGGACAGATCGTCATAAACGATCAGCGCGTCTTCACCGCGGTCGCGGAAGAATTCACCCATGGTGCAACCGGAGTACGGTGCCAGGAATTGCAGCGCAGGAGATTCCGAAGCACTGGCAGCCACGATGATCGTGTTGGCCAGGGCGCCGTTTTCTTCCAGCTTGCGAACCACGTTGGCGATGGTCGATTGTTTCTGACCGATGGCTACGTAGACGCAGAAAATGCCGCTGTCTTTCTGGTTGATGATCGCGTCGATCGCCAGAGCGGTTTTACCGATCTGACGGTCACCGATGATCAGCTCACGCTGGCCACGGCCGACAGGGATCATGGCATCGACAGCCTTGTAGCCAGTCTGTACAGGCTGGTCTACCGACTTACGCCAGATCACGCCCGGTGCAACTTTCTCGACCGCGTCGGTCAAGGTGTTGCCCAGTGGACCTTTGCCGTCAACAGGGTTACCCAGTGCGTCGACTACGCGACCCAGCAGTTCCTTACCAACCGGAACTTCGAGGATGCGGCCGGTGCACTTGGCGCTCATGCCTTCAGCCAGAGACTGGTAAGCGCCCAGTACAACGGCACCTACGGAGTCTTGCTCCAGGTTGAGGGCCATACCGTAGACGCCGCCCGGAAACTCGATCATCTCGCCGTACATGACGTCGGCCAGACCGTGAATCCGCACGATGCCGTCAGATACGCTGACGACAGTGCCTTCGTTACGGGCTTGGGAGGTCACATCGAGCTTGTCGATGCGGCCCTTGATAATTTCACTTATTTCGGAAGGATTGAGTTGCTGCATTGCTCTGCTGCCCCTTCAAACTCAAGATTTCAATGCTTCGGCAAGTTTCGCGATTTTGCCGCGAATCGAGCCATCGATAACCAGGTCGCCGGCGCGGATAACGACACCACCTATCAGGGCAGCGTCCTCCGCAACTTGCAGGCGCACTTCCCGGTTGAGTCGTGCACTGAGAACCTTGGCGAGTTTGTCTTGCTGTTCTTGGTTCAATGCAAAAGCACTGGTCACTTCAACGTCTACCGACTTCTCTTGTTCGGCCTTGTACAGGTCGAAAAGAGCGGCAATCTCCGGCAGAAGCGGGAGACGGTCGTTTTCGGCAACGACATTGATGAAGTTCTGTGCCTTGGCATCAAACTTGTCGCCGCACACGTCAATGAACGTGGCGGCCTTTTCTGCGCTCGTCAGTCGCGGGGCCTTGAGCACGCGCTGCATGGTGTCATCTTGTGACACCGCTGCAGCCAGGCCGAGCATGGCTGACCAATTGGCCAGTTGCTGGTGGGCCTGAGCGTGCTCGAAGGCCGCCTTAGCGTAAGGTCGGGCCAACGTGGTCAGTTCTGCCATGATCGCCCTCGCTTAGATTTCAGCAGCCAGTTGGTTAACCAGCTCTGCGTGCGCGTTTTGATCGATTGTGGCACCCAGGATCTTCTCGGCGCCGCCGACAGCCAGCAAGCCCACTTGGGCGCGCAGCTTGTCTTTGACACTGTTCAGTTCCTGTTCGATCTCGGCTTGAGCCTGAACCTTCACACGGTCAGCGTCGATACGGGCTTTTTCAACAGCCTCTTCAACGATCTGGTTACCGCGTTTCTTGGCTTGCTCGATGATTTCAGCTGCCTGAGCTTTCGCTTCGCGCAGTTGCTGACCCGCTTTCTCTTGGGCCAACTCCAGGTCGCGAGCTGCACGGCTGGCAGCGTCCAGACCATCAGCGATCTTCTTTTGACGTTCGTGCAGTGCCGCAATGACCGGAGGCCATACGAACTTCATGCAGAACAGTACAAAAATCAGGAACGCAACGGACTGGCCAATCAGGGTCGCATTAATGTTCACGCCAACACCTCGCAGTTACGTTGTCCATCACATCAAATTACTCGGAAGAATCCGGGTAATTAGCCAGCGATCTGACCAACGAACGGGTTCGCAAAGGTGAAGAACAGAGCGATACCAACACCGATCATGGTTACGGCGTCGAGCAGACCGGCAACGATGAACATTTTAACTTGCAGCATTGGAACCATTTCTGGCTGACGCGCTGCGCCTTCCAGGAACTTGCCGCCCAGCAGGCCGAAACCAATTGCGGTACCCAGTGCGCCCAGGCCGATCAACAGTGCAACAGCGATAGCGGTTAGACCAACTACAGTTTCCATCTTTCCTCCCGACTTTTACGTCGTATGGTTTAGGTTTTTTAGATTAAAGCGGTAAAACAAATCGTTTCAGGTGCCCTGTGAAGAGCCCCTTCCCGTTTGACCGGGAAGGACATCAGACTAGTCGAGACTGGTCTTAATGGTTTTCTTCGTGCGCCATCGACAGGTAGACGATGGTCAGCATCATGAAGATGAACGCCTGCAGGGTGATGATCAGGATGTGGAACACAGCCCACGCCCACTGCAGAACAACGCCCAGGCCGCTCAGCCAGAGCAGACCGCTGCCGAACATCACAGCGATCAGAATGAACACCAGCTCGCCGGCATACATGTTGCCGAACAGACGCAGAGCCAGGGAGATCGGTTTGGCGATCAGGGTCACGAACTCCAGCAGGAAGTTCACCGGGATCAGCAGGGCTTGAACGAAGATGTTCTTGCTGCCGAACGGGTGCAGGGTCAGTTCGCCGATGAAGCCGCCGATGCCCTTGACCTTGATGCTATAGAAAATGATCAGTGCGAAAACCGAGAACGCCATGCCCAGGGTCGCGTTCGGGTCGGTGGTCGACACAGCGCGGAACGGGATGTGGTGGTCGCCGGTGATCAGGATGGCCAGCTGAGGAATCCAGTCGACCGGTACCAGGTCGACGGCGTTCATCAGGAACACCCAGACGAAGATGGTCAGTGCCAGCGGTGCGATCACCGGGCTACGGCCATGGAAGCTGTCTTTCACGCTGCCATCGACGAATTCGACCAGTACTTCAACGAAGTTCTGCAGGGCACCAGGTTGACCGGAAGTCGCCTTCTTTGCCGCCATGCGGAAAAGGAAAACGAAAATCAGGCCCAGTGCGACCGACCAGCCGAGGGTATCGACGTGGAAAGCCCAGAAGCCCATTTCTTTGGCTTCTGCTGCGGAATGGGCAAAGCCCCAGCCGCCGTTAGGTAGCTGACCGAAGGTCAGGTTCTGCAAGTGGTGCTGGATATAGCCCGAAGCGGTTGTTTCTGCCATGGTTGCCTCAAACGCCCTAAGGTCTCGAAAGTCTTGTTCTCATCAGCAGGGGAGCGAACCAGCTGACCGACTGAGTCAGCACGAAAGCGCCGAATACTGCGATCGGCGCCAATGGCTTCACACCTGCAAACACCAGTGCAAACAGCACTGCCGTCAAAATCAGTTTGCCTGCCTCGCCGGCATAAAATGACCGGACGATGGACTGGGCTGCTCGGGCGCCGGAAAACCGAAATGCCTTGTGAGCGAAATAAACATTGGGCAGCAAGGCTATCAGGCCTCCGCAAAGTCCCGAGTATCCGGCAACGACTCCGTGCCATTGCCAGAGCGCCAAAGCAGCAATGAGCAAAATGACAAATTGAGCCATCAACACCGGAAAAACCGCCAAGCGATGGAACGGCAGGCGGTTTGGCTTGCGGGTTTCCATCACGATTGCTCTCCAATGGTCGGCTGCCAAAATTCAATAACTTGGCATAATTTGTGCCGACAAAATGCGCGCAGAGTATAGGGGCGGTTCTGCCCCTATTCAACTGTCAGGTAGTGATTTCCGACTGCACGCTACATGAGGAAATGTTTCAGCGGATGTGTGCAAGCACACCTTGAAGCTCATCGAGGGAGTTATAACCGATGACCAGCTGACCCTTTCCCTTCTTGCCGTGGCGAATCTGCACCGCAGAGCCTAGGCGCTCGGCTAGACGCTGTTCGAGTCGAGCGATGTCCGGGTCGGGTTTGGCCGCTTCCACAGGTTCAGGTTTGCCACTCAACCACTGGCGAACCAGTGCCTCAGTCTGGCGCACGGTCAGGCCGCGTGCGACAACATGTCGCGCCCCTTCCACCTGCTGGTTGTCCGGCAAACCGAGCAACGCACGGGCGTGCCCCATTTCCAGGTCGCCATGGGACAGCATGGTCTTGATGACTTCCGGCAGTGCAATAAGCCGCAACAGGTTAGCCACAGTCACGCGGGACTTACCCACAGCCTCGGCAACCTGCTGCTGAGTGAGCTGGAACTCCTGCTGCAGGCGCTGCAACGCGACCGCTTCTTCGATCGGGTTCAGGTCTTCACGCTGGATGTTCTCGATCAGCGCTATGGCGATCGCGGTTTCATCCGGCACATCGCGGACCATGGCCGGAATGGTTTCCTGCCCGGCCTGCTGGCTCGCACGCCAGCGGCGTTCACCGGCAATGATTTCAAAGCGGCCACCGCCAATCGGGCGAACCACGATCGGCTGCATCACACCTTGCGACTTGATCGACTGCGCCAGCTCTTCCAGCGCCTGCGGGTCCATGTCACGGCGTGGCTGGTATTTGCCACGCTGCAGCAGGTCCAGCGGCAGGTGCTGCAGTTCACGGGTATCCGCCTGCGCGGCCTGTTCTTCCAGCGCGCTGACAGTCGGACCACTCAGCAGTGCATCCAGTCCACGTCCGAGACCTCGTTTCTTGACGGCCATGGGGATTCCTTAAGTTGGCTGAGCAGCGGCGATGCGTGAATTTTTGCGCTGACGGCGAACCATCTCGCCCGCCAGGGCCAGGTAAGCGAGCGCGCCGCGCGATTGCTTGTCGTAGGCCAGTGCCGGCATACCGTAGCTCGGCGCTTCGGCCAGACGGATGTTGCGCGGGATCACTGTGTCGTAGAGCTGCTCGCCAAAGTGTTCCTTGAGCTGCGCCGAAACATCGTTCATCAGGCTCAGGCGCGGGTCGTACATGGTGCGCAGCAAACCTTCGACCTTCAGGTTCGGGTTCAGCAGTTCGGCGATGCGCTTGATGTTATCCACAAGGTCGCTCAAGCCTTCGAGCGCAAAGTATTCGCACTGCATGGGGATAATCACCCCATCAGCGGCGACCAGTGCGTTGAGCGTGAGCATCGACAGCGACGGCGGGCAGTCGATCAAAATGTAATCGTAGTTTTCACGGATCGGCGCCAGCGCGCTGCGCAGACGGCTTTCCTTCATCTGCATTTCCAGCAGAACCACTTCGGCCGCGGTCAGATCGCGGTTGGCCGGCAGCAGTTGATAACCGCCGTGCTCGGAGAAGTGCATGGCCTGGGCCAGATCGCATTCGCCGATCAGCAGGTCATAGACCGAGTTTTCCAGGCCATGTTTATCCACACCGCTACCCATGGTGGCGTTGCCCTGTGGATCGAGATCGATCAACAACACCCGGCGCTTGGTCGCGACCAGGGATGCTGCGAGGTTGATGCAGGTGGTGGTCTTGCCCACACCACCCTTCTGGTTCGCTATCGCGAATACCTTAGCCATTCTTGCTTGTGTTCCCAATCATGCCGTGCGGCGCAGTATCAGCAGATGGCGTTGGCCTTGGCAACCGGGTACGGCCAGGGCGTGTTCGCTATCGAGTTTGAAGTCTGCCGGCAATGCTACCAGCTCATCGGCCGGATGAACGCCCTTCATTGCCAGCCAGCGCGTATCGGCATCGCCAAGGTGGCGAGTCCAGTTGGTGAAGTTCTCCATGCTGCTGAACGCCCGGGAAATGATCCCGTTGAACGGCTGGGCAGGCTGGAACGCTTCGACGCGACTGTGGATAACTTGCAGGTTATCCAGTTTGAGTTCGAGTTTGACTTGAGTCAGGAAGCGGGTTTTCTTGCCGTTGCTGTCCAGACAGGTCACTTGCGAGTCCGGATACAGGATCGCCAACGGGATTCCCGGCATGCCGCCACCGCTGCCGACGTCCAGCCAGCGGCCATTTTCGATGAACGACATTACGCTCAGGCTATCGAGCAAATGACGCGAAACCATTTCGTCGGGATCGCGCACCGCTGTCAGGTTGTAGGCCTGGTTCCATTTGATCAACAGGGCCAGGTAACCCAGCAGCAATTCGTGCTGGGCTGCGCTGAGATTGACACCGAGCTCGCGGGCTCCTGTGGATAACTCTTCGGCGTGTTGCGAAGTGACCTTAGAACTCAAGCGCTTTGCTCCAACTGACGGCCCGCGCCGCGTTTTTTCAAATGAATCATCAACAGCGAAATCGCTGCCGGGGTCACGCCCGGGATCCGTGAAGCCTGGCCGAGCGTCTCCGGACGCGTCGCACTGAGCTTGCTCTGGATCTCCTTGGAGAGACCGGAAATGTTGGTGTAATCGATATCCACAGGCAGTTTCGTGTCTTCACTGGCGCGCAGACGGGCGATTTCGTCCTGTTGACGGTCGATGTAACCGGCGTATTTGGTCTTGATTTCAACCTGTTCAGCGACTTGTGGATCTTCGGCGCCGTTGCCAGTCACTTCGACCAGACCAGCGTAGTCGATTTCCGGACGACTCAAGAGATTGAGCAAGTTGTATTCGTGGGTCAGCGGCGTACCGAATTTTTCGGCAATCGCATCGCCCTCTTGGGTACCCGGGCGAACCCAGGTGCTTTTCAGGCGCTGCTCTTCGAGCTCGATGCTTTCGCGCTTTTTGCAGAAGGCCGCCCAACGCACGTCATCGACCAGGCCGAGCTCGCGACCTTTTTCGGTCAGACGCAGGTCGGCGTTGTCCTCACGCAGGATCAGGCGGTACTCGGCACGGGATGTGAACATGCGGTACGGCTCTTGGGTACCGAGGGTGATCAGGTCGTCGACCAACACCCCGATATACGCTTTGTCGCGACGCGGACACCAGGCTTCCTTGCCCTTCGCACGCAATGCAGCGTTGGCCCCGGCGAGCAAACCTTGAGCGCCAGCTTCTTCGTAACCGGTGGTGCCGTTGATCTGGCCCGCGAAGAACAGACCGCCGATGACTTTGGTTTCCAGGCTGTACTTCAGGTCACGCGGATCGAAGTAGTCGTACTCGATCGCATAACCCGGACGCACGATGTGCGCGTTTTCCATGCCGCGGATCGATTGCACGATCTGCAATTGCACGTCGAACGGCAAGCTTGTGGATATCCCGTTCGGGTACAGCTCATGGGTGGTCAGACCTTCCGGTTCGATGAACACCTGATGGCTTTCCTTGTCGGCAAAGCGGTGAATCTTGTCTTCGATCGACGGGCAGTAGCGCGGGCCGATGCCCTCGATTTCGCCGGCGGCGGAATACATCGGTGAACGGTCGAGGTTCGCCGCGATGATTTCGTGGGTACGGGCGTTGGTGTGGGTAATCCAGCAACTGACTTGCCGAGGATGCTGTTCTTTGTTGCCCATGAACGACATCACCGGGATCGGCGTATCGCCTGGTTGCTCGGTCATGACCGAGAAATCCACAGATTTGCCATCGATGCGCGGTGGCGTGCCGGTTTTCAGGCGACCGACACGCAGTGGCAGTTCACGCAGACGATGTGCCAGGGCAATCGACGGCGGATCACCAGCGCGACCGCCGGAGAAATTCTGCAGACCAATGTGGATAAGTCCGCCGAGGAAGGTACCGGTGGTCAACACCACGGAGTCGGCGAAGAACCGCAGACCCATTTGCGTGACAACACCGCGCACTTGTTCCTGCTCGACGATCAGGTCGTCAGCGGCTTGTTGAAATATCCACAGGTTCGGCTGGTTTTCCAGGATTTCGCGGACAGCGGCCTTGTACAGAATCCGGTCGGCTTGTGCACGGGTTGCACGTACGGCCGGACCTTTACGGCTGTTCAACACGCGAAACTGGATGCCGCCCAGATCGGTGGCGATGGCCATCGCGCCGCCGAGGGCGTCGATTTCCTTGACCAGATGGCTTTTGCCAATGCCACCGATGGCCGGATTGCAGCTCATGGCACCGAGGGTTTCCACGTTATGCGTCAGCAACAGGGTTTTTGCCCCCATACGTGCTGAGGCCAGTGCTGCCTCGGTACCGGCATGACCGCCGCCGATGACGATCACTTCAAAACGGGAAGGGAAATCCACCACGCACCTCGTGCCTGCTTAAGTAGGTAATTCAGGAATAGTTTGAGATCAGGTTTCTGAACCTGGTCGACAAGTATAGGGACTTCGCCCTTCCTAAAGAACCCTTTGCACAAAATTTAACCAGCTGTGGAGAACTCAAGGTTAAAAGAATAAAAAAGAGAGAAATTTATAAAACCTTTGTTTTAATGCTTATTCTTACTGACCGACATTTCTGTGGATAGATTGCTATAGGCCTTATAAATCAATATGTACAGAGTTTCAAAACCCTGTGACCATGTGCCAATGAGGCCCTTGGATAACCGGTGTAAGCCTGTGGATGAAAGGAGTGGTTATCCACAGAGTGGGTTATATCCAGTTTTTAAGCCCTGTTATCAACTGACCTCAGTGGCAGTTATTCACAGGGCTTAATCCACAGAAATTGGCTGAACGGGGATGAGGCGGACACGGAAAATCCGCTGAGGGAGAAGGAATCTACCCGGCACTGGAAGAAGGTAAGGAGAAAGAGAAGAGCAGACAGGCCGCGAACGGGCCTGTCTGTGTACAGCAGAAGGGCTATTTACCGATGCAGAAACTGGAGAAGATCCGGCCGAGCAGGTCATCGGAACTGAATGCCCCGGTGATTTCCCCCAAGGAATGCTGCGCCTGACGCAAATCTTCGGCCAGCAGCTCCCCTGCGCCAGCCAGTGTCAGCTGTGCGCGCCCGTGTTCCAGCGCCGCACTGGCATGACGCAGGGCCTCTAAATGCCGACGGCGGGCACTGAAGCTGCTTTCCGAGGTTTGTTCATAACCCATGCAGGCCTTGAGATGTTCGCGCAGCAGTTCCAGGCCGTCACCGGCCGATTTGGCGCTCAGGCTGATGGTGACATGGCCATCTTCGCTGACTTCCAGGGCAATCGCTTCACCCGTGAGGTCGGCCTTGTTACGGATCAAGGTGACTTTGGCCGGATCCGGTCGGGTTTCGAGGAATTCCGGCCACAGGGCAAACGGGTCTGCAGCTTCCGGGGCGGTGGCATCGACCACCAATAACACCCGATCAGCTTCGCCAATGGCTTTCAACGCCCGTTCCACACCGATCTTTTCCACCTGATCATCGGTATCACGCAGACCGGCGGTATCCACGACGTGCAACGGCATGCCGTCGATGTGGATATGTTCGCGCAGGATGTCTCGGGTAGTGCCGGCAATCTCGGTAACGATCGCCGCTTCACGCCCGGCCAGGGCATTTAGCAGGCTGGACTTGCCGGCATTCGGACGGCCGGCAATCACCACGGTCATGCCGTCGCGCAACAAGGCACCCTGTCCGGCTTCGCGAAGTACTGTGGACAGTTCTTCTCGTACCTTGTCGAGCATGCTCAGCACGTGGCCATCGGCAAGAAAGTCGATTTCTTCTTCCGGAAAGTCGATGGCGGCTTCGACATAGATGCGCAGTCCGATCAGTTGTTCGGTGAGGTTATGCACACGCTGGGAAAATGCACCCTGCAGGGAACGCAGGGCATTGCGCGCAGCCTGTGCCGAACTGGCTTCGATCAGGTCGGCGATCGCCTCGGCCTGGGCCAGATCGAGCTTGTCGTTGAGGAACGCGCGTTCGCTGAATTCCCCCGGGCGTGCCAAACGGCAGCCCAGTTCCAGGCACCGCTTGAGCAGCATGTCCAGAACGATCGGGCCGCCATGGCCCTGCAACTCCAGCACATCTTCGCCGGTGAACGAGTTCGGCCCCGGGAAATACAGGGCCAGACCTTCGTCCAGCACCTGCCGATCATCACTGAAAAACGGCCCGTAATGAGCGTAACGCGGTTTCAGTTCGCGACCGCTGATGGCTTTGGCCGCAACGCTGGCCAACGGCCCGGAAATACGGACGATGCCGACACCGCCGCGACCTTGAGCGGTAGCGACAGCGGCGATGGTTTCACGAGGTGCGCTCATAAACCGGAATCCAGACAAAAGTGGCAGATAGCAAAACGCCCCACTAGGGGGCGTTTTGAGTGGTGTTATCCACAGAGTAAGTTACGCCTCGGCTTTTTTCGTCGCCGCTTCGATCTTACGCGTGATGTACCACTGTTGGGCAATCGACAGGCAGTTGTTCACAACCCAGTACAGCACCAGACCAGCAGGGAACCACAGGAAGAAGAAGGTGAAGATGATTGGCATCATTTTCATGACCTTCGCCTGCATCGGATCCGGCGGAGTCGGGTTCAGACGCTGCTGGATGAACATGGTCGCGCCCATGATGATCGGCAGGATGAAGAACGGATCCTTGATCGACAGGTCGGTGATCCACAGCATGAACGGCGCCTGACGCATTTCCACGCTTTCCAGCAGAACCCAGTACAACGAAAGGAAAACCGGCATCTGCACGAGGATCGGCAAGCAGCCACCCAGCGGATTGATCTTCTCTTTCTTGTACAGCTCCATCATGGCCTGCGACATTTTCTGCCGGTCATCGCCATGTTGCTCTTTCAGTGCAGCCAGTTTCGGAGCAACGGCACGCATGCGCGCCATGGATTTGTAGCTGGCGGCCGACAATGGGAAGAAGATCCCTTTGATCAGCATGGTCAGGAAGATGATCGACCAGCCCCAGTTACCCACAATCGCGTGGATGTGTTGCAGCAGCCAGAAGATCGGTTGAGCGATGAACCACAGAATGCCGTAGTCGACCGTCAGTTCCAGACCAGGGGACAACTCTTTCAGCACAGCCTGGCTTTTCGGGCCGGCATACAGAATGGCGCTGGTTTCAACTTTTGCACCCGGTGCAGCGGTCAGCGAAGGACCGGTGTAACCGATGATGTAGTTGCCTTTGCTGTCTTTACGCGTCTGAACGATGTTGTTTTCGCCCTTCGGCGCAACCCATGCAGTCACGAAGTAGTGTTGCAGCCAGGCTACCCAGCCACCGGTGACGGTTTCCTTGAGCTGACCTTTGTCCATGTCTTTCATGGACACTTTCTTGTACGGCTCGGAACTTGTCCACAGGGCGGCGCCCAGATAAGTCGCGGTACCGGTAGCCGTGGTCGACGAAGGATCGGCACTGGCGTCGCGCTTCAGCTGGGCGAACA
Organism: Pseudomonas serboccidentalis; assembly: GCF_028830055.1. Lineage (NCBI taxonomy): Bacteria > Pseudomonadati > Pseudomonadota > Gammaproteobacteria > Pseudomonadales > Pseudomonadaceae > Pseudomonas > Pseudomonas serboccidentalis. The sequence continues at coordinate 1,498,196 of NZ_CP101655.1, forward strand.
TCGAACCGGACCAAGGCTGCGCGCTCTGGTTATCCACAAGGTAGGTCACGGTTACGTCATACAGGCCGCGTTTCAGGGTGAAACGCTTGATGTAGTTGACGCCGTCCTTGCTGAACTTCAGGTCGACGACCAACTGGTCCTGACCGTCAGCCAGTTGATAACTTTTCTTCTCCGAGGCGTAAACCGGACGACCGGCCGGGCTTGCGTCCGGACCGTTAGTGCCGATCAGGCCGCTTTGTGCCAGATAGGTACGCTCGCCGCCGTTGTCGAACAGCTGGAACGGAACATCCGGACGGTCCTGACGACGTGGATACAGTGGCAAGGTCAGTTGCGCAACGTCACCGCCCTGTGGATCGATCGCGAGATCGAGCACGTCGGTTTTGACCTGGATCAGATCCTTGCTGGCAGCGACCGGCGCTTCAACTGGTGCGCTGGTATCACTGGCAGCACGCGGAATATCGTCACTGGCGGAAGCGTTATTGCCAGGAACGGTGTCCGGCAAACCGGATGCAGTCGTACTGGAAGCAACATTCTGAGTCGGCAGGGCAGCCTGGCCATAGTCCTGGTTCCATTTAAGGACCATGACGTAGGACACGATTGCCAGGGCGACGATCAGGATCGTGCGTTTGATATCCATGATTACTCGGCCATCGAAGAAGAACGGGAGGTAGGGATAGGTGGAACCGGGTCATAACCACCGGGATTCCACGGATGACAGCGACCTAAACGACGAAAGGTCAGCCAGCCACCGCGCAGAAGGCCATGATTTTCGATGGCTTCTAACGCGTAGCAGGAACAACTGGGGTAGAAACGACAGTGATCAGCCATCAGGGGACTAATGGCATAGCGATAAAACTGGATCGGAACGAGGGCCAGTTTACGCATCTGGACTGTCTACCCCTACAGTTTCGGTTTTGACTGCTGGAACTGGCTTGTTACGGGCCAGGCGTTTCCAGAGTTTGCCGAAATGCTGAATCAATTCGGGGTTTTCTACGTCGCCCAAACCTTTGCGCGCGACGATAACGATGTCCCAGCCGACCAGTGAATCCTGGTGCAGGCGAAACGATTCGCGCATAAGACGTTTGAGACGATTGCGCTCGACGGAGAGCTTTACGCTCTTTTTCCCGATAACCAGCCCGAGACGGGGGTGATCAAGATCGTTGTTGCGCGCAAGGAGCAGGAGATTTTTCCCCGGAACCTTGCCGGTAGGGGAGTCAAAGACTGCCTTGAAATGCCGGGGGGTAAGCAGACGCTTTTCCCGACTGAAGTCCTGACTCACCTCCAGTGCCGGATTATCAAACTGCCAGACGCGCACGACCTTTGGCGCGGCGACGCGACAGGACGGCACGACCGTTCTTGGTAGCCATGCGAGCACGGAAACCGTGAGTACGAGCGCGTTTGATAGTGCTTGGTTGGAAAGTACGTTTCATGTCGTGTTACCTGGTTCGTCCACAACGGGCCGGAATGGCCCCCGTTTTAAGAGACCGGGGATTCTAGAGAAAGCAAGCCTTCAGGTCAATTTCCAACCAGCGTTTCCTTATAAATAGATCTCTGGAGCTTCCGGCACCGACATCCTGTTTGCCAAACATAAAAATAAAGAAGGGAATTATTTAAAGCTTTTCTGTAAAGCTTATAAAAGCTAGGGCACCCATCTTCTGTTGATAACTAGCCTTAGCCCTTATGTAACGTGCTGTACAGAGAATGACAACTACAGTGGAAAACCGTGTTCAGCCTGTGCTGCGCTATCGGATAACCTGTGTGTGGAAACAGCAGTTATCCACAGGCGGGTTATCCACCGAGTTTCACCCCCAGTTGTCCAGTGCCCTCAGAGGCGGTTATCCACAGAGCTTATGCACACACCGTTGGTCGCCTTTTTACCGCTTAACGCGTTGATTAATCATGGTCACCCCACAACCTGCATGTGGATAAGTGGACCGCTCGCCGCTACAATGGCCGCTTGTTTTTGCCTCACCGGCTTTCAACTTAGGGGATATCCGTGTCAGTGGAACTTTGGCAGCAGTGCGTGGAGCTTTTGCGCGAGGAGCTGCCTGCCCAACAATTCAACACCTGGATCCGTCCACTACAGGTCGAAGCCGAAGGCGACGAGTTGCGCGTCTACGCACCGAACCGTTTTGTGCTGGACTGGGTCAACGAAAAGTACCTGGGTCGCGTCCTTGAACTGCTGGATGAGCACGGCAACGGCATGGCGCCAGCACTTTCCTTATTAATAGGCAGCAAACGCAGTTCGGCACCGCGCGCCGCGCCGAATGCTCCGTTGGCTGCTGCGCAAGCATCGCAGGCTCAGGCCAATGCCGCGCCGGCCAGTGCACCCGCGCCAGCCCCGACGCCGCCACCAACCAAGCGTTCGACGCAGAAAACCGAGGAAGTCAGTGAAGAGCCGTCCCGCGACAGCTTTGATCCGATGGCCGGTGCGGCCTCGCAACAGGCCCCGGTTCGCGCCGAACAACGCACCGTTCAGGTCGAAGGCGCGCTCAAGCACACCAGTTACCTGAACCGCACGTTCACCTTCGAGAACTTCGTTGAAGGCAAATCCAACCAACTCGCCCGCGCGGCGGCCTGGCAGGTGGCGGACAATCCCAAGCACGGTTACAACCCGCTGTTCCTTTATGGCGGCGTCGGCCTGGGTAAAACTCACTTGATGCACGCTGTGGGTAACCACCTGTTAAAGAAGAACCCGAATGCCAAGGTTGTGTACTTGCATTCCGAGCGCTTCGTGGCGGACATGGTCAAGGCGCTGCAACTGAACGCGATCAACGAATTCAAACGCTTCTACCGTTCGGTGGACGCGTTGCTGATCGACGATATTCAGTTCTTCGCCCGCAAAGAGCGTTCCCAGGAAGAGTTTTTCCACACCTTCAACGCCCTGCTTGAAGGTGGCCAGCAGGTCATTCTCACCAGTGACCGCTACCCGAAAGAAATCGAAGGCCTTGAAGAGCGCCTCAAATCCCGCTTCGGCTGGGGCCTGACCGTTGCCGTCGAGCCGCCAGAGCTGGAAACCCGCGTGGCGATCTTGATGAAGAAGGCCGACCAGGCCAAAGTCGAGCTACCCCACGATGCGGCGTTCTTCATCGCCCAGCGTATTCGCTCCAACGTCCGTGAGCTGGAAGGTGCGCTGAAACGCGTGATCGCCCACTCGCACTTCATGGGCCGCGACATCACCATCGAGCTGATTCGCGAATCCCTGAAGGACCTGTTGGCGTTGCAGGACAAACTGGTCTCTGTGGATAACATTCAGCGCACTGTCGCCGAGTACTACAAGATCAAGATCTCCGACCTGCTGTCCAAGCGCCGTTCGCGCTCGGTGGCTCGTCCGCGTCAGGTGGCCATGGCATTGTCCAAGGAGCTGACCAACCACAGCCTGCCGGAAATCGGCGATGTGTTTGGCGGGCGTGACCACACGACGGTGTTGCACGCCTGCCGCAAGATCAACGAACTTAAGGAATCCGACGCGGACATCCGCGAGGACTACAAGAACCTGCTGCGTACACTGACCACTTGATGAACACCAGCGCAGCTTATTAAGGCAAGGGACTAGACCATGCATTTCACCATTCAACGCGAAGCCCTGTTGAAACCCCTGCAACTGGTCGCAGGCGTCGTCGAGCGCCGACAGACCTTGCCGGTACTCTCCAACGTGCTGTTGGTTGTCGATGGCCAGCAACTGTCGCTGACCGGTACCGACCTGGAAGTCGAGCTGGTTGGTCGCGTGCAACTCGAAGAGCCGGCCGAAACAGGTTCCATCACCGTGCCCGCGCGCAAGCTGATGGATATCTGCAAAAGCTTGCCCAACGATGCGCTGATCGACATCAAGGTCGACGAGCAGAAACTGGTGGTGAAGGCCGGCCGTAGCCGCTTCACCCTGTCGACCCTGCCGGCCAACGATTTCCCGACGGTGGAAGAAGGCCCGGGTTCGCTGACCTGCAGCCTGGAGCAGAGCAAACTGCGTCGTCTGATCGAACGCACCAGCTTCGCCATGGCTCAGCAGGACGTGCGTTACTACCTCAACGGCATGTTGCTGGAAGTCTCGGCGGGCGTGATCCGTGCCGTAGCCACCGACGGACACCGTCTGGCAATGTGCTCGATGCAGGCCGATATCGGTCAGCCGGATCGCCACCAGGTGATCGTACCGCGCAAAGGTATTCTCGAACTGGCACGCCTGCTCACCGAGCCGGACGGCAACGTCAGCATCGTCCTCGGTCAGCACCACATTCGCGCGACCACCGGTGAGTTCACTTTCACCTCGAAACTGGTTGACGGCAAATTCCCGGACTACGAGCGCGTACTGCCCAAAGGCGGCGACAAGCTGGTACTGGGCGATCGTCAGGCACTGCGTGAAGCCTTCAGCCGTACCGCGATTCTGTCCAACGAGAAGTACCGCGGCATCCGTCTGCAACTGGCCAGCGGTCAGTTGAAGATCCAGGCCAACAACCCGGAGCAGGAAGAAGCGGAAGAAGAAGTGGGTGTTGAATACAACGGCGGCTCGCTGGAAATCGGCTTCAACGTGAGCTACTTGCTCGACGTGCTGGGCGTGATGACCACCGAGCAGGTTCGCCTGATCCTGTCCGACTCCAACAGCAGTGCGCTGGTGCAAGAGTCCGACAATGACGACTCGGCTTACGTTGTCATGCCGATGCGTCTGTAATCAGCTGATCCTGGATGTCCTTAAGTCGTGTTTCGGTCACCGCGGTGCGCAATCTGCACCCGGTGACCTTCTCCCCCTCCCCCCGCATCAACATCCTTTACGGCGCCAACGGCAGCGGCAAAACCAGTGTTCTGGAAGCCATTCATCTGCTGGGGCTTGCCCGTTCGTTTCGTAGCACGCGGCTGTTGCCGGTCATCCAGTACGAGCAACTCGCCTGCACGGTGTTCGGTCAGGTCGAACTGGCTGAGGGTGGACACAGTGCGCTGGGGATCTCTCGCGACCGTCAGGGCGAGTTCCAGATCCGCATCGACGGCCAGAATGCTCGCAGCGCTACGCAACTGGCGGAGATCCTGCCGCTGCAGTTGATCAACCCCGACAGCTTTCGCCTGCTCGAAGGCGCGCCGAAGATTCGCCGGCAATTCCTCGACTGGGGCGTGTTCCACGTCGAGCCGCGGTTCATGGCGACCTGGCAGCGTTTGCAGAAGGCCTTGCGCCAGAGAAACTCCTGGCTGCGGCATGGTACACTTGACGCCGTTTCGCAAGCGGTTTGGGACAGGGAACTGTGCCAGGCCAGCGCTGAAATCGATGAATACCGCCGCGCTTACATCAAAGCCTTGAAACCAGTCTTTGAACAAACCTTGAGCGAACTGGTTGAGCTTGAAGGTTTGACGCTCAGCTATTACCGAGGCTGGGACAAAGACCGGGAATTGAGTGCCGTACTGGCTGGATCCGTACAACGGGATCAGCAAATGGGTCATACCCAGGCCGGACCGCAACGAGCTGATTTGCGTCTTAGATTGGGCGCACACAATGCCGCGGACATCTTGTCCCGGGGTCAGCAAAAACTGGTGGTCTGTGCCTTGCGGATTGCCCAGGGGCATCTGGTGAGCCAGGCCCGACGCGGGCAGTGTATTTATCTGGTGGATGACTTGCCGTCCGAGCTGGACGAGAGCCACCGTCGTGCGCTGTGCCGCTTGCTGGAAGACTTACGCTGCCAGGTATTCATTACCTGTGTAGATCACGAATTATTGAGGGAAGGCTGGCAGACGGAAACGCCAGTTGCTCTGTTCCACGTGGAACAGGGCCGTATCACCCAGACCCACGACCATCGGGAGTGAAGGCATTGAGCGAAGAAAATACGTACGACTCAACGAGCATTAAAGTGCTGAAAGGCCTGGATGCCGTACGCAAACGTCCCGGTATGTACATTGGTGACACCGACGATGGCAGCGGTCTGCACCACATGGTGTTCGAGGTGGTCGACAACTCGATCGACGAAGCCCTCGCCGGCCACTGCGACGACATCAGCATCATCATCCACCCGGATGAGTCCATCACCGTTAAAGACAACGGCCGTGGCATCCCGGTAGACGTGCACAAAGAGGAAGGCGTTTCCGCCGCCGAGGTCATCATGACCGTCCTCCACGCTGGCGGTAAGTTCGACGACAACTCCTACAAAGTATCCGGCGGTCTGCACGGTGTAGGTGTGTCGGTAGTGAACGCGCTGTCCGAAGAGCTGGTACTGACTGTACGTCGTAGCGGCAAGATCTGGGAACAGACCTACATCCACGGCGTGCCTCAGGCGCCGATGGCCATCGTTGGCGACAGCGAAACCACCGGTACCCAGATTCACTTCAAGGCTTCCAGCGAAACCTTCAAGAACATTCACTTCAGCTGGGACATCCTGGCCAAGCGCATTCGTGAACTGTCCTTCCTCAACTCCGGTGTCGGCATCGTCCTCAAGGACGAGCGCAGCGGCAAGGAAGAGCTGTTCAAGTACGAAGGCGGCCTGCGTGCGTTCGTTGAATACCTGAACACCAACAAGACTGCGGTCAACCAGGTGTTCCACTTCAACATTCAGCGTGAAGACGGCATCGGCGTGGAAATCGCCCTGCAGTGGAACGACAGCTTCAACGAGAACCTGTTGTGCTTCACCAACAACATCCCGCAGCGCGACGGCGGCACCCACTTGGTGGGCTTCCGTTCGGCCCTGACGCGTAACCTGAACAACTACATCGAGCAGGAAGGTCTGGCGAAGAAGCACAAAGTCGCCACCACCGGTGACGATGCCCGTGAAGGCCTGACCGCGATCATCTCGGTAAAAGTGCCGGATCCGAAGTTCAGCTCGCAGACCAAAGACAAGCTGGTGTCTTCCGAAGTGAAGACCGCGGTCGAGCAGGAGATGGGCAAGTACTTCTCCGACTTCCTGCTGGAAAATCCGAACGAAGCCAAGCTGGTCGTCGGCAAGATGATCGACGCGGCCCGTGCCCGTGAAGCGGCACGTAAAGCCCGTGAGATGACCCGCCGCAAAGGCGCGCTGGACATCGCCGGTCTGCCGGGCAAGCTTGCTGACTGCCAGGAAAAAGACCCGGCTCTGTCCGAACTGTACCTCGTGGAAGGTGACTCCGCGGGCGGCTCTGCCAAGCAGGGGCGTAACCGCAAGACTCAGGCCATCCTGCCGTTGAAGGGCAAGATCCTCAACGTCGAGAAGGCACGCTTCGACAAGATGATCTCGTCCCAGGAAGTGGGCACGCTGATCACCGCGCTGGGCTGTGGCATCGGTCGCGAAGAGTACAACATCGACAAGCTGCGCTATCACAACATCATCATCATGACCGATGCTGACGTCGACGGTTCGCACATCCGCACCCTGCTGCTGACCTTCTTCTTCCGTCAGCTGCCGGAGCTGATCGAGCGTGGCTACATCTACATCGCCCAGCCGCCGCTGTACAAGGTCAAGAAAGGCAAGCAAGAGCAATACATCAAAGACGACGACGCCATGGAAGAGTACATGACGCAGTCGGCCCTGGAAGATGCGAGCCTGCACCTGAACGAAGAGGCCCCGGGCATTTCCGGGGAAGCGCTGGAGCGTCTGGTAAACGACTTCCGCATGGTGATGAAGACCCTCAAGCGTCTGTCGCGCCTGTACCCGCAGGAGCTGACCGAGCACTTCATCTACCTGCCCGCTGTCAGCCTGGAAATGCTTGGCGATCACGCCAAGATGCAGGACTGGCTGGCCCAGTACGAAGTCCGTCTGCGCACCGTCGAGAAGTCGGGCCTGGTCTACAAGGCCAGCCTGCGTGAAGACCGTGAACGTGGTGTATGGCTGCCAGAGGTCGAATTGATCTCCCACGGTCTGTCGAACTACGTCACCTTCAACCGCGACTTCTTCGGCAGCAACGACTACAAGACCGTGGTCACCCTCGGCGCTCAACTGAGCACCCTGCTCGACGACGGCGCGTACATCCAGCGTGGCGAGCGCAAGAAAGCGGTCACCGAGTTCAAGGAAGCCCTCGACTGGCTGATGGCCGAAAGCACCAAGCGCCACACCATTCAGCGATACAAAGGTCTGGGTGAAATGAACCCGGATCAGCTGTGGGAAACCACCATGGACCCAAGCGTGCGCCGCATGCTGAAAGTCACCATCGAAGACGCCATTGGCGCAGACCAGATCTTCAACACCCTGATGGGTGATGCGGTCGAACCTCGCCGTGATTTCATCGAGAGTAATGCTTTGGCGGTGTCCAACCTGGATTTCTGATCCCGGTCGACGTTAAACAAAAGGCCAACGCACAAGCGTTGGCCTTTTTATTGGCAGATCAAAAGATCGCAGCCTGCGGCAGCTCCTACCGGTAATCCATGTAGGCGCTGCCGCAGGCTGCGATCTTTTGATTTTTACTCGGACGCAACCGTCACACTCTCCAACCGATACCCATACCCATAAATCGTCAGCAACTGCCAACCCCGGTCCGCCGTCAGCCCCAGTTTGTTGCGCAGGCGATAGATGTGCGTATCCAGCGGTCGCGACGAGACCACTTCTTCATGGGGCCAGAAGCGCTCGTACAAGTACTCCCGCGACAGCGGCCGACCCAGGTTACTGAACAGGCACCGCGCCAAGCGGTATTCACGTTCCGTCATGACCACTGCCTTACCTTCGCGGGTGACGGTCAGCTCGGCATCGTCGAAGGTCAGGTCATTGAAGCTCAGCACCTCGGTGGTGGTACTGCGTTGCTGGCTGTGCCGGCGCAGTACGGCGGCGACTCGGGCTTTCAGCTCGTTGGGGCGGAACGGTTTGCTGACGTAATCGTCGGCACCAGCGTTCAGGGCCTGGACGATATCGCTTTCGCCGTCGCGGCTGGTCAGCATGATCGCGGCGGGCGGCGACTCCATGTGTTCACGGGTCCAGCGCAGCAGTGCGAGGCCGCTCAGGTCGGGCAATTGCCAGTCGAGGATCAGCAGGTCGAAAGTGTCCCGGCGCAACTGGCGCAGCAGGTCCTCACCCCGTTCAAAGCTGTGCAGCGACCATGGCTGGTCGCCCACGGCCGCCATTTGCTGCAGGGTTTGCTCGACCCGGCGCAGTTCGGCGGGTTCATCGTCCAGTATCGCAACGCGCATACGCGTGGGTTCCTTGTTGCTTGGGCAGTGGCCGGAAACCATAACGGCTTGGCCTGTGCGGTGAAAGTAAGCCGTCCGCCGTCGGTCGACGTCCGCTATGATTCTTCGGATCTACGTCCTCAGACCTGTGGCCCATGAAACCATTCACTGCCCCCTGCCCTGTTTGCCATGAATAACCCGCGCCGGCGTGAAAGCCGCGAGCCGAGTCAGGTCCAGCGCCTGTTTCGGCGGCTGGTGCGTGAGTGGTTGTGGATAAGTCTAGTGCTGTTGCCGCTGACTGCGCTGTTGTCGTATCGCGCCCAGATCAATCTGCACGACGTGGTTCCGGCCTGGAGCGCGGTGCTCTCGGTGGCCCTGGTGGCGTGTGTCCTCGGGATGCTGCTGTGGCGCCCGCGCTGGGCGATCTGGGTGACGCTGGGCGGGGTGGCGTGTGTGTTGCTGACCAGCGCCGGGTTGGCGGAAGTCCGGCATTGGTGGTCACCGACTCCGGCAGCGCTTGGCATGTTGTTCGGCTATCTGATCTGGAACTGGCGGCGCCTGAGCGTGGTGCTGACGTACTTTGGCTGGGAACTGGCGCGGCTGGACCGCGAGCCGAAAGTCTTTCCGGAACGTCGCCGCGCGCAATTCACCAGCGCTGACCAGTTGCAGGGGCAGATCATGGCGCTTGAACAGGCCATGAGCCGCACCCGCGACACCCGCCGCTTTATAGCCGACGGCCTGGAATACCTGCCGGTGGCGACGCTGATCAGCGACCCCCAAGGGAAGATTCTGCTGGGCAACCGCAAGGCCCGCGTACTGTTCGATCACCCTCTGGTCGGTGACGATGTGCTCGAGCAACTGGCCCGCCTCGCCTATCCGGAATTATCCACAGAAACGCGTCCGGCGTTATCAGCCCTGCCCCTGCTGGAGTTTCGTGATCACAAGGAACGCAGCCTGCGTCTGGAACGCGCGGCATTGCTGCCGGTGGACGGCGATACGCCGATCGGCTGGCTGCTGAGTCTCACCGACCTCAGCGCCGAGCGCGCCGCTGAAGAACAGCGCGGGGTTTTGCTGCGTTTCCTCTCCCACGATTTGCGTGCCCCGCATTCGGCAATCCTCGCTTTGCTGGATGTGCATCGCCATCAGGCCGGCGCGGATTCCCCACTGTTCGAGCAGATCGAGCGACAGGTGCGTCGTGCGCTGGATCTGACCGATGGTTTCGTGTCGCTAGCACGGGCGGAATCCGAGGCTTATCAGTTTCAGCCCAGCCTGTTCGCGATGCTGGTACTGGACGTGCTGGATCAGGCCCTGCCCATCGCCCAGCAGAAAGACATCAAATTGCTGCAGGCGATGGATGAGCCATCCCAGGAACGACTGATCCTGGCCGACCAGGGCCTGTTGACCCGTGCCTTGTTCAACCTGCTGGAAAACGCGATCAAGTACAGCCCGGCCGGCACCACGATTCGGTTGAACGTCAGTTGCCAGGGTAATTGGCTGTGCTGTGAATTGACCGATCGGGGCAAAGGCATTGCCGCCGGGGAACTGCCGGATCTGTTCACCCAGTACCGGCGCTTTTCATCGGCGCAGGGGATCGATGGCGTCGGCCTGGGGCTGTCGATGGTCAAGGCTGTGATTGATCATCACGGCGGTAGCATCGAGTGCCAGAGCGTGGTCAATCAGGGCACGACCTTCCGGCTCCGGCTACCGCTGATTGCTGAGTGAACGAGCACAAAAAAACCGGCTATATCAGCCGGTTTTTTTACTTCCGAAAAAAACTTATGCACGTTTTACGGTGTTTTATGAGCTTGAGAAATATATAAGTAAATCAATCAGTTACTTTGAATATTCAGGCCTTTTCAACAAAACCGTACACAGGTTATCCACAAAATCTCAGACAGCCATCTGGTCATTTGCCGCCGGGGCCTGCGGAGCCGGTGGCAGGGAACCCATTTCGCGCTGAGCCTGTTCGTTCCAGGCTTGCACCCGATCGTTCAGGTCGGCAATGGCGCGTGGGCCAGTGCCTTCGGCGTACATCGGCTCACCGATGACCACGGTGATCACGCCTTGCTGCTTGCCCCAGCCGATTTTCGGCCAGAACTTGCCGGCATTGTGTGCAATCGGCAGTACCGGAAGCGCCGCATTCACGGACAATGCGCTGCCACTGCGGGAAAATTTGCCGATCGTGCCGTAGGGAACGCGGGTACCTTCAGGGAAGATCAGTACCCAGACGTTGTCCTTGAGCAGCTCGTCGCCTTTGGCCGCGACTTGCTTGAGCGCGGCTTTCGGGTTGTCGCGGTCAATCGCGATCGGTCGCAACATGGCCATCGCCCAGCCGAAGAACGGCACGTACAGCAATTCGCGCTTGAGCACCTGGCTCAAGGGCGAGAAATAAGCGGAGAGAAAGAACGTCTCCCAGGTGCTCTGGTGGTTCGACTGAATCACACAGGGCCGGTCCGGCACGTTTTCCGCGCCCTTGACCTCATAACGAATGCCGAGAAACACCTTGGTCAACCACAAGGCGCAACGACACCAGTACACATTGATAAAACGATAACGCGCCTTGAACGGCAGAAAGGGCGCGATAAAAAAGCTCAGGCTGCACCACAGCAAGGCAGTGGTGCCCAGCAGCAGGTAAAAGAGAAAAATTCTGATGGCCTGCAGTATCGACATGGCGACGTTTACCGTTACGGGCAATGCCCGACTGTTCAAGCGCACTCCCGATCAATCCCTGGTCAGGAACTTCAGAAGCACTCTAGTTGTGGATAAGTTCTGCGGCAATCGCCGCCAGATCGTCAAAAATCAGGGTGCCGACCGGAAGGGTCTTGGCCTGAGTCTTTTCGCCTTTCCCGGTCTTTACCAAAACGGGCTGTGAATCGACGGCTTTGGCGGCCTCCAGGTCACCAAGGCTGTCGCCGACGAACCAGACATTCGTCAGCGTCACGTTGTAATGCGCCGCGATGGTTTTCAACATGCCCGGTTTAGGCTTGCGGCAATCGCAACCCTCGTCCGGACCATGCGGGCAATACACGATCAGCCCGACTTCACCGCCCTGCTCCGCCACCAGCTCGCGCAAGCGCGCGTGCATGGCATCGAGGGTGGCGAGGTCGTAATAGCCGCGAGCAATGCCCGACTGGTTGGTGGCGACCGCCACCGTCCAGCCGGCCTTGCTCAACTGCGCAATCGCCTCGATCGAGCCGGGCAGTGGAATCCACTCTTCCACCGACTTGATGTAAGCGTCGGAGTCGTAATTGATCACTCCGTCCCGATCGAGAATCAGCAGTTTCAACAGCAGTCCCTCAACCCAGCAGCGAAATGTCGGCCACACCGAGGAACAGGCCACGCAAACGCGCCAGCAGCGCGTAGCGGTTGGCCCGGACCTTGGCGTCTTCGGCATTGACCATCACAGCGTCGAAGAACGCGTCCACCGGTTCGCGCAGGGCAGCCAGGCGGGCCAGCGATTCGTTGTACTGACGCGCCGCGGCCATTGGCTGCACAGCCTGATCGGCCTGCTGGATCGCCGAGTACAGCGAGAACTCGTTGGCATTGTCGAAGTACTTGGCCTCGACCACGGTCGGTACCGAGCCTTCAACCTTGCTCAACAGGTTCGATACCCGTTTGTTGACCGCCGCCAGCGCTGCCGCTTCCGGCAGTTTGCGGAAAGCCTGAACCGCTTGCACACGCTGGTCGAAGTCCAGCGCCGAACCTGGCTTCAGGGCACGGACCGACAGATAGGTCGCGACATCCACGCCTTCGTCTTCGTAACGCGCACGCAGGCGGTCGAAGATGAATTCCAGCACTGCGTCATTCAGGCCGGCAGCCTTGACCTTGGCACCGAACGCATTCACGGCAAAGGCCACGGCGTCGTTCAGGTCCAGATCCAGCTGTTTCTCGATCAGGATGCGCAGCACGCCGAGTGCCGCACGGCGCAGGGCATACGGGTCTTTGCTGCCGGTTGGCAGCATGCCGATACCAAAGATACCGACCAGGGTGTCGAGCTTGTCGGCGATCGCGACAGCGGCACCGGTCAGGGTCGCCGGCAATTCGGCACCGGCACCGCGTGGCATGTACTGCTCGTTCAGCGCCAGCGCGACGTCTTCCGGCTCGCCGTCATTAAGGGCGTAGTAGTAACCGGCAACACCTTGCATCTCCGGGAACTCGCCGACCATCTCGGTGGCCAGGTCGCACTTCGACAGCAGGCCTGCGCGGGCCGCCCACGAAGCGTTGCCGCCAATGCGCGCGGCGATGTACGCGGCGAGTCTGGAAACGCGCTCGGCCTTGTCGTAGACGCTGCCGAGTTTTTCCTGGAACACCACGTTCTTCAGGCGATCATTGAAGGCTTCGAGTTTCTGCTTCTTGTCTTGCTTGAAGAAGAACTCGGCGTCGGTCAGGCGTGGGCGAACCACTTTCTCGTTACCGGCGATGATCTGCTGCGGATCTTTACTTTCGATGTTGGCCACAGTGATGAACCGTGGCAGCAACTTGCCGTCGGCATCCAGCAGGCAGAAATACTTCTGGTTGTCCTGCATGGTGGTGATCAGCGCTTCTTGCGGCACGTCGAGGAAGCGTTCCTCGAACGAGCACACCAGCGGCACCGGCCATTCGACCAGGGCGGTCACTTCGTCAAGCAGCGCCGGTGGCACGATTGCAGTGCCTTCCTGACGGGTCGCCAGTTCTTCGGTGCGCTTGCTGATGATCTCGCGACGCTCGTTGGCGTCGGCCAGTACATAAGCGGCACGCAGGTCGGCCAGGTAGCTCGATGGCGAACCGATGCGCACGCTTTGCGGGTGATGGAAGCGGTGACCACGGGAATCACGGCCAGCCTTCTGCGCGAGGATCGTGCAGTCGATGACCTGGTCACCGAGCAGCATTACCAGCCACTGGGTCGGACGCACGAACTCTTCCTTGCGCGCACCCCAACGCATGCGTTTCGGGATCGGCAGGTCGTTCAGCGAGTCCTCGACGATGGTCGGCAGCAGGCTTGCGGTCGGCTTGCCGGCGATGTTCTGGCTGTAGCGCAGTTTCGGACCGCTCTGGTCGATTTCGCTCAGCTCGACGCCGCACTTCTTGGCAAAGCCCAGTGCCGCTTGAGTCGGATTGCCTTCGGCATCGAATGCCGCCTGACGTGGCGGGCCGTCGAGGTTGATGCTGCGATCCGGCTGCTGGGTGGCCAATGCAGTGATCAGCACAGCCAGACGACGCGGTGCGGCGTAGACGGTTTTGGTCTCGTAGCTCAGGCCCGCGGCTTGCAGGCCCTTGTCGATACCGGCGAGGAACGCTTCAGCCAGGGTGTTAAGGGCTTTTGGCGGCAGTTCTTCGGTGCCCAGTTCAACCAGAAAATCTTGAGCACTCATTGTGCAGCCTCCAGCTTGGCCAGTACTTCGTCACGCAGGTCCGGGGTCGCCATCGGGAAGCCCAGCTTGGCGCGGGCCAGCAGGTAGGCTTGCGCAACGGAACGCGCCAGGGTGCGTACGCGCAGGATGTATTGCTGACGCGCGGTCACCGAGATTGCCCGGCGCGCATCCAGCAGGTTGAAGGTGTGCGACGCCTTCAGGACCATTTCATAGCTCGGCAGCGGCAGCGGCTGGTCGAGTTCGATCAGGCGCTTGGCTTCGCTTTCATAGAAGTCGAACAGTTCGAACAGTTTGTCGACGTTGGCATGTTCGAAGTTGTAAGTGGACTGCTCCACTTCGTTCTGGTGGAACACGTCGCCGTAGGTCACTTTGCCGAACGGACCGTCAGCCCAGACCAGGTCGTAGACCGAGTCCACGCCTTGCAGGTACATGGCCAGACGCTCCAGACCGTAAGTGATCTCGCCGGTCACCGGGTAGCACTCGATGCCGCCCGCCTGCTGGAAGTAGGTGAACTGGGTCACTTCCATGCCGTTGAGCCAGACTTCCCAGCCCAGACCCCAGGCGCCGAGGGTTGGCGATTCCCAGTTGTCTTCGACGAAGCGAATGTCGTGGACCAGCGGGTCGAGGCCGACATGCTTGAGGGAGCCCAGGTACAGTTCCTGGAAGTTGTCCGGGTTCGGCTTCAGGACTACCTGGAACTGATAGTAGTGCTGCAGACGGTTCGGGTTTTCACCGTAACGGCCGTCAGTCGGACGGCGGCTTGGCTGCACATACGCGGCGTTCCAGGTTTCCGGGCCGATGGCGCGCAGGAAGGTCGCGGTGTGGAAAGTGCCGGCGCCTACTTCCATATCGTAGGGCTGAAGTACCACACAACCTTGCTCGGCCCAGTATTGCTGGAGCGCGAGGATCAAGTCTTGGAAGGTACGCACGGCTGGCGTAGGCTGGCTCACGAAATTCACCTGTTTCTTGGGCTGCGATTTAAAGAGCGGGAGTATACCCGATTCAGTCGCACCTCCACCCCCTGGAGCCTTATGCCACGCTGCTTTTGGTGTACCGAAGATCCGCTGTACATGGCTTATCACGATCAGGAGTGGGGCGCGCCGCTACGCGATGCGCAGGGTTTGTTCGAGTTGCTTTTGCTTGAAGGGTTCCAGGCCGGGCTGTCCTGGATCACCGTGCTGCGCAAACGCGAGCGCTACCGCGAGGTGCTGTACGGCTTCGACGTGCAGCGTGTGGCGCAGATGAGTGACGCGGAAATCGCCGAACTGATGCTTGATCCCGGGATCATCCGCAACCGCCTCAAACTCAATGCCGCCCGGCGCAATGCCCAGGCCTGGCTGGCGCTGGAAGACCCGGTGGCATTCCTCTGGTCGTTTGTCGGCGACAAACCGATCATCAACCATTTCAAGGATCGCAGCGAAGTCCCGGCGATCACCCCCGAAGCGCTGGCAATGAGCAAGGGCCTGAAAAAGGCCGGCTTCACCTTTGTCGGACCGACCATTTGTTACGCGCTGATGCAGGCCTCGGGCATGGTCATGGATCACACTCAGGACTGTGACCGCTACGCGCAGCTCGCCAACGGCGGTTAGAATGGCCGCCTCGCGCACAGCACAAGATCAGGAGTGACCTGTGGAAAAGTTTAAAGGCGCCTTGCTGGTAGGCGCTCTGCGGCTGTTTGCCCTGCTGCCATGGCGGGCCGTACAGGCCGTGGGTTCGGCAATCGGCTGGATCATGTGGAAAACCCCCAACCGTTCCCGCGACGTGGTACGGATCAACCTCGCCAAGTGTTTTCCACAGATGGACCCGGCCGAGCGCGAGCGTCTGGTCGGCCAGAGCCTGAAAGACATCGGCAAGTCGCTGACCGAAAGCGCCTGCGCGTGGATCTGGCCGGCCCAGCGTTCGATCGATCTGGTGCGCGAAGTCGAAGGCCTCGACATCCTCAAGGACGCATTGGCTTCGGGCAAAGGCGTGGTCGGCATCACCAGCCACCTGGGCAACTGGGAAGTGCTCAACCACTTCTATTGCAGCCAGTGCAAACCGATCATTTTCTATCGCCCGCCCAAGCTCAAGGCGGTGGATGAGTTGCTGCGCAAACAGCGCGTGCAACTGGGCAACAAAGTCGCGGCGTCGACCAAGGAAGGCATCCTCAGCGTCATCAAGGAAGTGCGCAAGGGTGGTGCAGTGGGTATTCCTGCTGACCCGGAACCGGCCGAATCCGCCGGGATCTTCGTGCCGTTCTTCGCCACCCAGGCGCTGACCAGCAAATTCGTGCCGAACATGCTGGCCGGCGGTAAAGCGGTCGGCGTGTTCCTCCACGCCCTGCGCCTGCCGGACGGTTCCGGCTACAAAGTGATCCTCGAAGCGGCGCCAGAGGCCATGTACAGCACCGATACCGCAGAGTCCTGCGCGGCCATGAGCAAAGTGGTCGAGCGTTATGTGGCGGCGTATCCGAGCCAGTACATGTGGAGCATGAAGCGCTTCAAGAAGCGACCGCCGGGCGAAGCGCGCTGGTACTGAGTCGTGGCTGAGGTGCTTGGCATGATCTGTGGATAACCTTGTCGGCAAGGTTATCCACAACCGTTCATTCAAGGGCGCAGCAGATGTCCGAACAACGCAAATCGTTTCGCATCAAGATCACCCACGACAGCTTCGGCGAGTGCCTGGGTCAGACGCGCAATCTGTCGGCCACCGGCGTGTATGTCCAGCATCCGCGCCTGGCTTCGCTGCCCAAGGGCGCAGTGGTTTATGGTCAGGTGCAGGGTTTACCCACAGGCGCGCCGCGGGTACGGATGGAAGTGGTGACGGTGGATGCTGACGGTATCGGCCTGCGTTATCTGTGAACAACGCCCGCTGACTTATTGCGCCTGACGGTCGAGCTTCTTCAGAAACACCGTCATTTCCTTTTCGGCCTGCTTGTCGCCATGGGCGCGGGCGGCTTCCAGACCCTGTTCCCACGCCTGACGTGCGGCGGCGTGATCGCCTAGCGCCTGCTGCGCCTTGCCCAGCAGTTTCCAGGCCGCCGAATACTTCGGATCGAAGCCTACGCAGCGCTGAAAATGCTCGGCAGCCTTGGCATTTTCCCCCAAATCCAGATAGCCCTTACCCAGACCGAAGCGCAGCAGGGAGTTATCCACACCCTTGGCGAGCATTTTTTCCAGGGATTCGAGCATGGGTGGATTCCTTTACTGTGGCGTGTCAGTGATGGGTCTGGCATAGGGAGAGCGCTATCGCGAGCAGGCTCACTCCTACAATTTGGAATGCGTTCCCTTGTAGGAGTGAGCCTGCTCGCGAAGGGGCCAGTCTGATCACCATGTAACCTGGATCAGAAGAAGCTCAACCCCACATGAAACAGCTTCTCCACATCGCGAATATGCTTTTTATCCACAAGGAACAGAATCACATGGTCGCCCGCTTCGATCACCGTGTCATCGTGGGCGATGATCACTTGTTCATTACGAATGACCGCGCCGATGGTAGTGCCCGGTGGCAGGCCGATCTTCTCGATTGGTTTGCCGATGACCTTGCTCGACTTCGCATCACCGTGGGCAATCGCCTCGATGGCTTCTGCCGCACCGCGGCGCAATGAGTGCACGCTGACGATATCGCCACGGCGCACGTGCGCCAGCAGCGTGCCGATGGTCGCCAGTTGCGGGCTGATGGCGATGTCGATATCGCCGCCCTGGATCAGGTCGACGTAGGCCGGGTTGTTGATGATCGTCATGACCTTCTTCGCCCCCAGCCGTTTGGCCAGCAGCGACGACATGATGTTGGCTTCGTCATCGTTGGTCAGGGCGAGGAAGATATCAGCGTCGGCAATGTTCTCTTCCAGCAGCAGATCGCGGTCCGACGCACTGCCCTGCAGCACCACGGTGCTGTCGAGGGTGTCGGAGAGATAGCGGCAGCGTGCCGGGTTCATCTCGATGATCTTCACCTGGTAGCGGCTTTCAATGGCCTCGGCCAGACGCTCGCCGATCTGCCCGCCGCCGGCGATGACGATGCGCTTGTAGGTTTCGTCGAGGCGGCGCATTTCGCTCATCACCGCGCGAATGTTCTCACGGGCGGCGATGAAGAAGACTTCGTCATCGGCCTCGATCACCGTATCGCCCTGGGGCAGGATCGGCCGATCGCGGCGGAAAATGGCGGCCACGCGGGTTTCGACGTTCGGCATGTGCTCACGCAACTGGCGCAGTTGCTGACCCACCAGCGGCCCGCCGTAATACGCGCGAACCGCTACCAGTTGTGCCTGGCCTTCGGCGAAGTCGATCACCTGCAACGCGCCCGGGTGCTGGATCAGACGCTTGATGTAGTTGGTCACCACTTGCTCGGGGCTGATCAGCACATCGACCGGAATCGCTTCGTTCTGAAACAGCTGTTCTTCGCGATTGAGGTAGGACGCTTCGCGCACCCGGGCGATTTTGGTCGGGGTGTGGAACAACGTATGGGCGACCTGGCACGCGACCATGTTGGTCTCGTCGCTGTTGGTCACCGCCACCAGCATGTCGGCATCGTCGGCGCCGGCCTGACGCAGCACCGATGGCAGCGAACCGCGGCCCTGCACGGTGCGGATGTCGAGACGGTCGCCGAGGTCGCGCAGGCGTTCGCCATCGGTGTCGACCACGGTGATGTCGTTGGCTTCGCTGGCCAGGTGTTCGGCCAGCGAACCGCCGACCTGCCCCGCACCGAGGATGATGATTTTCATCCAGTCACTCCATTGAATCCGTTTAGCCGCGCGCGGCAGCGATCTTGATCAGCTTGGCGTAGTAGAACCCGTCATGGCCGCCCTGCTGGGCCAGCAATTGGCGACCATGGGGCTGTTTGATCCCGGCCGTGGTCGCCAGGTCCAGTTCGCGGGCACCCGGCGTGCGTTCGAGGAACGCGGCGATGACTTCGGTGTTCTCGGTCGGTAGCGTCGAGCAGGTGGCGTACAGCAGGATGCCGCCGACTTCGAGGGTTTGCCACATCGCGTCGAGCAACTCGCCTTGCAGTTGCGCGAGGGCGACGATGTCGTCCGGCTGACGAGTCAACTTGATGTCCGGATGACGGCGGATTACCCCGGTGGCCGAACACGGTGCGTCGAGCAGAATGCGCTGGAACGGCTTGCCGTCCCACCAGGTCGCGGTATCGCGGCCATCGGCAGCGATCAGCTCGGCACTCAGGCCCAGCCGCTCGAGGTTTTCCTTCACCCGCACCAGTCGCTTGGCTTCCAGATCCACCGCTACCACGCCGGCCAGTGCCGGTTCGGCTTCGAGGATGTGGCAGGTCTTGCCACCCGGGGCGCAGCAGGCATCGAGCACCCGCTGGCCCGGCGCCAGATCGAGCAAATCGGCGGCCAGTTGCGCGGCTTCGTCCTGCACGCTGATCCAGCCTTCGGCGAAACCCGGCAGGCTGCGCACATCGGCGGCGGCTTCGAGAACGATGCCGTCGTGGCTGTAAACGCATGGCGCGGCGGCGATGCCGGCGTCGCTCAGCAAACCGAGGTAAGCATCGCGGCTGTGATGGCGGCGGTTGACCCGCAGAATCATCGGCGGGTGCGCGTTGTTCGCGGCGCAGATCGCTTCCCACTGTTGCGGCCAAAAGGCTTTCAGGGATTTTTGCAGCCAGCGCGGGTGAGCGGTGCGCACTACCGGGTCGCGTTCCAGCTCGGCGAAAATCGTCTCGCTTTCGCGCTGGGCGTTGCGCAGCACGGCATTGAGCAGGCCTTTGGCCCAAGGCTTTTTCAGCTTGTCGGCGCAACCCACGGTTTCACCGATGGCGGCGTGAGCCGGCACGCGGGTGTAGAGCAATTGATAGAGGCCGACCAGCAGCAGCGCTTCGACGTCGGCATCCGCGGCTTTGAACGGCTTTTGCAACAGCTTCTCGGCCAGTGCCGACAGACGTGGCTGCCAGCGCGCGGTGCCAAACGCCAGATCCTGGGTGAAACCGCGATCACGGTCTTCGACCTTGTCCAGTTGCGTCGGCAGCGAACTGTTCAGCGAAGCCTTGCCGCTGAGCACAGCGGCGAGTGCCTTGGCGGCGGCCAGACGCGGGTTCATTGCGCGTCCACCACGGCGCCGAGCACGGTGCCGACGGCGAACTTCTCACGGCGGCTGTTGAACAGGTCGCTGAAGTGCAGCGCCTTGCCGCCGGGCAGTTGCAGGCGGGTCAGGCACAGCGCCTGCTCGCCGCAAGCGACGATCAGGCCGTCCTTGCTGGCGCTGAGCACTTCGCCGGGCGCGCCTTTGCCTTGCGCGAGCGTTGCGGCCAGTACTTTCAGTGCTTCACCGTTGAGGGTGCTGTGGGTGATCGGCCATGGATTGAAGGCGCGGACCAGACGCTCCAGCTCGACCGCAGGGCGGCTCCAGTCGAGGCGCGCTTCGTCTTTGTTCAGCTTGTGGGCGTAGGTGGCGAGTTCGTCGTTCTGTACTTCGCCTTCGAGGGTTCCGGCCGCCAGGCCGGCAATCGCCTGGACCACGGCGGGCGGGCCCATTTCGGCGAGGCGGTCGTGCAGCGTGCCGCCAGTGTCTTGGGCACTGATCGGGGTGACGACCTTGAGCAACATCGGGCCGGTATCCAGGCCCGCTTCCATGCGCATCACGGTTACGCCGCTTTCGGCATCACCGTGTTCCACGGCGCGCTGGATCGGCGCGGCACCGCGCCAGCGAGGCAGCAGCGACGCGTGACTGTTGATGCAGCCCAGGCGCGGAATATCCAGCACCGCTTGCGGCAGGATCAGGCCGTAGGCGACCACCACCATCAAGTCCGGCTTCAGCGCGGCCAGCTCGGCTTGAGCGTCTGCGTTACGCAGAGTCGGCGGCTGTAACACCTGGATATTATTTTCCAGCGCCAACTGTTTAACCGGGCTCGGCATCAGTTTTTGCCCACGACCGGCCGGACGATCCGGTTGGGTGTAGACCGCAACGATCTCGTAAGGGCTGTTCAGCAGGGCCTTGAGGTGCTCGGCGGCGAATTCCGGGGTGCCGGCAAAAACGATGCGCAGTGGCTCAGTCATGAAAGGAGTCTCATAAAAAGAAAAAGGCTTGCCGCAGCAAGCCTTTGAAGAGGGGCATCAAGCGTTCTGGCGATGGAGCTTTTCCAGTTTCTTCTTGATCCGGTCGCGTTTGAGCGTGGACAGGTAATCGACGAACAACTTGCCGTTGAGGTGGTCGCATTCGTGCTGGATGCACACCGCGAGCAGGCCTTCGGCGATCAGTTCGTAGGGCTGGCCGTCGCGGTCCAGCGCCTTGATTTTGACCTTCTGCGGGCGGTCGACGTTTTCGTAGAAACCCGGTACCGAGAGGCAGCCTTCCTGGTACTGATCCATCTCGTCGGTCAGCGATTCGAACTCGGGGTTGATGAACACCCGCGGTTCGGTGCGGTCTTCGGAAAGGTCCATCACGACGATACGTTTGTGCACGTTGACCTGGGTCGCGGCGAGGCCGATGCCTGGCGCTTCATACATTGTTTCAAACATGTCATCGACCAACTGACGCACTTCGTCGTCCACTACAGCCACAGGCTTGGCGATAGTACGCAGACGCGGGTCCGGGAATTCGAGGATGTTTAAAATGGCCATAGGCTGATTGCTGCACGTATTGAGTAAAGTCGGGTCGATGGCCTGGCAGGTCCGAAGATGCAGGCTACCGTTGTGAAGCGTAGCTAATGCATTTTGCAGTAGCGAGCCACGGGGGCTCTGACGGTTCACGCGAACGCACATGATAAAGGGATTCGCTGCATGAGGAAAACACTACTCGCCCTGCTGCTTCTGGCTTCGACCGGTGCTGCGCAAGGGCAAGTGCAACTCAGGGATGGTTTTCCACAGCAATACACCGTGGTTTCGGGAGATACCCTCTGGGACATTTCCGGCAAATACCTGCGCGAGCCGTGGCAGTGGCCACGGCTGTGGCGGGCCAATCCGCAGATTGCAAACCCCAACCTGATCTACCCCGGCGACACGCTGACACTCAGCTACGTCAATGGCCAGCCGCAACTGACCCTCAACCGTGGCGAGTCACGGGGCACGATCAAACTGTCGCCGCGCATTCGCACCAGCCCGGTGGCCGAGGCGATTCCGAGCATTCCGCTGAAATCGATCAACAGTTTTCTGCTGAGCAACCGCATCGTCGACAAGGCCGAAGACTTCGACAAGGCGCCGTACATCGTCGCGGGTGACGCCGAGCGGGTGCTCAGCGGCACGGGTGACCGGATCTTCGCCCGTGGCCATTTCGACCCCAACCAGCCGGTGTACGGCATCTTCCGCCAGGGCAAGGTTTACACCGACCCGCAGACCAAAGAGTTCCTGGGGATCAACGCCGACGATATCGGTGGTGGCGAAATCGTCGCCACCGAAGGCGATGTCGCCACGCTCGCCCTGCAACGCACTACGCAGGAGGTGCGTCTTGGCGACCGCTTGTTCAGCGGCGAAGAGCGCTCGATCAACTCGACCTTCATGCCCAGCGCTCCGAGCACCCAGATCAATGGCTTGATCATCGACGTGCCACGCGGCGTCACCCAGATCGGCGTGATGGACGTGGTCACCCTGAACAAGGGCAAGCGCGATGGCCTGGCCGAAGGCAATGTGTTGGTGGTGATGAAAACCGGGGAAACCGTGCGCGACCGGATCACTGGCCAGCCACTGAAAATTCCTGACGAGCGGGCCGGGTTGCTGATGGTATTCCGCACCTACGACAAGCTCAGTTACGGCCTTGTCCTCAACGCTTCACGCTCGCTGGCGGTGCTCGACAAGGTGCGTAACCCTTAGCAGGCTTAACAAGTTACCAACAGAGTTATCCACAGCTTGTTCCGAATGGTTCGGGACTTATAACGATCAAGGATGATCCACGATGCTGTCTGCCTGTACGTCCGTTTCCCCTGCGGAACTGGAAGCGCGTTTGCGCCTGCACCGTTTGCCGGATGTCGGCCCGAAACGCTTTGCCAAACTGCTCGAAGCCTTTGGCTCAGCATCAAAAGCCATCAGTGCGCCGGCCAGTGCCTGGCGTGCGCTGGGGTTGCCGGCGACGTGTGCCGAAGCTCGGCGCAGCCCCGAAGTGCGCGACGGCGCCAGCCATGCGTTGCGCTGGCTAGAGCGTCCGCACCAGCATTTATTGATGTGGGATCAAGCGGATTACCCGGCGCTGCTGGCGCAGATACCCGACCCGCCGCCGCTGTTGTTCGTGGCCGGGGATCCGCTGATTCTGGAAAAACCGCAACTGGCGATGGTTGGCAGTCGTAGCGCTTCGCGTCCGGGGATGGATACCGCCGCCGCGTTTTCCCGCAGCCTGGCCGGGGCCGGTTTTGTCATCACCAGTGGTCTGGCGCTGGGTATCGATGCGGCCGCCCATCAAGCGGCGCTGGACGTCGGCGGGCAAACCGTCGGAGTGCTCGGCACCGGGCTGGAAAAATTTTATCCACAGCGCAATCGACGACTGGCCGAGGCGATGATCGCTGCCGGCAGTGCGGTGCTTTCGGAGTTTCCTCTGGACGCCGGCCCGACGGCGAGCAACTTTCCGCGGCGCAATCGGATCATCAGCGGTTTGTCCCTCGGCGTGCTGGTGGTCGAGGCGAGTGTCGCCAGCGGTTCGCTGATCACCGCACGGCTGGCGGCGGAACAGGGGCGCGAGGTGTATGCGATTCCCGGCTCGATCCATCACCCCGGTGCGCGCGGTTGTCACCAGTTGATCCGCGACGGTGCGGTGCTGGTGGAAACCATCGAGCACATCCTCGAAGCCCTGCGCGGCTGGCAGCATTTGCCATTATCCACAGACTCGCCGAACACCGATCATCCCTTGCTGAACCTGCTGCATGCCGCGCCGCACACCAGTGAGGCGTTGGCCGATAGCAGCGGCTGGGCGTTGCCCAAAGTTCTGGCAGCGCTCACCGAGCTGGAAATGGAGGGCCGTGCGGTGTGCGAAAACGGTCGCTGGCTGGCCAGGACACGCTAGGTTTTACAGGGAAGATCGGTAAACTGCGCAAAACCTGTTTGCGGAGAGTTTTTTCATGGTCAACAGTTGGCGTGTGCAACAAGCCGCACGAGAGATTCGCGCCGGGGCGGTGATTGCCTATCCAACCGAAGCCGTCTGGGGGCTGGGTTGCGACCCGTGGAACGAAGAGGCGGTGGATCGGCTCTTGGCGATCAAGAACCGTTCGGTGGACAAGGGCCTGATCCTGGTCGCCGACAACATCCGTCAGTTCGATTTCCTGTTCGAAGACTTCCCGCAAGAGTGGATCGACCGCATGTCCAGCACCTGGCCGGGGCCGAATACCTGGCTGGTGCCGCATCAGAACCTGTTGCCGGAGTGGGTGACAGGCGTGCACGACACCGTGGCTCTACGGGTCAGCGATCACCCGCAGGTCCGCGATCTGTGCTCGATGGTCGGGCCGCTGATCTCGACCTCGGCCAACCCGCAGGGGCGTCCGGCGGCGCGCACGCGGTTGCGCGTCGAGCAGTATTTTCGTGGGCAGATCGACCTGATCCTCGGCGGGCAACTGGGCGGGCGCAAGAACCCCAGCGTGATCCGTGATCTGGTGACCGGCAAGGTCATTCGTCCCGACTGATTCCGCCTGAAACGATTGCAATGTGAGTACTCCTCGGCCTGATGGCGAGGAGTCCTACGCGTGCCTGCGATTTATCCTGCAGCAGGGCTTGTTCGCGTGTCGGAAAAGTCGCTAACTGCCCGTATTCATTGACTTTTCCCACCTGATTATCAGACCTCCTTCCGTGGCGGAATTGCCAAAAGCAACCATCCTTTCCCTGCACTCGAAACACTTCGATAAGTTAAGGTCTGCGGAGAAAGAATGGACACTACGGATTTGCAACTCACGGATTACCTGCAGGCGCTTCAGGTGACGCTGAAGAGTCACCATGATGGTTGCCGTATCGTGATGCTTGAAGCGGGGGCGGATACCCAGGAGTTCGATCGGTTTATCGATCGGCAATTTCGACTTCGACTGCAGCACTACATGCTGACGTCGCGGGCGCGGATGCTCGAAACCAAACTGGCAATCAGGTCGCGCAGTACGCATTTTCTGCTGTATCGGCACGATCAGCTGCTGGCGGTATTGAGGGCGACTCCGGCGCCGTTCGAATGGGTATCGCTGGCGCAGCAACATGTTTCTCCGACCGTGGCGTTGTCGCGCCATGTCGAATTCAGTCGCTTGATCTCGTACTCGACCAATCAACTGCCCATCGCGGTCAACGGTCTGCTGGCGGCCGCTGTCGAGTGGGCAATAAAACGTGGTTATCAGGGCGTCACCGCGCTGTGCAGGTCACAACAGCTGCGCTTTTACCAGCGTTTCGGCCTGATGCCGATCGCTTCCAATCCTTTGCATATCGAACAGCGCGCACGCGGTGATTACTGGGTGTTGTCCGCCGAATGGCGACAGATCCTGGCGGCGGTTCAACAGCCTGATCAGGCCACGGTTGGCCATCTGGTGCAAAAACCGCTGGTGTGTCATCCGCCGGGTTTCTGAAGGTGTTCGAACTGTCTTGCCAGCCTGGTTCTGAAACCCTGACTGGCAAGATGCCGAGGGTTTATCAGGGCAGCAGGATGGTCGAGCCGGTGGTGCGCCGCGCCGACAGTTCGGTCTGCGCCTTCGCCGCATCAGCCAGTGAGTAACGCTGGCTGATGTCGACCTTGATCTTGCCGCTGATGATCATCTCGAACAGCTCGTCGGCCATGCGCTGCAGGTTTTCGGCGTTGTTGGCGTAGGTCGCCAGGGTCGGGCGGGTCACGTACAGCGAACCCTTGGCCGCAAGAATCCCCAGATTCACTCCGTCCACCGCACCGGAGGCATTGCCGAAGCTCACCACCAGGCCGCGCGGCGCCACGCTGTCGAGCGAGGTCAGCCAGGTGTCCTTGCCGACGCCGTCGTACACCACCGGGACTTTCTTGCCATCGGTCAGCTCCAGCACCCGCTGCGCGACGTTTTCATGGCTGTAGTCGATGGTCGCCCAGGCGCCGTTGGCCTTGGCCAGATCGGCTTTTTCCTTCGAGCTGACGGTGCCGATCAGTTTTACGCCCAGTGCCTTGGCCCATTGGCAGGCCAGCGAACCGACGCCTCCGGCTGCCGCGTGGAACAGAATGGTTTCGCCAGCCTTGAGGTCATAGGTCTGGCGCAACAGGTACTGCACGGTGAGGCCCTTGAGCATGACCCCGGCTGCGGTGTCGAAGCTGATCTCGTCCGGCAGCTTCACCAGATTGGCTTCGGGCAGGACGTGCAACTCGCTGTAGGCGCCCAATGGGCCGCTGCCGTACGCCACGCGGTCACCAACCTTGAACCGGGTGACGTCGCTGCCCACCGCATCGACGATGCCGGCGCCTTCAGCGCCGAGGCCGGATGGCAAGGCTGGCGGTGCATACAGACCGCTGCGGTAATAGGTGTCGATGAAGTTCAGGCCGATCGCCTTGTTCGCCACCCGTACCTGATTCGGGCCGGGTGCGGCAGGTTCGTAGTCAACATACTCGAGCACTTCGGGACCGCCGTGGGCGCGGAACTGGATACGCTTTGCCATCTGCCTGCTCTCCTTGGGTCGATTGCGAGCCCCCTATCCAACTCCCCTGCTTGATCTTCGTCAACTGCGGCGCGCGGGTCTGCGGTGTTATGCTACGCGCCCATTTGCGCCGACCCCCGCCTGCGGGGCGCCCGCGTAGCTATGCCCTGATTCAAGGTGAAGCCATGACGACCCGCACCGACGCCGTAAAGGCCTATCTGCTCGACCTGCAAGACCGCATCTGCGCCGCACTGGAAACCGAAGATGGCGGCACGCGCTTCGTCGAAGACGCCTGGGCCCGGCCTGCCGGCGGTGGTGGTCGTACTCGCGTGATCGAAAACGGCACGGTGATCGAAAAGGGTGGCGTCAACTTTTCTCACGTGTTCGGCAGCGGCCTGCCGCCGTCGGCCAGCGCCCATCGCCCGGAGCTGGCGGGACGCGGCTTCGAAGCCCTCGGTGTGTCGCTGGTGATTCACCCGCACAACCCGCATGTACCGACGTCCCACGCCAACGTGCGCTTTTTCATCGCCGAAAAGGAAGGTGAAGAGCCGGTCTGGTGGTTTGGTGGTGGCTTCGACCTGACCCCGTACTACGGCAACGAAGAAGACTGCATCCACTGGCACCGCGTTGCCGAACAGGCCTGCGCGCCGTTCGGGCCGGACGTCTACCCGCGTTACAAGGCCTGGTGCGACACCTACTTCCACATCAAGCATCGCCATGAACCGCGCGGCATCGGCGGCCTGTTCTTCGATGACCTGAACGAGTGGGACTTCGACACCAGTTTCGCCTTCATGCGTGCCATTGGCGACGCCTACATCGACGCTTACCTGCCCATCGTGCAGCGCCGCAAGCATGATGCGTTCACCGCCAAACAGCGTGAATTCCAGGAATTCCGCCGTGGCCGCTACGTCGAGTTCAACCTGGTGTATGACCGCGGCACCCTGTTCGGTCTGCAGTCGGGCGGGCGTACCGAGTCGATCCTCATGTCGCTGCCGCCGCAAGTGCGCTGGGCCTACGACTTCAAAGCCGAGCCCGGCAGCGAAGAAGCGCGCCTGACCGACTACTTCCTGCAAGATCGCGACTGGCTGGCCCAGGCCTGAGGACTGCTGATGGATCGTTACGTCGTTTTCGGTAACCCGATCGGCCACAGCAAGTCGCCGATGATTCACAAACTGTTCGCCGAGCAGACCGGGCAACGCCTCGACTACAGCACGCTACTGGCGCCACTCGACGACTTTAGCGGCTGCGCCACGGCGTTCTTCCAGGAAGGTCGCGGCGCCAACGTTACCGTGCCGTTCAAGGAAGACGCCTATCGTCTGGCCAACAGCCTGACCGCCCGTGCGCAACGGGCCGGTGCGGTGAACACCTTGAGCAAACTCGCCGATGGCTCGCTGCTCGGTGACAACACCGATGGCGCCGGGCTGGTGCGCGACCTGACGGTGAACGCCGGGTTCAGCCTGACCGGCAAACGCATCCTGCTGCTTGGTGCCGGTGGCGCAGTGCGTGGCGCGCTGGAGCCGTTGCTGGCGGAAAAACCGGCGTCGGTGATCATCGCCAACCGCACGGTGGACAAGGCCGAGCTGCTGGCCGAGTTGTTCTGTGATCTGGGGCCGGTGGCGGCCAGTGGTTTCGACTGGTTGCGGGAGCCGGTGGACGTGATCATCAACGCCACCTCGGCCAGCCTGACCGGCGAGGTGCCGCCGATTGCACCGAGCCTGATCGAGCCGGGCCAGACCCTGTGCTACGACATGATGTATGGCAAAGAGCCGACCGCGTTCTGCCGGTGGGCCAGTGAGCATGGCGCAGCGGTGGTGATGGATGGTCTGGGGATGCTGGCCGAGCAGGCCGCCGAGGCGTTTTTCCTCTGGCGCGGCGTGCGCCCGGATACGGCGCCGGTACTGGCCGAGCTACGTCGCCAGCTAGCGCAATAATCCTTGTAGGAGTGAGCCTGCTCGCGATAGCGGAGTGTCAGACACAAATGTTTCAACTGATACTCCGCTATCGCGAGCAGGCTCACTCCTACAGGGGTATGCGGTGTTTATTGGATCAATCCTCAAACCGGATCGGGCATTTCTCCGGCCCTTCCAGCTTGCGCAGCTCCTCCACCACCTGCGGCCGTGCCCGGCGCAGGGTCAGGCTGCGATCCTGGCGCAGCAAGCGCCGCGCTTCCTGGTGCAGCATCTCCACTCCCGAATAGTCGATGAAGTTGATGTGCTGCGCATCGATCACCACCCGTGTGCCGTGTAGCCGTTGCAGACGCACTTGCAGGTAATGGCTGGCGCCGAAGAAGATCGAGCCGCCGACCCGCAGTACGTCGTCTTCGCCATCGCGCCAATGCTGAACCCGCGGTTGCGAAGTGCGCTTGAGGTAGAAGAACAGCGAGGCCAGCACTCCGGCATAAATCGCCGTCTGCAACTCCAGCAGCAAGGTGGCGAGGCAAGTCAGAGCCATGACCACGAATTCGGCGTGGCTGACCCGCAGCAACGAACGGATCCCGCGATGATCCACCAGTCCCCAGGCGATCAACAGAATGCTCCCGGCCATGGCCGGAATCGGAATGTGCGAAATCAGTCCGGCGCCGAAAATCGCGAACAGCGCGACCCAGATCGCCGAAAACACCCCGGCCAGCGGCGAGCAGGCGCCCGCTTCGTAACTCAGGCCGGAACGGGTGAACGAGCCGGCCGACAACGATCCAGAGAAGAACGCGCCGACGATATTCGACAAACCCTGTGCGCGAACTTCCTGATTGGCGTCGAGCAACTGCTGCGAACGTGCAGCAATCGAGCGGGCAATCGAAAGACTGGTGACCAGACCGAGCATGCCCACCGCCACGGCACTCGGCAGCAAGCGCAGAATCAGATCCAGATCCAGCGGCAGCGCACTGAACGGCGGCAAACGCCCGACAAAGGCGCTGACAAGATGCACATGGCCGAACATCGACGGCCATAACCACACCACCGCACTGCCCAGCACCAGCGTTATCAACAGGGTCGGCCAACGTGGCAGCAGTTGTTTGAGCACGAAACCGACGACCACCGTGGTCACGCCCAACACCAGCGAAGGCTTATCCACAGCCCGCAGGTGCTGCAGCAGATCCATCAGACTGGCCAGTGCCGTGGCTTTCGCCGGCAGATCCAGCCCCAGCAGGTTCGGCAACTGGCCGATGGCAATCACCACCGCCGCGCCGAGGGTGAACCCCAGCACCACTGAATGCGAGACGAAATTCACCAAAGCCCCGAAGCGCAGCAAACCGAGCAGCCATTGGAAGATCCCGGCGAGCAAGGTCAGCAACAGGATCAGCATGATGTAGTCCTGCGACGCGGGCACGGCCAGCGGGCTGACGCTGGCGTAGAGCACAATCGAAATCGCCGCAGTCGGGCCGCAGATCAGGTGCCATGACGAACCCCACAGGCAGGCGATCAATACCGGGATGATCGCGGCGTAGAGGCCGTACTCGGGTGGGAGGCCGGCGATCAGGGCGTAGGCGATCGACTGCGGTAAGGCGAGAATCGCGCCGCTCAGGCCAACGACCAGATCCCGTCCAACGCTGGCGCGGGTTTGCCGGGGCAGCCAGTTCAGGAAAGGGAAGAGTGAGTGGCGACTGGGGAAGGCCATGGGGGCTCGCGGTTGAGTTTTGCGAAAGATTAACAGAGGACGACACAGACATTGTGGTGAGGGGGCTTGCCCCCGTTGGGTGGCGCAGCCACCCCTGAATCAGGACAGGTATTCAGTCTGTCAGACCTTATTGTGCGCTTTGGGAGGGCTTCGCCCTCCAACGGGGGCAAGCCCCCTCGCCACAGAGGAACTGCAGGAACTGGATCAGAGCTTGGCTTTCACCGCCGCCAACGCTTCTTTGCCATCGGCAGTTTTGACCCCGTCCAGCCATTTATCCAGTACCGCCGGATTGGCCTTGATCCACGCCTTCACCGCATCGGCATTGCTGACCTTCTTGTTCACCACCTCAGCCATGATGCTGTTCTCCATTTCCTGGGTGAATGACAGGTTGCTCAGCAACTTGCCCACATTCGGGCAGGCCTCGGCGTAGCCCTTGCGCGTCAGGGTGAACACGCTGCCGGTGTCGCCGAAATACTTCTCGCCGCCCTTCAGGTAATGCATCTTCAACTGCACGTTCATCGGGTGCGGGGTCCAGCCGAGGAAGGTGACGAATTTCTGTTTCTTCACCGCCCGCGAAACTTCGGCGAGCATCGCCTGCTCGCTGGACTCGATCAGCTTCCACTGACCGAGGTCGAAGTCGTTCTTCTTGATGATCTCCTGCAGCGAGATGTTCGCAGGCGCGCCGGAACCGATGCCGTAGATCTTCTTGTCGAATTTGTCGGCGTATTTGTTCAGGTCGGCAAAGTTGTGCACACCGGCGTCCCACACGTAGTCCGGTACCGCCAGGGTGAATTCGGTGCCGTCGAGGTTCTTCGCCAGTTGCGTCACGTCGCCGGTGGCGACGAATTTGTCGTAGAAGCCCTGCTGCGCCGGCATCCAGTTACCGAGGAACACATCGACCTGACCGTCCTTCAAGCCGCCGAAGGTGATCGGCACCGCGAGGGTGTCGACCTTGGCCTTGTAGCCCATGCCGTCGAGCAAAAAACCGGCGATGGCGTTGGTTGCGGCGATGTCGCTCCAGCCCGGATCGGCCATTTTCACCGTTTCGCAGCTTTGCTCGGCGAATGCCGAGGCGCTGCCCAGGGCCAGCAGGCCAATCGTCAGTGCTGTGGATAACTTGCGCATGGACTTCCCCTTAACATTATTGGTTTTGGCAGGGTTGTGGATAACGGGCCTTGCGCTCCAGATCGTCGAGGTCGATGTGGTTGCGCATGTACTGCTGACTGGCGTCCACCAGCGGCTGGTGATCCCAGCTCTTCAGCTTGCCGAGGGTCAGCGCCTCGGCAACAAAACGACGGCGACGCTGGCTGGCGAGCACATCGCGGTGGATCGCCGAAATGTCCCACTTGGCTCGCGCTTCGGCGAGAAAATCGTCGAACAGTGGGCGATATTGCGGCGACTGGCTGAGTTCTTCGCATTCACGCGGATCGTTGTGCACGTCGAAGAGCAGACAAGGGTCGCTTTCACTGTAGATAAATTTGTACGCACCGCGCCGGATCATCATCAACGGGCTGATCGTGCCTTCGGCCATGTATTCGCCAAACACTTCGTCGTGTCCGCCCTGCCCTTGCAGATGCGCTACCAGTGAACGCCCATCCAGCGGCAGGCCTGGTTCCAGGGTGCCACCGGCCAGCTCGACAAAGGTCGGTAACAGGTCGGCAGTGGACACGGCGGCGCTGACCCGGGAGGCGGCGAACTGCCCCGGTGCACTGATCAGCAGTGGCACCCGCGCGGCCATCTCAAACCAGTGCATTTTGTACCAGAGGCCCTTCTCGCCAAGCATGTCGCCGTGGTCACCGGAGAAGACAATGATGGTGTCATCGATCAACCCGGTTTCATCGAGGGTTTGCAGGAGTTTGCCGACGTTGGCGTCGATATAGCTGCACGCCCCGAAGTACGCCCGGCGTGCGTCGCGGATCTTATCCACAGGCAATGGCTTATCCCACAGGTCGTAGACCTTGAGCAGGCGTTGCGAGTGGGGATCGAGGGAATGTTGATCCGGGGTTGTCGGCAGAGGGATGTCATTGTCGTCATACAAATCCCAGAACGCCTTGGGAATCGTGTACGGGTCGTGTGGGTGGGTCATCGACACGGTCAGGCAGAACGGCTGGTCGCCGTCCTCGCGGATATGGTCGAACAGATACTGCTGAGCCCTGAACACCACCTCTTCATCGAAGTCGAGCTGATTGGTGCGCACGCACGGCCCTGCCTGCAGTACCGAGGACATGTTGTGATACCAGCTCGGGCGCACGTCCGGTTCGTCCCAGTTCACCGCCCAGCCGTAGTCGGCCGGGTAGATATCGCTGGTCAGGCGTTCTTCATAGCCGTGCAGTTGATCCGGGCCGCAGAAATGCATCTTGCCCGACAGCGCGGTGCGGTAGCCGAGGCGACGCAGGTAGTGGGCGTAGGTCGGAATGTCGGCGGGGAAATCGGCGGCGTTGTCGTAGGCGCCGATCTTGCTCGGCAACTGGCCGCTGACCAAGGTGAAGCGCGACGGCGCGCACAACGGACTGTTGCAGTAAGCGGCATCGAACACCACGCCTTGCGCAGCGAGGCGCGAAAGATTCGGCAGTTTGATCGGCGAGGGGCCGTAGATCGGCAACATTGGCGCGGCCATTTGATCGGCCATGATGAAAAGAATGTTCTTGCGCTTCATGTGATCGCGGCATTCCATAGTGAATATTTATGCGACATTGCTGCGATCGAGCATGGAGTCCATGCTCTGTCGGGTAAAGCCCGCGCCGGACAATGACTAGGATAAGCACAGCTTATGTATGAAGCCCTCGGTAATCTGTCCCTCGATCTGTTGCGTGCTTTCGAAGCGGCGGCGCGCCATCGCAGCTTTACCGCTGCGGCGGTAGAGCTTGGCACCACGCAGCCGGCGATCAGCCAACAGATCAAGCGTCTGGAAGAACAACTGGGGGCGCGGCTGTTTGACCGGATCTACCGGGGCATCGAACTGACCGAGGGCGGGACCCTTCTGTTCGAGCAGGTTCAGCTCGGTTTGCAGCATATCGATGCAGGGTTGAGCGCGATCAGCACACAACAGCAGCATGAGGTGTTGCAGGTCGCCACCGACTTCGCCTTTGCTGCGTACTGGCTGATGCCGCGCCTGCATCGCTTCCACGAAGCCAATCCGCAGGTCGACGTCAGCCTGGTGACCAGCGAACGCAACCACAACATGCTGCGCACCGACATCGATGTCGCAATCTTGTTTGGCGACGGGCGCTTCAAGCAGGGCGAAAGCCATTGGCTGTTCAGCGAAGAAGTGTTCCCGGTGTGCAGCCCGCAATTGCTCAAGGACCGGCCCCTGCCCTTGCCCGCCCAGGCGTTGCTGGAGTTTCCGCTGCTGCACCTGCGCGGTGAAAACAGCAGCAACTGGTTTGACTGGAGCGGACTGTTCCGCGAACTGGGCATCACTACCCCGCCGGCACCCGGGCAATTGCGTTTCGACAATTACACGCTGTTGATTCAAGCGGCGATTGGCGGCCAGGGTGTCGCCATCGGCTGGCGGCACCTTGTGGATAACTTGCTGAGCCAGGGCTTGCTGTGCCGGCCTATCGCCGAGACCACCCTGTCGCGTCTGGGGTATTACGTGGTGCTGCCGCAACGCAAACGTCGTGGTGCGTTGATTCAACAGTTTGTCGACTGGTTGATGGCCGAGCAGACCAGCAGCGCCGAATCCCTGACGGGCATGGCGCTCCCGTCGATTGCGGTTTGAAGATCAAAAGATCGCAGCCTGCGGCAGCTCCTACATGGAGTCGCACTTCAACCCGTAGGAGCTGCCGAAGGCTGCGATCTTTTTACGTATCTGACGTCGCCACAAAATTAACATGCTGCCCGACATGCAGATTCAGCCGCAGCTCATCGGCAATCCCCACCGCGACCCGGTTCAGCCGTTCCAGCGGTTCCGCCAGCCCCGGCTCAAGATTGCCGCCGACCTGGCTGAAATGCTCGATGGTCAGCCCCGCTACACCGTGTGGCGCGTTCACCAGCGTCCATTGCAGTGGGCTGCTTTGCAGGGCTTCGCGGATTTCTTCGGCGGCGTGGCGTTGCAGCCCGTCATCCAGATCCGGTTCGTCGAGGACGGCAAAATTCCCTACCAGAAACAGCCGTGACACGTTGGCCGCCTGCAGGCCGTCGACCAACGCATCGACTGCCAGCACCTGTTCCACCGGCCCGAGCACCACGGACCGCTCCACATGGTCGCTGCTGAACGGCAGGCCCGGCGCGTCCAGCAGACAGATCACCGCCGAGCTGCCCGCTACGCTTTGATTGACCCGCTCGGCGTCGAACAGATCGCCGCTCTTGGTGCGCAGGCCGGGACGTGGCGCGAGCACGTTCAAATCGTCGAGAATCGCGATGACTTCGTGCTGCCTGCGCAGCAATTCAGCCATCAACGCGCCGCCCAGGCTGGCCATGGCACCATACAGCACCACTTTCACCGTCGGGGTTTCGGCATTTTTCATGGCTGAGCTCCTGTTCCTGTCATATGGCGTGTGACCCACAGGGAGCGGTGAGGGTTCGAATCGATTCAGAGGCTTGCAGATGCACACGATCAAGGGCTACCACGCCCATATCTATTACGACGCCAGCACCCTTGCTCAGGCCCGAGCCTTGTGCGAACAGGCGGCACAGACCTTTGCCTTGCAGATGGGCCGAATGCACGAGCGCCCGGTCGGTCCGCACCCGGACTGGAGCTGCCAGTTGGCCTTCGGCCCGGCGCTGATCGGCGAGGTGCTGCCGTGGCTGGCGCTCAATCGCAAGGGGCTGGTGGTGTTCCTGCACCCGGACACCGGCGATGATCTGCTCGACCACACCGAGCATGCGATCTGGATGGGGGCGATACGTCCTTTGGATCTGTCTATTTTTTGATCGGGCTTTGGTAAACCTGCAGGGTTTCTTGCGGCTCGCCCGGCAACTGCTCGTCCAAGTGCAGCCAGGGCAACTGACTGTCGGTCCAGATATGCCGCTCGGCCGGCGCCCGCTCCGGGTGATCCAGCGTGGCGATGGTCACATCAATGCTTTCGGGGCTGAGCAGGGTCACCAGCGCCAGCTGCGCGCCGCACTGCGGGCAGAAATATCGCGCGCAACTGTTCGACGAGTCATAGCGCGACGGCGTCCCGGCCAGCCACTGGAAGCTGGCCGCCGGCAGCGTGATCCATGTGGTGACGATGCCGCCGCTGACCTTGCGGCAGATTGAGCAGTGGCAGTGGGCAATGTCGTGCAATGGCCCGCTGAACTGATAGCGGATGTGTCCGCAGTGGCAGCCACCGCTGTGCAATTCACCCATGTCCGCGCCCTCCCGTCCCCGAATTGTTTGACTCTAGCCGCATCCGACGGCCGGTTGACCATTCACCCCAAGCTTTCTTCAGCGAAAGGTAGCTGAAAGGTTGCCCGATTAGGATCGCCGCCACTACCGGCAACAGACCGGTTGGCCAATGCGTGTGATCGCTCGCACGTCAGGCCCAATTAACAACAACAATGGTGATTCTGATGTCCTCTGTAGCCCGCCTTCTCGCTGAAACTCCGCCCGTACGTCTCGTGCTTCCCGTTCTGTGCTGATCCGTCCGATCCGCTCACTCATCTAGCCGCGCTACGCCTGGAGTATTCCCATGCTGACTTTCCTTGGCTTTGCCATGGTCATCACGTTCATGTTCCTGATCATGACCAAGCGCCTGTCTGCGCTGATCGCCCTGATCATCATCCCGATCCTGTTCGCGCTGTTCGGTGGCTTTGCGCCGAAGATTGGCCCGATGATGCTCGAAGGCATCACCAAGCTCGCGCCGACCGGCGTGATGCTGATGTTCGCCATTCTGTACTTCGCCCTGATGATCGACTCCGGCCTGTTCGACCCGGCCGTGCGCAAGATCCTCAAACTGGTCAAGGGCGACCCGTTGAAAGTTTCGGTCGGTACCGCCGTGCTGGCGCTCGTCGTTTCCCTCGATGGTGACGGCGCGACCACTTACATGATCTGCGTGGCCGCCATGCTGCCGCTGTACAGCCGTATCGGCATGAGCCCGCGAATCATGGCCGGTCTGATCATCCTCGCCGGTGGCGTGATGAACATGACCCCCTGGGGCGGCCCGACCGCCCGTGCCGCGAGTGCGCTGCACGTGGACCCGTCGGACATCTTCGTGCCGATGATTCCGGCGATGGCCGCTGGCGTGGTGGCGATCCTGATCATTGCCTACTTCTACGGCAAACGTGAACGGGCGCGTCTGGGTGAATTGCACCTGATCGGCGACGAGATCGACCACAGTGAAATCAGTGTGTCGCAGTTCCCGGATGCCCGTCGTCCGAAGCTGATCTGGTTCAACGGCCTGCTGACCCTGGCGCTGATGTGCACCCTGATCGCCGGCCTGCTGCCGCTGCCGGTGCTGTTCATGGTGGCGTTCAGTATCGCGATGATCGTCAACTACCCGTGCCTGCAAATGCAGAAGGACCGCGTTGCGGCCCACGCCGGCAGCGTGCTGTCGGTGGTCAGTCTGATTTTCGCTGCGGGTATCTTCACCGGTATCCTGTCCGGAACCGGCATGGTCGACGCCATGTCGAAAAGTCTGCTGGCAGTGATTCCGGACTTCCTCGGCCCGTATCTGGCGGTGATCACGGCGCTGGTGAGCATGCCGTTCACGTTCTTCATGTCGAACGACGCGTTCTACTACGGCGTGTTGCCGGTGCTCTCCGAAGCGGCCAGCCATTACGGTATCACCGCCGTGGAAATGGCCCGTGCCTCGATCGTCGGTCAGCCCGTCCACCTGCTGAGTCCACTGGTTCCGTCGACTTACCTGCTGGTGGCTTTGGCCGGTATCGAATTCGGTGACCACCAGCGTTTCACCTTGAAGTGGGCAGTGCTGGTCTGCCTGTGCATACTAGTGGCCGCCTTGCTGCTGGGAACGTTCCCGCTGTTCAGCACGTTGTAACGGCATTCACTCACCAGGACGCCAGCTGCTTGCTGGCGTCCTGGTTTAACATTCGCTCAAAGGAATACACATGGATTGGCTGACCAACCCCGAAATCTGGGTTGCCTTCTTTACCCTGACCGCCCTGGAAATCGTTCTGGGCATCGATAACATCATCATGATTTCGATCCTGGTCAGCCGCATGCCCAAGCACATGCAGCAGCGCACGCGGATCTTCGGGCTTGGCCTGGCGATGATCACGCGGATCCTGTTGCTGCTGTCGATCACCTGGGTCATGCGCCTGACCGCCGACCTGTTCGTGGTGTTCGGCCAGGGCATTTCCGGTCGCGACCTGATCCTGTTCTTCGGTGGCCTGTTTCTCCTGTGGAAGAGCTCGCAAGAGATGTATCACGGGCTGGAAGGCGAAGACGAAAGCGGCGACGAGCCTTCGGGCAAGGGCGGCAACTTCCTCTACACCATCATCCAGATCGCGATCATCGACATCGTGTTCTCGCTGGACTCGGTGATCACCGCCGTCGGCATGGTGTCCCACGTGCCGGTCATGGTCGCTGCAATCGTCGTCGCGGTGCTGGTGATGATGGCCGCCTCGGGCAAGATCAGCGAATTCATCGACAAACATCCATCGCTGAAAATGCTCGCGCTGTCGTTCCTGCTGGTGGTCGGTACCGTGCTGATCGCCGAATCCTTCGATGTGCACGTACCGAAAGGCTACGTCTACTTCGCCATGGCGTTCTCGCTGGCGGTTGAAGCGATCAACATCAAGATGCGCACCGCGATTGCGAAGAAGAAAAAACAGCAGGACCCGGTGAAACTGCGCAAGGACATTCCGGGGCAGTAATCCACTAGTTCACACGCAACATCCCTTGTGGGAGCGGGTTTGCTCGCGAAGGGGCAGGGTCAGTCGACAGAAATGTTGGCTGATCCAGCGCTTTCGCGAGCAAGCCTGCTCCCACAATTGTTCAAGGGCACTGAAAAACTCGGGCAATCCACAAAACCTGTGACATCGGGTTGATGCCAGAGGAGGCGGACGAAGCTGTTTTTCATGACAGTTTTATTTCAATCAGCACTTTAGCTGTGCAATGCTGGCGCCCAGACCGTTAGCCAACTACAGCTTAAGTATCAAAAACGTAGAAACCGCGCGGGACCGTCAACTTGCCCCTCTGGGGCGCTGCAACTACAGGGGGTCTGCATGCTCACCCTGCTCAATTTGCTCTCTGCCGTGGCCCTGCTGATCTGGGGCACGCACATCGTCCGAACCGGCATCCTGCGCGTGTACGGCACCAACCTGCGCCATGTGATCGGCCAGAACATGTCCAGGCGCTGGCTCGCGTTCGTCGCCGGCATCGTTGTCACAGCGATGGTGCAGAGCAGCAACGCCACGGCCATGCTCGTTACTTCCTTCGTCGGTCAGGGCCTGATGGCGCTGACCCCGGCGCTGGCAACCATGCTCGGTGCCGATGTCGGTACCGCGCTGATGGCGCGGGTGCTGACGTTCGACCTGTCGTGGCTGTCGCCGCTGCTGATTTTTCTTGGGGTGATTTTCTTTCTCTCACGCAAACAGACGCGGCTCGGGCAGATGGGCCGGGTGGCGATCGGTCTGGGGTTGATCATTCTGGCGTTGCAACTGATCGTCGAAGCCGCCGCACCGATCACTCACGCCCAAGGAGTGAAGGTGATCTTCGCCTCGCTGACCGGCGATATCCTGCTCGATGCCCTGGTCGGCGCGCTGTTCGCGATGATTTCCTACTCCAGCCTCGCTGCCGTGCTGCTGACCGCGACGCTGGCCGGCGCCAGTGTGATCAGTCTGCCGGTGGCGATCGGCCTGGTGATCGGCGCCAACATCGGCAGCGGCGTGCTGGCGTTCATGAGTACCAGTATGCAGAACGCGGCCGGGCGCCAAGTGGCGCTGGGCAGCCTGTTGTACAAGCTGATCGGGCTGTTGCTGATCATTCCGGTGCTCGATCCGTTGGTGCACTGGATGGACGGTCTGGATTTCAGCCCGCAGGAAATGGTCATCGGCTTCCACCTGCTCTACAACACTGTGCGCTGCCTGATTCTGCTGCCCAGCGTCTCGCCGATGGCGCGCCTGTGCGCCTGGCTGTTGCCGGAGCGCCCGGAGGTCAACGGCACTGCCAAGCCGCGACATCTGGATCTGACCGCGTTGTCGACGCCAAGCCTGGCGCTGGCCAACGCCGCCCGCGAGACCCTGCGCATGGGCGACCTGATCGACAACATGCTCGACGCCACCCTCGACGTGTTGCGCGGCAAGCAGACCGCCGTTACCCAAGAGATGCGCCGTCTGACCGATGACGTCGAAGCCCTGTACAGCGCGATCAAGCTGTACCTGGCGCAAATGCCCCGCGAGGACCTCGGCGAGCAGGACAGTCGGCGCTGGGCGGAGACCATCGAGCTGGCAATCAACCTGAAACTGGCCAGCGACCTGATCGAACGCATGCTGCGCAAGGTGCAGCAGCAGAAAACCTCACAACGTCGCTCGTTTTCCGAGGAAGGTCTGGAAGATCTGGCCGGGCTGCATCAGCAGCTGATCGCCAATTT
The DNA here is from genome assembly GCF_028830055.1 of Pseudomonas serboccidentalis. Classification (NCBI taxonomy): domain Bacteria; kingdom Pseudomonadati; phylum Pseudomonadota; class Gammaproteobacteria; order Pseudomonadales; family Pseudomonadaceae; genus Pseudomonas; species Pseudomonas serboccidentalis. The sequence goes on from NZ_CP101655.1 coordinate 1,538,144, forward strand.
GCGCCTGGGGCTGTCGGTGTTTCTCAGCGGCGACAAGGAAAGCGCTCGTCAGCTATTGCGCGAAAAACGTCGCTTCCGCGCACAGGAGCGCCGTTTGGCCCATGCCCATGTCAGCCGTTTGCAACGTAAGATCGTGCAGAGTCTGGAAACCAGTTCGCTGCACCTGGAGCTGATTGCGGATATGAAGCGCTTGAATTCGCTGTTTTGCAGCAGTGCTTACGTGGTGCTGGAAACGGCGGATACCGGGGCGCTGGAAGCGGATGATATTGCCGACATTACGCATTCGCCTTGAACGTCTGGGGCTGGGGTCAGTCAGTAACATTGATTCAGCCTTCAGGGCGCTATCGCGAGCAGGCTCACTCCTACAGGGGGAACGCGTTTCAAATGTAGGAGTGAGCCTGCTCGCGATGAGGGCCTGACTGACGACACGGATCTCCAAATCAGCCGTACGGAAGCCTGTTATGCGTTGCCTGTTGTTCGCCTGTCTGTTGCTCGGTTCCCTGCCCGCCTTCGCCGTTGATCGATTTCAGGTCGAAGGCTATGCGCTGCCTAACGGTTTGCAGCTGTTGCTCAAGCCGGGCACCGAACGCGGGCACGTGGCGATCCGCCTGGTGGTGGGCGTCGGTCTCGACGATTTCGATTGCGATGAAAAAGAGCTGCCGCATCTGCTCGAGCACCTGCTGTTCAGCGGCGTCGACGCCACTGGCGAAGGTGGCCTCGAGGAGCGCATGCAGGCGCTGGGCGGCGAGTGGAACGCGTTTACCAGCAACGCCGACACCACGTTCGTCATCGAGGCCCCGGCGAAGAACCAGCGCAAGGTCCTCGACCTGCTGCTCGACCTGCTGACCCAGACCCGCATCGACGACAACGCGATCAACGCCGCCAAACGCGTGGTCGAGCGCGAAGACGGTGGCCATTACACGCGCCTGCAACGCTTCCTCGACCGCCAGGATCTGGGCCACACCGCGAGCAATCAACTGGCAGTGGAGCTGGGCTTGAAATGCCCGCAACGGGCCGAGGTCGGTCACCTGACCCAGCAGCAACTGGAGAAGGTGCGCAAGACCTGGTATGCGCCGAACAACATGTCCCTGATCGTCGTCGGCGAGCTCGACAAACTGCTGCCGGCCTATCTGGAACGTACCTGGGGCGCACTTGAAGCGGTGGACCCGGCCGAACACCGTGAGCTGCCGGACATCCGCACCAGCGCCGCCCATGAGCGCACCCTCACCCGTGGCGTCATCGGCGACAGCGCCAAGTTGCACTGGCTGGTGCCGGAGCCGGTGCTGGACGATCAGTACGACGAGACGTTCGACATTCTCAAGGACTACCTCGACTGGGCACTGTACCGGCAGATTCGTCTGAACCACGGCTTGTCCTACGGGCCGTGGGCCGAGCGCGAAGTGTTTGGCGGAGTCGGCTTCATGAGCCTCAACGCCGACGTGGATCGCGATGACGTCGCTGAAGCCCAGCAGGTGCTGAAAGACCTCAAGGCCGACCTGCTGAAAAACGGCCTCGATCCCGACACCTTCGCCCGGATCAAACAGGCTGCCATCGCCCATCAGGCCTGGGCGGTGCAAGGCAACAGCGCGATGGCTGATTACTACTGGAGCGCGCTGGGCGACTACGAGGACGGGCGTTTTGCCAATCCTGCCCGGGAGCTGCAAGGCGTGACGCTGGAAACGGCGAACAAGGCCATGCGCGAATTGCTGTTGCAGCCGGGGTATCTGCGGATCGAGAAACCGTTGCTGAGTGATGATGAGGTGCTTTGGCTGATTGCCGGTGGTTTGGGCGTGGTGTTGCTGGTGCTGATTGGCTGGCGCCTGCGCCGCCGCAAGCCAGTCGAACATTGAATCTGTAGGAGTGAGCCTGCTCGCGATAGCGGTGTATCAGGCAATATCAATTGTGGGCGTAAGACCGCTATCGCGAGCAGGCTCACTCCTGCAGGGGAATGTGTTGTGTTCAGGTGACCGCCAACCTCGCCACAGACGCCAGCTGACGGTACTCTGTCGGGGTTTTTTCCTACCCAGTCGTGAACCGCCAAAATGCCGAAAATACCCCTCCTGATCCAGCGCATTCTCGAATTGATAAAGCGCTACCCCGGGGTCATTGCGCTCGGCGGGTTCATCTCCGGGGTCGGCAGTTTCATTCTGGTTGATCGTCAGCAAGGGCTGGCGAGCTGGATCACCCTCATCATGCTGCTCAGCTGGATCTGGCTGATGCTGGAAAACACCCTGACCGGGTTGTTCACCCGCATCTTCAAGCGGGAAATCCCCCAGCCGCTGCTGCGTTACGCAACGCAGATGATCCACCAGGAAAGCCTGTTTTTCGTCCTGCCCTTCTTCTTCATCACCACGACGTGGAACAGCGGCCAACTGATCTTCACCGGCCTGCTGTGCATCGCCGCGCTGATCTCGATTGTCGACCCGCTCTATTACAAATGGCTGGCACCACGGCGCTGGGCGTTTCTTGCGCTGCACACCCTGACCCTGTTCGCCGCCCTGCTCACCGCGCTGCCGGTGATCATGCACCTGACCACCGCACAGAGTTTCAAATGGGCGCTGGGCACAGCGGTGGTGCTGTCGTTCCCGAGCCTGGCGTCGATCTTCCCGATCCGCACCGTGCGCAACGCGCTGGCGATCCTGTGCATCACCGTCGGTATCGGCGCGGTCGGCTGGACCCTGCGCTCGTGGGTGCCGCCAGCCACGTTGTGGATGACCGACGTGGCGATCAGCACCCAGTTGCAGGACCGCACCCCCGGCGACAGCCTCGACGAGGTCAGCGCCGAGCAGATCCGCAACGGCGGCCTCTATGCCTACACCGCAATCAACGCGCCGCGTGGGCTGGATGAGCGGATCTACCACGTGTGGCAGTTCAACGGCCAGGAAGTCGACCGTATCGCCCTCGACATCCATGGCGGGCGCAAGGAAGGCTACCGTGCCTGGACCCACAAGCAGAACTTCCCCGGCAACCCGGTGGGCAAGTGGCAGGTGCGAGTGCTGACCGAAGACGGTCAGGTGATTGGCGTGCTGCGTTTCGAAGTAACGGACAGCACAGCGACCAAAGAAAAGTAATCCGGTTCGTGCTATTACGTATGCCAGCGTATTTAGCCGAACAAGCACGGAGCTTATGACCAGCAGCTCGATGACCGGTAATGCCCAACTGGACACGTCGCTCAGCCCTGCCCGCCTGCGGGTGTCCGGGGACTGGACGCTTGCCCATTACGCCGACCTCAAGCACCTGACCGGAAAACTTAACGGCCAGTACGACGCCAATACCGTGGTTGACCTCAACAGCCTCGGCGCCCTCGACACTGCGGGCGCGTCCCTGCTGGTGGAGTTGCTCGGTTCCGAGCGCCTGGGTAAATCCACCGAACACCCCGACTGCACGATTTCCCCGGCTGACCGCGCGTTGCTGCAAACCGTGTATCGCTCGCTGACCGATTTTTGCGTGCCGATCAAGGAGCCGGAAGTCAGCGTCAGCGTGCAACTGTTGTCCCGCATCGGGCGGGCGGTGGAAACGATCTGGCAGGACACCCTGCAAGTGCTGGGTTTCATCGGCCTGATCCTCGAAACCATCGCCCGCAGCCTGTTCCGCCCCAAGCGCTGGCGCATCACCCCCGTCGTCGCACACATCGAACAGACCGGCCTCGACGCCGCCCCGATCGTGGCGCTGCTGACCTTTCTGGTCGGCGCGGTGGTGGCGTTTCTCGGCGCGACGGTGCTGGCCAGTTTCGGCGCGACGATCTTTACCGTGGACCTGGTGGGGTTCTCGTTTTTGCGCGAGTTCGGCGTGTTGCTCACGGCGATCCTGATGGCCGGCCGCACCGCCAGTGCGTTCACCGCGCAGATCGGCTCGATGAAGGCCAATGAAGAGATCGATGCGATCCGCACCCTCGGCCTCGACCCGATGGAGCTGCTGGTGGTGCCGCGCGTGCTGGCGATGCTGGTGGCGCTGCCGATGCTGACGTTTCTGGCGATGCTCTGCGGCATCATCGGGGGTGGCGTGGTGTGTGCGGTATCGTTGGGGATCTCGCCGGCGATGTTTCTCTCGCTGCTGCAAAGCGACATCGGCATCCAGCATTTTCTGGTCGGCCTGGTGAAAGCGCCGGTCTTTGCCTTTCTGATTGCGACGATCGGTTGCCTGGAAGGCTTCAAGGTCAGCGGCAGCGCCGAATCGGTCGGCGCACACACCACGTCCGCCGTGGTGCAGTCGATTTTCGTGGTGATCGTGCTCGACGCGGTGGCTGCGCTGTTCTTCATGGAGATGGGCTGGTGAGTCGTCTACCCCGCGCGCCCTCGGAGGCGGTGATCGAAGTCCGTGGCCTGTGCAATCGCTTCGGCAGCCAGAGCGTGCACGAGAACCTCGATCTGGATCTGTACAAAGGCGAGATCCTTGCCGTGGTCGGTGGCTCCGGCAGCGGCAAATCGGTGTTGCTGCGCAGTATTGTCGGTTTGCGTCGGCCCAGCGAAGGCAACGTGACAGTCTTCGGCCAGAACCTGCCGAGCCTGTCCGAACACGAGCGCTCGCTGGTCGAGCGGCGCTTCGGCGTGTTGTTCCAGAAAGGCGCGCTGTTCTCCTCGCTGACGGTGACCGAGAACGTCGCCCTGCCCCTGATCGAGCACGCCGGCCTGAGCCGCAACGACGCCGAGCATCTGGCGGCGGTGAAACTGGCACTGGCCGGGTTGCCATTATCGGCGGCGGACAAATACCCGGCCTCGCTGTCCGGCGGCATGATCAAGCGCGCCGCACTGGCCCGGGCGCTGGCGCTGGACCCGGACATCCTGTTTCTCGACGAACCCACCGCCGGCCTCGATCCGATTGGCGCGGCGCAGTTCGATCAACTGATCCTGACCCTGCGCGATGCGCTGGGCCTGAGCGTGTTTCTGGTGACCCACGACCTCGACACGCTCTACACCATCACCGATCGTGTGGCGGTGTTGGCGCAGAAGAAGGTGCTGGTCGCCGGCCCTATCGACGTGGTCTCGGAAACCGATGACGCGTGGATTCACGAATACTTCCACGGCCCGCGCGGCCGCTCGGCGCTGGACGCCGCCAAATTGCTCAACGAGGTCTGACATGGAAACCCGAGCCCATCATGTGTTGATCGGCCTGTTCTCGGTGATAGTGGTGGCAGGCGCCCTGCTCTTCGGCCTGTGGCTGGCCAAGTCCAGCGTCGACACCGAGTTCAAGGATTACGAGATCGTCTTCAACGAGGCGGTCAGCGGCCTGTCCAAGGGCAGCCCGGTGCAGTACAGCGGGATCAAGGTCGGCGACGTGGTCAACCTGCGCCTCGACCCGAAAGACCCGCGTCGGGTGCTGGCGCGGATTCGTCTGGGCGGCGACACGCCGGTCAAGGAAGACACCCAGGCCAAACTGGCATTGGCCGGGATCACCGGGACCTCGATCATCCAGCTAAGCGGCGGCACCCCGGAGAGTCCGAAACTGCGCGGGCATGACGGCGAATTGCCGACTATCGTCGCGGCACCCTCGCCCATTTCCCGGCTGCTCAACGACAGCAACGATTTGATGACCGGCATCACCGCACTGCTGAGCAATGCCAACCAGATGTTCTCCCAGGAGAACGTCGAGCGCGTCAGCAACACTCTGGCGCATCTGGAGCAGACCACCGGCTCGATCAATGATCAACGCGGCGACTTGCGTCAGGCCATGCAGCAACTGGCGAGCGTCGGCAAGCAGGCCGGCAGCATGCTTGAGCAAACCTCGGCGCTGATGCGCAATGCCAACGGCCTGCTCAATGATCAGGGCAAGCAGGCGCTGGGCAGTGCCGGGCAAGCGATGAAGTCACTGGAACAGAGCAGCGCCACCATCAACGACCTGCTGAGCAAGAACCAGAACTCCCTCGACAACGGCATGCAGGGCCTCAATGGCCTGGCCCCGGCCATCCGCGAACTGCGCGAGACCCTGACTTCGCTGCGCGCCATTTCTCAACGCCTGGAGGCCAACCCCAGCGGTTACCTGCTGGGCAGTGACAAGAACAAGGAGTTCACGCCATGAAGCTGACTCGCCTCGCCCTCTTCGCCGCCAGCCTCACGCTGCTCAGTGCGTGCTCGATCCTGCCCAAGGCTGAGCCGTCGGACGTTTATCGCCTTCCCGCCGCGCAAGCGCCCGCCTCGGCCAGCTCAGCGGCGACACAGCGCTGGTCGCTGCGCCTGAACAAACTGCAGGCCAGCGAAGCGCTGAACCGGCCGAGCATCGCGGTGATTCCACAGGGTGACGTGATCAGCAGCTACAAGGCCTCGCGCTGGAGCGATCCGGCGCCGGTGCTGGTGCGCAACCGGCTGCTCGATGGCTTTGCGCGTGATGGCCGGGTGACGCTGCTCAGTACCGATGACAGCAACTTCGCTGCGGATCTGGAGCTGGGTGGCAGCTTGCAGGCCTTTCAGACCGAGTATCAGGGCAATCAGGCCAGCGTTGTAGTGCGGGTCGATGCATTGCTGGTACGCGGTTATGACCAGCGGATTCTGGCGAGCCGGCGCTTTGAAGAGCGTCAGCCGCTGAGCGATGTCCAGGTGCCGGCGGTGGTTGCAGGGTTTGGGCAGGCGAGTGATCGGCTCACCGCGAAGGTTGTTGCCTGGGCGGTAGATCAAGGCCAGAAAGTCGCCCCCAGCCCTTAAGCCTCACACAATCCCTTGTAGGAGTGAGCCTGCTCGCGATAACGGACTGACAGTCACCGATGATGGTGACTGATAAACCGCTATCGCGAGCAGGCTCACTCCTACAGTTTTTGATTTGTGGTTAACCGAAGAACCAGTAGCAGACGCCAATCGCGCCGAGCACGCCAGCCAGCTCAGCCAGCAGCGCACACCCCACCGCATGCCGCGCCCGCTGAATCCCCACCGCGCCGAAATACACCGCCAGCACATAGAAGGTGGTCTCGGTACTGCCCTGCACCGTCGCCGCCACCAGCGCCGGGAAGCTGTCTACGCCCGAGGTCTTCATGGTCTCGATCAGCATCGCCCGCGCAGCGCTGCCGGAAAACGGTTTGACCATCGCCGTCGGCAACGCATCGACAAAGCGCGTGTCCCACCCGGCCCACTGCACCAGATGGCGAATGCCATCGAGGCCGAAGTCCAGCGCTCCGGAAGCACGCAGTACGCCAATCGCGCAGAGCATCGCCACCAGATACGGCAGCAGGTTCTTGGCGACATCGAAGCCCTCTTTGGCGCCCTCGACGAACGCCTCGTAGACCTTGACCTTGCGTAACGCGCCGATCACCAGGAACAGCATGATCAGGCCGAACAGCGTCAGGTTGCCGAGGATCGACGACAGCCCGGCCAGCGCCGTGGCCGACATCGTCGCCAGCAACGCCATGAAGCCGCCGAGGATCAGTGCCCCGGGAATCAGATAGGCCAGCACCACCGGGTCCCAGATGCGCAGGCGCTGCATGAACGCCACCGAGAGGAAGCCGACGATGGTCGAGCAACTGGTCGCCAGCAGGATCGGCAGGAACACCAGGGTCGGGTCCGGCGCGCCTTGCTGGGCGCGGTACATGAAGATCGTCACCGGCAACAGGGTCAGGGAGGATGCGTTGAGCACCAGGAACAGGATCTGCGCGTTGCTCGCGATGGTCGCGCTGGGGTTGAGTTCCTGCAGCGCTTTCATCGCCTTGAGGCCGATCGGCGTGGCGGCGTTGTCCAACCCCAGGCCGTTTGCGGCGAAGTTCAGGGTGATCAGGCCCAGCGCCGGGTGACCGGGCGGGACCTCCGGCATCAGCCGCAGGAACAGCGGCCCGAGGACCTTGGCCAGCCATTCGACGATCCCGGCCTTCTCGGCAATGCGCAGGAAGCCCAGCCACAGGGTCAAGGTGCCGAACAGCAGCACCATCACCTCGACCGATAGCTTGGCCATGGCAAAAATGCTTTCCACCATCGCCGCAAAAATCCCGGCGTTGCCGCCGCCCAGCCACTGCACCAGCGCAGAGATGGCTGCCACGACGAAGAAGCCAAGCCACAGGCCATTAAGCATCAGTCAAATCCCCCGGAAGATGCGGCGAATGATAGCGGGGTCGCCAGAAACGACAAACCCCGGATTTCTCCGGGGTTTGTTTGTTCGGCGTGTATCGATCCCTGTGGGAGGACTGTGGCGAGGGGGCTTGCCCCCGTTCGGCTGCGAAGCAGTCGTAAATCTGCTGATACGGTGTGTCAGAAAATGCCAGGTCGCCAATTCTCGGGGGCTCTTCGCACCCCAATGGGGGCAAGCCCCCTTGCCACAGGGATCGGTGCGAGGGTTTGATCTCAGTTCTTGGAGATTTCGCCAGCCGGCAGTTTTTCCTTGCTGCGCCAGTGCGGCAGGGAGTTCCAGTAGCGCTGGCCCTTGGCGTCGTCGTACATGCCTTCCCAACGCGCGATAACCAGTACCGCCAAGGCGTTGCCGATCACGTTCAGTGCGGTACGGGCCATGTCCATGATGCGGTCGACACCGGCGATGAACGCCAGGCCTTCCAGCGGAATACCGACGCTGCCCAGGGTGGCCAGCAGCACCACGAAGGACACGCCCGGTACACCGGCGATGCCTTTGGAGGTGACCATCAGGGTCAGCACCAGCAGCAGTTGCTGGCTGATCGACAGGTCGATGCCGTACAGCTGGGCAATGAAGATCGCCGCGATGGACTGGTACAGGGTCGAGCCGTCGAGGTTGAACGAGTAACCGGTCGGCACCACAAAGCTGCAGATGGCTTTCGGTGCGCCGTAGGCTTCCATCTTCTCGATGACGCGTGGCAGCACGGTTTCCGAGGAGGCGGTGGAGTAGGCCAGGACCAGCTCATCCTTGAAGATGCGCATCAGCTTGATCACCGAGAAGCCGAACAGCTTGGCGATCAGGCCCAGCACCACGAAGGCGAAGAAGGCGATGGCGACGTAAACCAGGATCACCAGCTTGGCCAGCGGCAGCAGCGAGGCGAAGCCGAAGTTGGCGACGGTCACCGCGATCAATGCGAATACGCCGATCGGGGCGTAGTTCATGATCATGTGGGTGACTTTGAACATGCTTTCCGAAACGCCCTGGAACATCTTCACCAGCGGCTCGCGCAGGTCCGACTGCAGGCTCGACAGACCGAGGCCGAACAGCACGGAGAAGAAGATGATCGGCAGCATCTCGCCGCGGGCGATGGCCGCGAAGATGTTCGACGGGATCAGGTTGAGGATGGTCTCGATGAACGCGTGTTCATGCTGCACTTCGGCGGCGGTCGCCTGGTACTTGGAGATGTCCACCGTGCCCAGGGTGCTCATGTCGATGCCGGTACCCGGATGGAACAGGTTGGCCAGCAGCAGGCCGACGATGATCGCGATGGTGGTGACGATTTCGAAATAGATGATCGTTTTCAGGCCGATCCGCCCGAGTTTCTTGGCGTCGCCTACACCGGCGATGCCGACGATCAGGGAGGAGATGACGATCGGGATCACGATCATCTTGATCAGACGGATAAAGATATCGCCTGCCGGTTGCAGGACGTTGCTGATCCACCAGGCTTTCTCGGCGCTGAAATGGTTGAGCAACGCACCAATTGCAATCCCTAAAACCAGACCGATGAGGATCTGCCAGGCGAGGCTGAGTTTTGCCTTCTTCATTATCTTTACCCTTACTTGCGTTTGACTCAGGCACATGCAGGAACTGGAACGCTCTTTAGCGGAAAAGTCTGTGCATCTGCCTCCGTATAAGGTGCCCCGAAGCGCGTGTTTACGGCTCTTCGGCAGGCGAAAAAAGGCGCAACTATTCCGATGCAAGGTTGCGCCGTCTAATGCCGTAAACGCCTACCCTATGCCGAATCGGCATGAGTTTTTTTAAATGAAACAGGCGTCCCAACCGGTTCGATTACGACATTTCAGCCGCCATAAGTGCCGTGAACCGGCCATTCCAGCTTGGGTTGGTTATTTTTTGAACGAGTAAATTTGGCGAAAAATTTAAGAAAAAGCCTACATTTGCAGACTAGAAGTCCCACTGTTTAAAAGGACTCTTTCTCGATATACGGTCACCAGGAAACACGGCGAAATATTTTCGCGCGCAGTCTGAACCATAAAAAGACGAGCAGAACGCTCTAGATCAATGTTTTGTATCGCAAAAAGCTCAGCGCAAGTCCGTCGAGCCGCCGAGGGCCGGCGAACCTGCGTCGCAGCTTTTACCCTGACCCGGCCCTCGCGCAGGCACTCCCTGTACCCGTAGGTCACTCCGACCCTGCAACAGTCAGAACGTCCCGGCCCCCTGGTCATGCGCCGACCTTCCTCGGGCGGGCGCAATAAAGAACAGCAGGGCGCTGTCCTCATGTTCGAATCAGTACCAGTTCGGGTCTTTCTTCAGGGTTTCCATCAACAGATTCTGCATGCCCTGATCCGGTTTGCCGAGGAAGCGGTAGGTGGCATGTCGCGTTGGCGACTTGTCGGCCGGCAGTCCTTCGGGCACATCGACAAGCATGGCGTAGGCATCCTTCTTGTCGAAGCTGAACGCTACGATCAAGCGGTGGTTGAGGCACTTGTCTGCGGATTCGCAGAGCGGCCCCACCAGATACTTGTCGCCGTCTTCCGTCACGGCATTCATCTGCTGGTCTGGCGCACCGGACAGGTTCATCACCCATTCCGGCAGGCGTTCTTCATGTTTGACCACGCCTTGCCAGGTTTCCCGGTATTGCGGGTCGGAGCTGAGCAGCTCGTTGACCCGCGCCTGGCCATCATTGGCCGCCATCGCCATGGCACTACCGCCCAGAAGCAGGGCGGCTGCCAGTGTCTTTAAAGCACTCATCGTTAACCTCGGCCGCGACGGCCAAAGAAGAAGGAAGCGATAAACATCACCAGGAACACGACAAAGAGAATCTTGGCGATACCCGTGGCGGTGCCCGCGATACCACCGAAGCCCAGTACGGCGGCGATGATGGCAATGATCAAGAATGTAATTGCCCAGCTCAACATGGTGATTCTCCTTACTTCTCTATTTAGGGATGTTGCGTGTCCCGGCGCGATGCGCCCGAATTCGTTGGTTCGTCAGAAAACCCAGCGCTCTTCACGTGGCAGTTGATCCAGCGGCTGTGCCTGATCGACATCCATCATGCGCATCGAGGCGCTTTCGGCCTGGCTGCTGCTGACGGCACTGAAGTGCGTCTGCGTGCTGTATTGAATCGAGATCAGCGGTTCTGGCTTCTGGCTGTTCTCCCAGCTCAGGTATTGCTGGCAGGCGATCAGGGTGATCAACAGTGCAAGTACGCCAAACAGGCCTTGCTGGATATGCAGTGGCGAGATACGCACTTGGGCGGCACGTTGGCGAGTCATCCTGGGTTCCTCACTCTTATTCGGTTGGGGCAGTGGAATCTGCCCGGGCTGAATGAGTTATTGCAGCCTGCATGCCAGTTTTTTATTTGAAAAATAACCAATAAAATCAACAAGTTACTGGTTATCGGGAAAGCATCTGAGACGCATCCTGCACGATGGGCCATCTACGGTCGTGCGAAATGCATGATTATTTCGTAGGAGATTTCATTCTTATTGAATTGAGAGCGAGCCGCGGAGGTCAGAAAAGGACGCAGGCAAGCACCGGTAAATCGGTGTGTGTGCAGAAAACCAACAAAATCAACGGATTGGCTGTGAGGGCGGGAGAGGGCTACTCTGCTATGTCCGGCATCGTTCAGAATCGACCATGCAACTTGCCCGATTTTTCCGGGACTAACCAAGACCAATCACTTATGGAGCGTAGGAAAAATGGAATCTGCCACTGAGCATCAAGGCCGCATTCTGCTGGTGGACGACGAGTCCGCCATCCTGCGAACCTTTCGTTACTGCCTCGAAGACGAAGGTTATACGGTGGCCACCGCCAACAGCGCGGCTCAGGCCGAGGCATTGTTGCAACGCCAGGTGTTCGACCTTTGTTTCCTTGATTTGCGTCTGGGCGAAGACAACGGTCTGGATGTGCTGGCGCAGATGCGTATCCAGGCGCCGTGGATGCGCGTGGTGATCGTCACCGCGCACTCGGCCGTCGATACCGCCGTGGATGCGATCCAGGCCGGCGCCGCCGATTATCTGGTCAAGCCGTGTAGCCCCGACCAGTTGCGTCTGGCGACCGCCAAGCAACTGGAAGTGCGCCAGCTCTCGGCGCGCCTCGAAGCCCTCGAAGGCGAGATCCGCAAACCCAAGGACGGCCTCGACTCCCACAGCCCGGCGATGAAAGTCGTGCTGGAAACCGCGCGCCAGGTCGCGAGCACCGACGCCAACATTCTGATTCTGGGCGAGTCCGGTACCGGTAAAGGGGAGCTGGCCCGGGCCATTCATGGCTGGAGCAAACGCGAGAAAAAATCCTGCGTGACCATCAACTGCCCGTCGTTGACCGCCGAGCTGATGGAAAGCGAATTGTTCGGCCACAGTCGCGGCGCGTTTACCGGGGCCAGCGAAAGCACTTTGGGTCGGGTCAATCAGGCGGACGGCGGCACGCTGTTTCTTGACGAAATCGGCGATTTTCCTCTGACGTTGCAACCCAAGTTGCTGCGTTTCATTCAAGACAAGGAATACGAGCGGGTAGGGGATCCGGTCACTCGCCGTGCCGACGTGCGCATTCTCGCCGCGACCAACCTCAACCTTGAAGACATGGTGCGCGACGGTCGCTTCCGCGAGGACCTGCTGTATCGCCTCAATGTGATCACCCTGCATCTGCCGCCGTTGCGCGAGCGCGCCGAGGACATCCTGACTCTGGCGGATCGCTTCCTTGCGCGGTTCGTCAAAGAGTATGCCCGTCCGGCCCGGGGCTTCAGTGACGAGGCGCGGGAAGCGCTGCTCGGCTATCGCTGGCCGGGTAATATCCGTGAGCTGCGCAACGTGGTGGAGCGGGCGAGCATTATCTGCCCGCAGGAGCGCGTGGAAATCAGCCACCTCGGCATGGCCGAGCAACCGGCAAACAACGCGCCACGGGTTGGTGCTGCGCTGAGCCTGGATGAGCTGGAAAAAGCCCACATCGGTGCGGTGCTGGCGACCGCTGGCACCCTCGATCAAGCGGCCAAGACCCTGGGCATTGACGCGTCGACCCTGTATCGCAAGCGCAAGCAGTACAACCTGTGAGCGCCCGGCGATGAAACTGGCGATGAAGTTGCGGACCCGCTTGTTCCTGAGCATTTCTGCGCTGATCACGGTGGCCTTGCTCGGGCTGTTGCTCGGGCTGGTCAGCGTGATGCAGATGGCCGGGACTCAGGAAACGCTGATCCGCAATAACTTCGTCACCCTTGATCTGGGCCTCAAGCTGCGGCAGACCCTCGGCGATCAACTGATCATGATGCTCGCCGAAAAACCGGATGCCGCTGCGTTCGAAGCGTCGAAGCAGCAGTATTTGCAGCTTCTCGATCAAGGCATTGCCCAAGAAGAGGTTGGCGATGGTCGCCAATACGGCTTCAGCCAAGCCAAGGCCGATTACCAGCGTTTCCTCCAGACGTTCGAACAGGTACGTGACCCGGCCAGTGCCTTGAGTGGCACCGGCGATTTGCGTGAGCGCTTCAATACGCTGCGCAACGGTCTGATTGCCGAACACAAACATGCGCTCGACAACATCAACGCGGTACAGCATGACGCCCGAGACCGGGCGCTGCTGGTCGCTGGCCTGCTCGGGCTGGTAGGGCTGGCAGTGTTGATCATCGGCTTTGTCACGGCCCATGCGATCGCTCGGCGCTTCGGCGCGCCGATCGAGGCGCTGGCGCAAGCGGCGGACAATATCGGCCAGGGCAATTTCGAAGTGACCCTGCCGATTTCCTCGGCGATGGAAATGAACCAGCTGACCAAGCGCTTCGGGCTGATGGCCGAAGCGCTGCGCGAGCATCAGGCGACCAACGTCGACGAGCTGCTGGCCGGCCAGCAGCGTTTGCAGGCGGTGCTCGACAGCATCGACGACGGCTTGCTGATGATCGATCGCGAAGGGCATCTGGAGCACCTCAATCCGGTGGCCCAGCGGCAATTGGGTTGGGACAGCGATCGTCTCGGCCAAGGCTTGGGCACGGCGCTTGAGCGCCCGGAACTCGACGCGCAGCTGCAACTGGTGCTGCGCGGCGGCACGCTGGAGCGTGCTCCGGAAGATTTGAGCATCGAAGTCGATGGCGAATCCCGCTTGCTGACGTACAGCCTGACCCCGGTCAGCCACACGCAAGGGCATATTCTCGGTGCGGTGATGGTGCTGCACGACGTCACCGAGCAACGGGCTTTCGAGCGGGTACGCAGCGAGTTCGTGCTGCGCGCCTCCCATGAACTGCGCACACCGGTCACCGGCATGCACATGGCGTTCGGCCTGTTTCGCGAGCGGGCGAAGTTTCCACCGGATTCACGCGAGGCGGACCTGCTCGACACGGTCAACGAGGAGATGCAGCGCCTGATGCAGTTGATCAACGACTTGCTCAACTTCTCGCGCTACCAGAACGGCTTGCAGAAACTCACGCTGGCACCGTGCTCCATCGAGGACTTGCTGGAGCAGGCGCAATTGCGCTTCGCTGATTCGGCCGCGGGCAAAGGCATTGCCCTGAGCGTCGAAGTGCAGGGGCCGTTGCCGCGCCTGCAGGCTGATCAGGCGCAACTCGACCGGGTGCTCGATAACCTGATCGACAACGCCCTGCGCCATACCGCCCGCGACGGGCAGATTCGCCTGCAGGCGCGCCGACATGGCGAACGGGTGATCATCAGCGTCGAAGACAACGGCGAAGGCATTGCCTACGGTCAGCAGGGGCGGATCTTCGAACCGTTCGTGCAGGTCGGGCGCAAGAAGGGCGGCGCCGGTCTCGGGCTGGCGCTGTGCAAGGAAATCGTGCAGTTGCACGGCGGGCGGATGGGGGTCTATTCGCGGCCGGGGCAGGGCACGCAGTTCTACATGGCGCTGGCGGTCTAGGCTTCGTCGTCCAGCCGGCGCCCGGCAAGGCGCCGTCCACGGGTGATCAGTTCGATGAACTGCACCGCACTCAAGGCCTGGGCGAACAACCAGCCCTGACCGAACTTCACCCCCTCACTGCTGAGAAACACGGCTTGCGCTTCGTGCTCGATACCCTCGGCGATCACTTTAAGATCCAGTGCCTGCGCCATGTGAATGATGTGTGGCGCCACGCCGCTGCTGGCCGCGTCATGTCCGAGCGCGTCGATGAACGCCTTGTCGATCTTCAGGCAGTCCACCGGTAGCGTTTGCAAGTAGGCGAGGCTGCAATAGCCGGTGCCGAAGTCATCGATCAGCACCTGGTGGCCGACATTGCGCAGGGCTTGCAGATTCTCCCGAGCCACCACGACATCGATCAGCCCGCGTTCAGTGACCTCGAAGGCAATCTGCCGCGCCTCAACCCGGTGCAGGGTCAGCAGTTTGGCCATGACCTGGCCGATGCGCGGCACCATCACGTCGCAAGCGGCGAGGTTGACCGAGATGTACAGCTGCGGGTTGGCGCGCAGCACCGGCCCCAGTTGCTCGAGCAGCCGTTGCAGGACGAAATCGGTCATCTGCCGGATCTGTCCGGTGTTTTCCGCCAGGGGAATGAACAGATCCGGGCTGGTCAGCGTGCCGTCCGGTCGGCGCCAGCGCAGCAGGGCTTCGGCGCCCACGCAGTTGCGGTTGTCGAGGTCGAAGATCGGCTGATACAGCACCTGCAGCTCGCCACGCCGGATCGCACCCTGGAGCTCGGCATCCAGCGACTGGCGCTGGCGCACCAGCAAAAACACGCAGAACCCGGAAAACGCCCCCAGTAACAGGCAGACCGGCACCATCCACCACCAGACCGACTGAATGTGCAGGCTGCTGCGTGGGGTGATCAGCACCAATTGGTATTCCGGGTTGTTGGTGGGCATGCGGTAGATCAGCCGTGAGTGGGTGACTTGCAGGGCTTCGCGGCTTTTCGGCGGCCAGGCTTCGGTCGGTGGCCACGCCTGAGCCGAGCCGAGTACCGGAATGGCCCGCTTGCCGTGATCCAGCACCACCAGCAGGCTGCTGTCCGGCGGCAGGTCGACCATGTCCGTCAAATGCCCGCGGGATGTCGCCACACGAAAATTGCCGCGCCCAAGCATCAGCGCGGCACGGTTTTCATCGGGTTCGGTGGTGGTGTTGAGCCAATAGCTGTAAGTCGGACCTTTGATGTCCGGCGCACGAACCACCGTCAACCCTTCCTGTCGGGGCCGGTTGGAGCAGATTCGTGTGCCATCCATGTAGGCCGCTTCATAGACGAAGCGATAGTTGAAGGTGACCTGTTGCAGGGTGGCGATCATTTCGTCATCGCAACTGCGCAACGGCTGCGCCTCAAGGTCATCGAGACTTTCGCGCAGTTGCCCGAACAATTGCTCGAGACGGGCCAGAAAACGCTCGCCCTGAGCGTTCATCTCCTGGCTTTCTTTCTGTTCGATCTGGTGCATGGCGAAGAACATTGCGCCCGTGATCAACAGCGCAGCACTGAGGACAGCCGCGATCATCGCCAAAAAAACGGGGCGATAAAACCAGCTACGCAGCGTCTCTCGGGTAGCAACCATCATGGAATATCCGAAGAGTTACCAATGAGTTATAGCTGCTGATTGCGTTTTCGCCCTGACCGTCGGGCGGGCGTCATTATTTTGTCTGGTTGAGTACCAGCAACAACGCCGCCGTTTGCGCGTCCGGCGTGCCGTCGAAGCGCGAAGGGCGGAAGTGCATCTGGAAGGCCGCCAGTACGTGGCGAGTCGCTACGTCCAGCTCGCCGGTTTGCGGGGTGTCGTAACCGACGCGCGCCAGTTGCGCCTGGAACCAGCTGATGCTCGGCAGCTCGGCGTTGAACTGCGCCTGCTGACGCGCCACTGCTTGTTCATTGGGCCACACGCCCAGGCCTTCGGTGGCCAGACGCTTCCACGGGAACAGCGGGCCCGGATCGAGTTTGCGCAGCGGCGCGATGTCGCTGTGGCCGATGATATGGCGCGGGCTGATGCCCTGGCGCTTGCTGATGTCCTTGAGCAGCACGATCAGCGATTGAATCTGCGCTTCGCTGTACGGATACCACAGACGCCCGGTCGGCGTGTCCTTGAAGCCCGGGTTGACGATTTCGATGCCGATCGAGCTGGAGTTGAGCCAGGTGCGGCCCTGCCATTGGCTTTCTCCGGCGTGCCAGGCGCGCTGGTTTTCATCCATCAGTTTGTAGATGGTGCCGCTTTTGTCGTCGCCGATCAGGTAGTGGCTGCTGACTTCGCCGTGGGTCAGCAATTGCAGCGAGCGCGCCAGTGAGGCGGAGGTGTAGTGCACGATCACGAACTGAACGCGGCTGTCGTGATTGGCCGAAGGATGGCTGGTGTCGTAACGCGGGCCGCTGGCACAACCGGCCAGAACGAGTAGCGACGCGAGGAGGGCAATAAATTTCATGGCAGAAGGCAGTACACGCAAGACAATAATGCAACAGTGTAACGTACTGCCTTGCGTATCGACGGCCAACGGGCTGATTTAAACAAAATGGAACAATTGCTCAGCCCAGCTCGACCCGGTTGCGTCCAGCATTTTTTGCCCGGTACAGCGCCTGATCGGCTCTTTTGAGCACCAGATCGCTGTGTTCTCCCGCCCGGAATGACGCCAGCCCCATGGAAATGGTGATCGTCACCCGTTCACCCTTGAAGTGAAACGGGCAGGCTTCGATCGCCGCGCGCAGGGTCTCCAGCAGTTTGGCGCCCACCGCAGGCGTGGTGGCCGGCAGCAGCAGAACGAACTCCTCACCGCCAAAACGGGCAATGAAATCGGCAGCGCGCAGGCGTTTGCGCAGCACCGTGGCGATGATCTTCAACACCTTGTCGCCGGCCAGATGGCCGTAACTGTCGTTGATTCTTTTGAAGTGATCGAGGTCGAGCATCGCCAGGCTCAAGGTGTTGCCGTGCTGCTGCCACTGTTTGATCTCGTGTTCGAGCCGTTCGCTCCACGCGGCGCGGTTGGGCAGGCCGGTGAGCGGGTCGATCAGGGCTTTCTGGCGTTGTTCTTCCAGGTGTTCGCGGAAGCCCAGGGCTTCCTGCTCCATGTGCGCCACGCGCTCGGCCAGGCCCTTGAGGCGTGCCGCGACTTCCTGCTCGCGGGCGTCACGCTGTTTCTGGTGCTGGTCCATGGTGCCGAGCAGGCCTTCGAGGTGGTTCTCCAGCACTTGCTTGAGGTCATCCAGATCGGCTGCCTCCTGCACGCTGGTCTGCAAGCCGTCGACCTGTTCGCGAATCTGCGTGTCCATCGCCCGCGCCGCCGAGCTGTTGTCGGCGTGGCCCTCGCTGGCGGCCTGCAGATTGCTCTGGAACGCTTCGAGGCGTTCGTTGAGTTGCTGCAGATAGGCTTCGAACTCGTGCTGGCCGCTGTCGGTGATCGCCAGCATCAAGGTGGCAAGATCGTCGAGAATCGGCAGCAGTTCGTACCAATTCAGTCCATTTTTCAACCGATCACGCATTGCCTCGGCTTGCGGTCGGTGGCGCTCGGGCAACGTCAGGTCGTCGAGCAGCCCGATCAGCGTGTCTTCGATGTGTTTGGCCACCGAGCTATAGGACGGCTCCGGCGAGTCGGGCAGGGCGTAGAGAATGTCCTGCTCGGATTGCTCCGGATCGATGGCGGCCAGTGCCTGGGCGATGGGGCCGGGCAGAGGCAGGCTGTCAAGGAGCAGCGGGGTCGGGTTCGGACGGTCGCCGGGATGGATCAGCTCATCGGGGTTGATCGCCGTTACAGGGGCTGGCGGTGCGCTCGGGGCGGCTGTTGGCTCGGGTTTGGTTTCGGGTACCGGCAGCGTGGGGGCGGTAGCTGTGTCGTTGGCTGTCTCGACAGCAATAACCGGCGGCACGCACGTAACCACAGGCGGTTCGGCCTGTGTTTGCGCGGCTGGCGCCTCGGGATGGGTGGCTTCAGGTGTTTGCTCGACAGGGCGCGCAATGGCTGGCGCCGGCGGAATCGGCTCGACGGGCGCCAGCTGCACGGGCTCGGGTGTCGGCGCAGTGCTGGGAGATGGCGCCGGTGCTTGAGATTGATCCGCTGTCGGCGGTGCCACTGGCGTTGCCGGAGTCTCTTCGCTGTCGCGGCTGCCAAACAGGCGCTGCAGAAAGCCCGGGCGGTCCGGTTCGGCGGGTGTTTCCAGCTGGCTTAACGCCTTGCCCTGCAAGCCGCTGAGTTCGCTCAGCAGCAGCGGCATTTCCCGCGCCTGACCGACCCGGCTGTCGAGTTGCTTGGCGAATTTCTTCAGCGGCTGCGCGACTTCCCGCGGCAGCGGCAAGGCTTGCAACTGGGTGACCAGCGCGGTCAGCGCCGTGCTGACCTGATCGATTCGGGTCTCGCGGCGCTGCTCGGAGTCGAGCACGGCTTTTTCCAGGCGTGGCAACAGGGCGGCGAGGCCGGCATCCATGTCGTCGGTGCGCACCACGTCGCGCATCTCTTTCATGCACTGATCAACGGCTTTGTCGGTGCCTTCGGCCGCCAGGGTGCTGCGCACCAGGCCGCGACGCAGCAAGTCGAGCCTGGCGGCCCAGCGACGTTCGAGCTTGTCCTGTTGTTCGATGCTTTTGAGGTACTTCTCTTTCCAGCGCTGGGCGTCGTCGCTCATTCAAGGGTTCCGCGAGGGGCAGGACTCAACGCGGGCAATGCATCGGCCGTGAGCGAACCCGGCAGACGAATCTCTACCGCGACCGGCAGGTGATCGGAAATGGGTTGGGCCAGCACTTCGACCTTTTCCAGGGTCAGGGTCGGGCTGAGCAAAATATGATCAAGGCAACGCTGCGGCCGCCAGCTGGGAAACGTGGCTTCCATCTGCGGGGCCAGCAAGCCGAGATCGCGTAACGGTGACTGTTGTAGCAGATCGCTGGCATGGGTGTTCATGTCGCCCATCAATACCTGGTGCTTGTAGCCACCGATCAGGTCACGAATATAGGCCAGTTGCAGGCTGCGCACCCGTGCGCCGAGGGCCAGATGCATCATCACCACCACCAGTGCCTCCGGGCCTTCGCCGAAGCGCAGCAGGATGGCGCCGCGACCTTTCGGGCCGGGCAGCGGATGGTCTTCGATCGCCCACGGCTTCAGTCGACTGAGCACGCCATTGCTGTGCTGGGCCAGTCGGCCAAGGTTGCGATTGAGTTGTTGATACCAGTAGGGGAAAGCGCCGAGGTGCGCCAGGTGTTCGACCTGATTGACGTAGCCTGAGCGCAGGCTGCCGCCATCGGCTTCCTGCAGGGCGACCAGATCGAAGTCGCCAAGCAGGTCACCGATCTTCTGCAGATTGCCGGAGCGTCCGGTGTGCGGCAGCAGATGCTGCCAGCTACGGGTCAGGTAATGCCGATAGCGCTCGGTGCTGATGCCGACCTGAATATTGAAACTGAGCAAGCGCAGACGATGGTCTGCGGGCAGGCCCGTGGACTCCAGGTGATGCTCGTTGACCTGCGGATCATGCAGGCCAACGATGCGTTCGGTTCCCCAGCGGCGCATGGCGATTACCGCGCTTAGTTGGCAGCTGCCTTGTTGGCTGCTCGCTCTTTGGCTACCAGGTCGTCAGCCAGTTTCAGCGCTTGCTCGGCACCACCGGCGGAGCCGATATCGAAGCGGTACTTGCCGTTGACGATCATGGTTGGCACGCCCGTGATTTCATACTTCTTGGCCAGTTCACGCGCCTTGACGATCTGACCTTTGATGGCGAAAGAGTCGAAGGTGGCGAGGAACTTGTCCTTGTCCACGCCTTGGGTGGCGAGGAAGTCAGCCATGTCGTTCTTGTCAGTCAGCTTCTTGTGTTCTTTCTGAATCGCATTGAATACGGCGTTGTGAACCTTGTGCTCGACACCCATGGCTTCGAGGGTCAGGAACATCTGGCCGTGAGCGTCCCATGGGCCACCGAACATGGCTGGAATACGCACGAAGTTGACGTCGGATGGCAGTTTCTCAACCCAAGGGTTGATCACTGGCTCAAAGGCGTAGCAATGCGGGCAGCCGTACCAGAACAGCTCGACCACTTCGATCTTGCCAGGCTCTGCAACCGGTACCGGGTTGGCCAGTTCGACGTAAGGGGCGGCCGGTGCTTCGGCGGCCTGGGCGGTCACGCCGAACAGGCTGGCAGCGACGAGAGCGGCGCTGATGATCAGATTACGCATGCTTTACTCCTGGACAATTTGGGTCGCCTCGCGCGACCTGTTTTCAGACAGATCCTGGCGGGCATGAGTTCTGTAGTGTAACGGCAGCGGCCACAAAAAAGGGCGGCCAAAGCCACCCTTTTTATACTTGCTGCGACGGATTAATCGAGCGTTAACGTCGCGCGAGATCTATCGCTGCCAGCGCGGTCTTAGTGCAGACCTTGAATGTAGCTGGCGACCGCGGCGATGTCTTCGTCGCTCAGTTTGCGCGCGATGGTGCGCATGGTCATGGCGTCGCCGTCGTTGCTGCGACCGGCGGCCGGGTCTTCCTTGCGGAAGTCGGTCAGTTGTTTGGCGATGTATTGAGCGTGTTGGCCACCCAGATGCGGGAAGCCGGCGGCGGCGTTGCCGGCCCCGTTCGGCGAGTGGCAGCCGGTGCAGGCTGGCAGGCCTTTTTCCAGATTGCCGCCACGGAACAGCGCTTCACCACGGGCGACGATTTTTGGATCAGCTGCGCCGACGCTGCCTTTCTGGCTGGCGAAGTAGGCAGCGATGTCGGCCAGATCCTGATCGCTCAGGTTGGTCAGCAGGCCCGTCATTTCCAGAACGGTGCGCTTGCCCGACTTGGTGTCGTGCAGTTGCTTGGTCAGGTAGCGTTCACCTTGACCGGCCAGTTTCGGGAAGTTTGGTGCCATGCTGTTCCCGTCCGGGCCATGGCAGGCTCCGCATACGGCAGCTTTTGCCTGGCCGGCGGCTGCATCACCTGCAGCATGGGCCATGCCGGAGATTCCCACGGTCAACAGCAGACTCACGATCAATTTGTTCATCAGCTAATCCAACTACGGCTAAGGGTTAAGAGTTATGGACCGGGTTTACTCTCGCTCATCCAAAGGATGATGGCCTGGTAATCCTCGGCACTGCAGTCCATGCACAAACCACGCGGCGGCATCGCCTTGAAACCCTGGGTCACGTGTTGCACCAGCGTCTCCATACCTTTCGCCAACCTCGGCGTCCAAGCTTCCTGATCGCCTCTTTCGGGCGCCATGGGTAGTTGGCCGGAATGACAGGCACCACAAACACGGTTGTACACGGCTTCCGGTTCCTGTGTAGCCTGTGCGCTGTAAAGCGGTATCAGGACTCCGGCAGCCAGCAGCCATTTCGTCATAAAACGACCTTTTCAGGGTTGAGAGCGTTCTGCGTTCTGATGCGCAATCAAGGTCTTTGGCTCTCGTGAACTTCATCCTTCGCTGGGACAAAGCACACACAAAATCTGCGGCATTATATACTGGCGTCACTGAAACGGAAGCGACACCGCGTTCCGCGCCCAATCCCGGCGCCGCCCACATCGGAAATCCCATGCAACTCAAGAATCCCATCCTCGGCCTGTGCCAACAGTCCACGTTTATGCTCAGTGCCGCCAAAGTCGATCAATGCCCTGACGACGAAGGCTTCGAAGTGGCGTTCGCCGGTCGTTCCAACGCCGGTAAATCCAGCGCGCTGAACACCCTGACTCACGCCAGCCTGGCGCGCACCTCGAAAACCCCGGGTCGCACACAGCTGTTGAACTTCTTCAAGCTAGACGATGAACGGCGTCTGGTCGACCTTCCGGGCTACGGTTATGCAAAAGTACCGATCCCGCTCAAGCAACACTGGCAGCGTCACCTTGAGGCTTACCTCGGTGGCCGGGAGAGTTTGAAGGGTTTGATTCTGATGATGGACATCCGTCATCCAATGACCGACTTCGACCTGCTGATGCTCGACTGGGCCGTTGCGGCCGGCATGCCGATGCACATTCTGCTGACCAAGGCCGACAAGCTGACCTACGGCGCAGCCAAGAACACGCTGCTGAAAGTGCAGTCGGAAATTCGCAAGGGCTGGGGTGATCTGGTGACGATCCAGTTGTTCTCCGCACCAAAACGCATGGGGCTGGAAGAGGCCTACACTGTGTTGGCAGGCTGGATGGAACTGGCTGATAAAGGCGCTGAATTGCCTGCTGAGTAAATCGCAGGCAAAAAAAGCCCCGGACTTCATATGGGGAGGGAGAAGTTCCGGGGTTTAAGGTCCGAACCGCTAGGGCGGGGTTCAGATATCTGCCAACACTTAACACAACATAGGAGCATCGAAGGGCTTCACCAGCCATTCAGTATCTCTGAGTAGTGAGTTGTCAGATTAGTTCAGATTTTTTTCAAAAAGCTTTGGAATAACGCCAAGCGCGTTTCGAAATAAGGTCATTTCGGGCGTTTGCCGCGACGATGTGTCGCGGCAAACGCCCGGGCCAGACGCCTTAGTGAGCTTCATCCCAGTTGTTGCCGACGCCGACTTCCACCAGCAGCGGCACGTCCAGTTTCGCCGCTTCGCTCATGTGCAGGCGGATTTCCTGGCTCACCTGATCGACCAGATCCTCGCGAACTTCCAGCACCAGTTCGTCGTGCACCTGCAGGATGACTTTGGCGTCCAGTCCGGACGAAGCCAGCCAGTTATCCACCGCCACCATGGCTTTCTTGATGATGTCCGCCGCGGTGCCCTGCATCGGCGCGTTGATCGCCGTGCGTTCGGCGGCGGCGCGCTCCTGCGGCTTGTTCGAATTGATTTCCGGCAGGTACAGGCGACGGCCGAAGAACGTCTCGACGTAGCCCTGATCGGCCGCCTGCTTGCGGGTGCGCTCCATGTATTCGCGCACGCCCGGGTAGCGGGCGAAATAGGTGTCGATGTAGGCCTTGGCGGTCTTGGTGTCGACGCCGATGTCCTTGCCGAGCTTTTGCGCGCCCATGCCGTAGATCAGGCCGAAGTTGATCGCCTTGGCGCCACGGCGCTGATCGGAAGTCACTTCGTCGAGCTCGACCTTGAACACTTCGGCGGCGGTCGCGGTGTGCACGTCCAGGTTGTTGCGGAAGGCGTTCATCAGGCCTTCGTCTTTGGACAGGTGGGCCATGATCCGCAGTTCGATCTGCGAGTAGTCCGCGGCCAGCAGTTTGTAGCCTTTTGGTGCCACGAAGGCTTGGCGGATGCGCCGGCCTTCAGCGGTGCGCACCGGAATGTTCTGCAGGTTCGGATCGCTGGAGGACAAGCGACCGGTGGACGCCACGGCCTGATGATACGAGGTGTGGATGCGCCCGGTGCGCGGGTTGATCTGCTCCGGCAGGCGATCGGTGTAGGTGCTCTTCAGCTTGCTCATGGAGCGGTGCTCCATCAGCACTTTCGGCAAGCGGTGATCGTCCTCGGCGAGTTTCGCCAACACTTCCTCGGCGGTCGATGGCTGGCCCTTGGCGGTTTTCTTCAGCACCGGCAGGCCGAGTTTTTCGTAGAGGATCACGCCCAATTGCTTCGGTGAGCCGAGGTTGAACTCTTCTCCGGCGATCTCGAACGCTTCGCGCTCCAGCGCGACCATCTTGTTGCCCAGTTCAATGCTCTGGATACCGAGCAGTTCAGCGTCGACGAACGCGCCCTGGCGCTCGATGCGTGCCAGCACCGGCACCAGCGGGATTTCGATATCGGTCAGCACGCTGGCCAGGCTCGGGATCGCGCTGAGCTTTTCGAACAGGGTCTGGTGCAGACGCAAGGTGATGTCGGCGTCTTCGGCGGCGTACGGCCCGGCCTGTTCCAGGGCGATCTGGTCGAAGGTCAGTTGCTTGGCGCCTTTACCGGCGATGTCCTGGAAGCTCACGGTGGTGTGGTCCAGGTACTTCTGCGCGAGGCTGTCCATGTCGTGGCGGGTGGCGGTGGAGTTGAGCACGTACGACTCAAGCATCGTGTCGAAGGCGATGCCGCGCACGTTGATGCCCTGGCTTTGATCGCCGCCGATGGCGCAGTTGGCCAGAATGTTCATGTCGAACTTGGCGTGCTGACCGACCTTGAGTTTGTTCGGGTCTTCCAGAATCGGCTTGAGCGCGCGCAGCACGGTGTCGCGATCCAGCTGCTCCGGCACGCCGATGTAGGAGTGGGTCAGCGGGATGTACGCCGCTTCGTTGGCCTGCACTGCAAATGAGAGGCCGACCAACTGTGCCTGTTGCGCGTCGATGCCGGTGGTTTCGGTGTCGAAGGCGAACAGTTTGGCGTTGTGCAGTTTTTCCAGCCAGACGTCGAAGCGCGCTTGATCGAGGATGGTTTCGTACGCGGCTTCAGCAGGCGCTGCAGGGGCTTCTGCTGCTGGCGCGCTGAACAGATCGTCGGGCGGCGTGAGCTCGGTGGCTGCGCTCAGTTCCTGGCGCTTGGCGTCGCGATCCAGATCATTCAGCCAGCTCTTGAATTCCAGCAGGGTGTAGAGCTCGTAGAGT
The DNA here is from genome assembly GCF_028830055.1 of Pseudomonas serboccidentalis. Lineage (NCBI taxonomy): Bacteria > Pseudomonadati > Pseudomonadota > Gammaproteobacteria > Pseudomonadales > Pseudomonadaceae > Pseudomonas > Pseudomonas serboccidentalis. The sequence goes on from NZ_CP101655.1 coordinate 1,563,432, forward strand.
TTGGCCGGGTCTTCCGGGCCCATGCGCAGGTCGTCGAGGCCGATGTCCAGCGGCACGTCGACCTTGATGGTCGCCAGTTGATAGGAGAGGAACGCCATCTCCTTGTGCTCTTCGAGCTTGGCCGGCAGGGTCTTGGCCCCGCGAATCGGCAGGGTCGGCACGATGTCGAGCTGCGCGTAGAGCTCGGTCAGGCCGCCGTTGACGCCCACCAGCAGGCCGGACGCAGTCTTCGGGCCGATGCCGGGAACGCCCGGGATGTTGTCGGAAGAGTCGCCCATCAGCGCCAGATAATCGATGATCTGCTCCGGAGCGACGCCGAATTTCTCCTTCACGCCCTCCACGTCCATCGAGCTACCGGACATGGTGTTGACCAAGGTAATGTGGCCGTCGACCAGTTGCGCCATGTCCTTGTCGCCGGTGGAGATGATCACCGGGCGATCCGCCGCCGCGCTGCTGCGCGCCAGGGTGCCGATCACGTCGTCAGCCTCGACGCCTTCCACGCACAGCAGCGGGAAGCCGAGGGCGATCACGCTCTGATGCAGCGGCTCGATCTGCACACGCATGTCGTCGGGCATGCTGGGACGGTTGGCCTTGTATTCGGCGTACATCTCATCGCGGAATGTCCCACCCTTGGCGTCGAAGACCACGGCGAACGGGCTGTCCGGGTACTGCTTGCGCAGACTCTTGAGCATGTTCAGCACACCTTTGACCGCGCCGGTGGGCAGGCCTTTGGAGGTGGTCAGCGGTGGCAGTGCGTGGAAAGCGCGGTACAGGTAAGACGAACCGTCCACCAGGACGAGGGGGGCTTGGCTCATGAGCAGAATCAACCTTTTCGGCGGGCCCGGCGCTAGAATAGCGGGACCGTTGACGACAAAGGGACAAGGTTATCATGCGTACGTTAAATCGCTTGCTGCTGGTCAGTTTGATTGCTGTCTCACCGCTGGCCGCGATGGCGGCGGATGATGCGCCGTCGGCGGAGCCGGAAGTTACCATCCGTACCGAGGGTGACCAAACCATCCAGGAGTACCGTCAGAACGGTTTCCTGTATGCGATCAAGGTCACCAAGAAAGGATTCCCGCCCTATTTTCTGGTGCGTGCGGACGGTACCGATGCAAACTTCATCCGTTCTGATCAGCCGGATATGTTGATTCCGGCATGGAAGATTTTCGAATGGAAGTAGTCTCTTAAATTAATCGGCGCCGCTGTGCTGGCGGCGCCCGAACTGAGCAGTTTTTAACCATGTCTGTGTTCACCCCCCTGGCTCGGCCCGAGCTGGAAACCTTTCTCGCCCCTTACGGGCTTGGCCGTCTGCTCGATTTCCAGGGGATCGCCGCCGGCAGCGAAAACACCAATTTCTTTATCAGTCTGGAGCAGGGCGAGTTCGTTCTGACCCTGGTCGAGCGCGGCCCGGTGCAGGAGATGCCGTTCTTCATCGACCTGCTCGACGTGCTGCACGAGGCCGATCTGCCGGTGCCTTACGCACTGCGCACCACCGACGGCGTGGCGCTGCGTGAGCTGAAGGGCAAACCGGCGCTGCTGCAGCCGCGTCTGTCGGGCAAACACATTAAGGTCGCCAACGCCCAGCATTGCGCGCAGGTTGGCGAGTTGCAGGCGCATCTGCACCTGGCGACTCAGGGCGAGCGCATGATCAAGCGCAAGACCGATCGCGGCCTGGACTGGATGCAGGAGGAGGGCACCGAGTTTCTCTCGCACCTGAGCGACGAGCCGCGTGCCTTGTTGCAAAAGGCCCTCGATGAAATCACCGAGCGCAAAGAGAAGATTCTCGCGCTGCCTCGGGCGAACATTCATGCCGACCTGTTTCGCGATAACGCGATGTTCGAAGGCACTCACCTGACCGGGCTGATCGACTTCTACAACGCCTGTTCGGGGCCGATGCTGTACGACGTGGCGATTGCCTTGAATGACTGGTGTTCGGACGATGATGGCCTGATCGACGGCCCACGAGCGCGGGCGTTCCTTGGCGCTTATGCGGCGCTGCGACCATTCACGGCGGCGGAAGCTGAGTTGTGGCCGACGATGCTGCGCGTGGCGTGTGTGCGGTTCTGGCTGTCGCGGTTGATCGCGGCGGAGCAGTTTGCCGGGCAGGACGTGTTGATTCACGATCCGAAGGAATTCGAGCAGCGGCTGGCGCAGCGGCAGCAGGTGCATACACCTCTACCGTTCGCCCTCTAAATTTGTGGCGAGGGGGCTTGCCACCGTTGGAGTGCGGAGCGCTCCCCCAAGGATTCAGGATTGAAAATCTTTGGGGGCTGCTGCGCAGCCCAACGGGGGCAAGCCCCCTCGCCACAGGATTTTGCGGGTTACAGAGATTCCAGGCATCCCGCCAGATCATTGCCGAGCTTTTCCAGCACCTGCTCATAGCCCTGAGCCGTCGCCGGGGTGTACCCGCCCAACGCATCCAGTTCCGCCAGCTTCACCGGTAGCCCAGCCACCAGCGTCTCCGCCAGGCGCGGGCGCAACGGCGGTTCGCTGAACACACAGGTCTTGCCCACTTCCTGCAGGCGTTTGCGCATTGCCGCGACATGCTGCGCGCCCGGCTGCACTTCGGCGGCCACGCTGAACACACCAGCGTGCTTCAGGCCGTAAGCCTCCTCGAAGTAATCGAAGGCCTCGTGGAACACGAAGTACGGCTTGCCTTCAATACCGGCCAGACGCTTCTTCAAACGTGCATCCAGTGCATCGAGGCGTCCATCGAACGCCTTGGCGTTGCTCTGATAGCGCTCGGCGTTGGCCGGATCAGCAGCGCTGAGGTCCGCGGCCATTTTGTCGGCAATTACCCGCGCGTTGACCGGCGATAGCCACAAATGCGCATCCAGGGTACCCGGGCGGTGATCGTGATCATGCTCGTCGGCCTCTTCGGCGTGGGAGTGGCTGTCTTCGGCAAAGCGGCGCAGCTTCATGCCTGGTAGATCCTGCACGGCGACGCTCGGCAGGGTCCGACCGTTCAGCACGCGAGGCAGGAAACCTTCCATGTCCGGGCCGATCCAGTACAGCAGGTCCACCGATTGCACTTTGCGCACGTCGGACGGGCGCAACGCGTAGTTATGCGGCGAAGCGCCCGGCGGCAATAGCACTTCGGGAATGGCCACGCCGTCCTGCACTGCGGTGGCGATCAACTGCAACGGTTTGATGCTGGTGAGGACCTTGACCTCGGCCTGAGCCGAACCGATCAGCAGAAAACTGGCGACAAACGCCACAAAAACAGAAAAAAGTCGGGACACGATGACCACTCAAGGAGGCGAGAACGGGTAACATAATAACGTCTCTATCAAAACTCGTCGCCGCCCATGCCTATTACACCGATTGCCAGCCGTCCCCACGACCACTCTCATTGCGTGCACAGCGCACTGACCGAGGCCGATGCCTTGTGCTCCCAGAAAGGCCTGCGCCTGACTGCGTTGCGCCGGCGGGTGCTGGAACTGGTGTGGCAGAGCCACAAGCCGCTGGGCGCCTACGACATTCTCGCGGTACTCAGCGAGCAGGACGGCCGCCGCGCTGCGCCGCCGACCGTGTACCGCGCACTGGATTTTCTCCTGGAAAACGGCCTGGTACACCGCATCTCTTCGCTCAACGCCTTTGTCGGATGCGTGCATCCCGAGCATGCGCATCAGGGCCAGTTCCTGATCTGCCGCGACTGCCACGCCGCCATCGAGCTGGAACAGAAAGCCATCAGCGACGCGATTATCCAAAGCGCCAAAGACGTTGGTTTCATCGTCGAAGCGCAGACCGTCGAAGTGGTCGGCCTGTGCGCCGGTTGCCAGGGGGCTTGATGAGCAACCCGTTGATCCGTCTCCAGCACGTCGCTGTCACCTTTGCCGGGCAGGCCGTGCTGGACAACATCGAGCTGAGTGTCGAGCCGGGGCAGATCGTCACCCTGATCGGCCCCAACGGCGCCGGCAAGACCACTCTGGTGCGCGCCGTGCTCGGGCTGTTGAAGCCGGACAGCGGCAGCGTCTGGCGCAAGCCGAAGCTGCGCGTCGGCTACATGCCGCAAAAACTGCATGTCGATCCGACCTTGCCGCTGTCGGTGCTGCGCTTCCTGCGTCTGGTGCCCGGTGTAGACCGCCCGCGTGCATTGGCGGCGCTCAAGGAAGTCGGTGCCGAACACGTCATCGACAGCCCGGTGCAAAGCGTTTCCGGGGGTGAGATGCAGCGTGTGCTGCTGGCCCGGGCGCTGCTGCGCGAGCCGGAGCTGTTGGTGCTGGATGAGCCGGTGCAAGGCGTCGATGTCGCCGGGCAAGCCGAGCTGTACAGCCTGATCACCCGCCTGCGCGACCGTCACGGCTGCGGCGTGTTGATGGTGTCCCACGATTTGCACTTGGTGATGAGCACCACCGATCAGGTGGTGTGCCTGAACCGTCACGTCTGTTGCTCCGGGCATCCCGAGCAGGTCAGCGGCGACCCGGCGTTCGTCGAGCTGTTCGGCAAGAACGCGCCGAGCCTGGCGATCTATCACCACCATCACGACCACGCCCACGATCTGCACGGTTCGGTGGTCAAGGCGCCCGGTGCGGGCCACACCCACGTTCACGGAGACCACTGCAAGCATGGCTGATTTTCTGTTGTATGCCCTGCTTGCAGGTCTGGCCCTGGCGGTGGTCGCCGGGCCTTTGGGCTCATTTGTGGTCTGGCGGCGCATGGCCTATTTCGGTGACACCCTGTCCCACGCCGCGCTGCTTGGCGTGGCGCTGGGCTTTCTGCTGGATGTCAGCCCGACCGTTGCGGTGACGGTCGGCTGCTTGCTGCTGGCAGTACTGCTGGTGACGTTGCAACAGCGTCAACCGCTGGCGTCCGATACGTTGTTGGGAATTCTCGCACCGAGCACGCTCTCTCTCGGGCTGGTGGTACTAAGCTTCATGCATGAAGTGCGGATTGACCTGATGGCCTATCTGTTCGGCGACCTGCTGGCGATCAGCCCGACCGATCTGGCGTGGATCCTCGGCGGCAGCGCGGCGGTGCTGGTGTTGCTGGTGACGCTGTGGCGACCGCTGCTGGCGATCACCGTGCATGAAGAGCTGGCCAGGGTCGAAGGCCTGCCAGTGGCGGGTCTGCGCATGGCGCTGATGCTGTTGATCGCGGTGGTGATCGCGGTGGCGATGAAAATCGTCGGTGTGTTGCTGATTACCTCGCTGTTGATCATCCCGGCGGCTGCGGCACAGCGTCACGCCCGCTCGCCGGAGCAGATGGCCCTGGGCGCGAGCCTGCTGGGCATGCTCGCCGTGTGTGGCGGGTTGGCGCTGTCATGGTTCAAGGACACCCCGGCGGGGCCGTCTATCGTTGTGACGGCGGCCGCACTGTTTCTGCTGAGTTTTGTTCTGCCCCGTCGAGGGGTGTAGACTTGCTCGCTTTTTGCGCAATTAGAGAGTCGCAGGAATGAAGCCGTTCGCCTCCCGTTATCTGCTCCTTGTCGCATTTTCCGTGCTGCTGGGCGCCTGCCAAAGCACGCCGCCGGTGGCCGAAGTCCCCGACGCGCGGGCCACGGCCATCGCACAGCTGGAGCAAAGCCTGGCCAGTAGCGAACTGGCCACCGCTGAAGACCAATTGGCCGCCTTGCAGGCACAGAACCCCAACGATCATTCCCTTGAGCAATACCAGCGCCAGTTGGCCGAAGCCTATCTGCGCCGCAGTCAGATCGTGTTGCAAAAAGGTGATGTGAACGCCGCAGCCACCGCGCTGAGCCGTGCCCGCGCCCTGATGCCCAAAGCCCCGGCGCTGACCGGTGGGGTCAACGGCGCCATCACTGAAGCCCGTAAAGCCGAGCTGGAAAAAGCCGAAGCGGCGCTGCTGGCGGCCGAAGCCAGACCGAAAGCCAAGGTGATCGATCCGACCGCCGAGAGCACCACTATTGCGCTGAACATCAACGATAGCCGCAAACTTCGCCGGCAACTGGATGCGATCGCCGCCGATGTAGTGAATTACGAGTGTGCCGTCAGCATTCAGGCACCGCGCACCCACGATTATCCTTGGCTGGCGACGTTGCTGACCAAGCGGGTGAAGAAACTCAATCCGGATTTCGACCTGCAGATCGAAAAGCAGATCCTGCGCACGGTGCCGGCGCAGATGGTCTTGAGCCCTCGTAAACCGTAAAAAAGATCGCAGCCTGCGGCAGCTTTTACATGGGATTGAGGTACACCCTGCAGGAGCTGCCGAAGGCTGCGATCTTTTGCTTTTAGGCCGGAATGGCTTTCGCCTTAGGCTCCCGCGCCCAGACCCGATGCTGTCCGATCGCCGCAAAGAACGGTTTGCTCAACGCCGGCACCTCCTTGCCCTGCAGCAACCCCGCATCCGCCTCCAGCTTCAGCAGATCCTGCAACTGCTTGGCCTCGCCGTGCAGCGCAATCGCCTTCAGGTGCTTGTACGCCTCCAGCAAGTAATGCAACGCGACGCCATCGCCGCTCAACGCCTTGATCGACGCAGCGCCACCCGGCACGAACACCGCATCGAAGATCACCGAAGGCATGCCTTCCATCGACGCATCCACCGCCAGGCTTTTGCCGTCGGACGTCTTTACGGGCGCTGATGTCGGGCCCAGCAATTTGGCGTGCGCACCTTCAGCGGCGAGAGCCTTCTTCATCGCATCAATCGCCGCACCATCAACGCCGTTGGCGGCAAGAATCGCCACTTTGCGGGTTTTGATGCTTTCCGGCAGCAGATTGGCCTGACTCAGCGCCGGCGAATGATCGAACGAGGTTTTGCGCACTTGGACCGTGCCTTTGCTCGGCGCCGGCAGGCCCAGATTGGCCGCGACACGCTTGGCCAGTTCCAGGTCGATGTTGGCGAGAATCTCGTTCACTTCCCGCGCGCGAATGAACTCACGTTCAACCTTGCCCAGCTCGAAGCTGTAGGCAGCGATGATGTGCTCCTTCTCGTGCGGGCTCATGCTGTTGAAGAACAGTCGCGCCTGGGAGAAGTGGTCGCTGAACGATTCGCTGCGCTGGCGGATCTTGTTCGCATCGATGCGTTCCGGGTAACTCTCGAAGCCGCCGTCCTGCGCCGCTGGCGGGGTTTCCTTCGGCCAGCCGCCATCGATCGAATTCGGCTCGTAGGACGCGCGACCCTTGTCGATCACCGTGCGGTGCTGCGCGTCGCGCTGACCGTTGTGGAACGGCGCCACCGGGCGGTTGATCGGCAGTTCATGAAAATTCGGCCCGCCGAGTCGGCTGATTTGCGTGTCGGTGTAGGAAAACAGCCGACCTTGCAGCAGCGGATCGTTGGAGAAGTCGATGCCGGGCACGATATGGCCGGGGCAAAACGCGACCTGCTCGGTCTCGGCGAAGAAGTTGTCCGGGTTACGGTTGAGGGTCATCTTGCCCAGCGGGGTGATCGGCACGATTTCTTCGGGGATCAGTTTGGTCGGGTCGAGGATGTCGAAATCGAAGTCGTGTTCGTTTTCTTCCTCGATGATCTGCACACCCAGCTCCCATTCCGGATAGTCGCCCATCTCGATGGCTTCCCAGAGGTCGCGACGGTGATAGTCGGTGTCTTTACCGGCGAGCTTCTGCGCCTCGTCCCACACCAGCGAGCAGGTGCCGGCGGTCGGGCGCCAGTGGAATTTGACGAAGCGTGATTTGCCCTCGGCGTTGATCAGGCGGAAGGTGTGCACACCAAAGCCCTGCATGCTGCGCAGGCTTTTCGGGATCGCCCGGTCGGACATTGCCCAGATCACCATGTGCGCCGATTCCGGCACCAGCGAAACAAAATCCCAGAACGTGTCGTGGGCCGAGCCGCCGGTCGGGATTTCGTTGTGCGGCTCGGGCTTCACCGCGTGGACGAAGTCGGGAAACTTGATCGCGTCCTGAATGAAGAACACCGGCATGTTGTTGCCGACCAGATCGAAGTTGCCTTCGTCGGTGAAGAACTTCACGGCAAAACCCCGCACGTCACGCACGGTATCGCCGGATCCGCGTGGCCCCTGCACCGTGGAAAAACGCACGAACACCGGGGTCTTTTTTCCCGGATCCTGCAGGAAACCGGCCTTGGTCAGCGTCGAATGGTTCTCGTAGGCCTGGAAGAAACCATGGGCGCCGGTGCCGCGTGCGTGGACGATGCGCTCGGGAATGCGCTCGTGGTCAAAGTGCGTGATCTTTTCACGCATGATGAAGTCTTCCAGCAGCGATGGTCCACGCGGGCCAGCCTTGAGGGTGTTCTGGTTGTCGGCGACCTTCACCCCCTGATTGGTGCGCAGGGCCTGGCCGGTGGCGTCGGAGCGAAATTTCTCCAGGCTGTCGAGTTTGGCGTTGGTGTTGGCGCGATCCTGGGTATCGGTGCCGGCCAGTTGGCTTTTATCGGACGTAGGCTTCTTGCTCATCAGTCGTAAACTCCTCGGTTGACCCCGATACGGGCGGGGACTCTTGAGTGGTTCCCGGGCACGGCACCCGGGGTTTCAAGTCGCTTACTTAATGACTGACGAGGGTTTTGGGCGTTCCTTTTTTATGACCTTTGATCTTGTTATTGCCAAATCGAAGGTTAATTGCGAAATAAATGCTAAGAACCTCTATACGGACAGGCTAAAATGCGCGCCCGGCTAACCGCTGATCCTTTTCTAACGCGCCCCACAAGGTTCGCTACGTGATCGAGTTTCAAAACGTCCACAAAACTTACCGCGTCGCCGGTAAGGACATTCCCGCCCTGCACCCGACCAGTCTTTCGATTGAAAACGGTCAGGTATTCGGCCTGATCGGCCATTCCGGTGCGGGAAAAAGTACCCTGCTGCGTCTGATCAATCGCCTGGAAGATTCCAGCGGCGGCAAGATCATCGTCGACGGCGAAGAAGTCACCGCGCTGGACGCCAACGGCCTGCGCCGTTTCCGCCAGCAAGTCGGGATGATCTTCCAGCACTTCAACCTGCTCGCTTCCAAGACCGTGGCCGACAACGTCGCGCTGCCGCTGACCCTGGCCGGCGAGCTGTCGACCAACGAGATCAATCAGCGCGTCGCCGAGTTGCTGGCGCGGGTCGGTCTGTCCGATCACGCCAAAAAGTACCCGGCACAATTGTCCGGTGGCCAGAAGCAGCGCGTCGGTATTGCCCGCGCCCTGGCGACCAAGCCGAAGATTCTGCTGTGCGACGAGGCCACCAGCGCCCTCGACCCGCAGACCACCGCATCGGTTCTGCAACTGCTGGCCGAGATCAACCGCGAACTGAAACTGACCATTGTCCTGATCACTCACGAGATGGATGTGATCCGTCGCGTCTGCGATCAGGTGGCGGTAATGGACGCTGGCGTGATCGTCGAGCAAGGTTCGGTGGCCGATGTGTTCCTGCATCCGAAGCACCCGACCACCAAGCGTTTCGTCCAGGAAAGCGAGCAGATCGACGAAAGCGAACAGCGTGATGACTTCGCTCACGTGCCGGGCCGCATCGTGCGCCTGACCTTCCAGGGTGAAGCGACCTACGCGCCGTTGCTCGGTACCGTCGCCCGGGAAACCGGGGTCGACTACAGCATCCTCGCCGGTCGCATTGACCGCATCAAAGACATTCCTTACGGGCAACTGACCCTCGCCGTCACCGGTGGCGACATGGAAGCGGCCTTCGCCCGCTTCACCGCCGCTGACGTTCACATGGAGGTGCTGCGTTAATGGAAGCCCTGATGAATTTCTTCACCAATATCGACTGGTACGAAATCTGGCTGGCCACCGGCGACACGATGCTGATGCTCGGCGGTTCGCTGTTGTTCACCGTGCTGCTCGGCCTGCCGCTGGGTGTGCTGCTGTTTCTCTGCAGCCCGCGTCAGCTCCTGGAAAACCGTGGCCTCTACGCATTCATGTCGCTGGCGGTGAACATCCTGCGTTCGCTGCCGTTCATTATTCTGTTGATCGTGATGATCCCGTTCACCGTGCTGATCACCGGCACCTCGCTGGGCGTGGCCGGGGCGATTCCGCCGTTGGTAGTGGGGGCGACCCCGTTCTTCGCGCGTCTGGTGGAAACCGCACTGCGTGAAGTCGATCGCGGCATCATCGAAGCGACCCAGTCGATGGGCGCGACCACCCGGCAGATCATCATGAACGCCTTGCTGCCGGAAGCCCGTCCGGGCATTTTCGCGGCGATTACGGTGACGGCGATTACACTGGTGTCCTACACGGCGATGGCCGGTGTGGTCGGCGCGGGTGGTCTGGGTGACCTGGCGATCCGTTTCGGCTACCAGCGCTTCCAGACTGACGTGATGATCGTCACCGTGGTGTTGTTGCTGATTCTGGTGCAAGTGCTGCAAATGGTGGGCGACCGACTGGTCGTGCATTTCTCGCGCAAATAACCGGTTTTGTATTCAAGAATGAGCCGGCCATTCGCTGGCAGGCGCCAGACGGGCGCCTCAAAAGGAGTTAGCTGAATGAAAAAACTGATCGCTGCTTTCGCTGCCGTAGCCGCTTTTTCGGCCCAGGCTGAAACCCTGACCGTTGCCGCCTCCCCGGTGCCGCACGCGGAAATCCTCGAATTCGTGAAGCCGGCACTGGCCAAGGAAGGCGTGGATCTGAAGGTCAAGGTGTTCACCGACTACGTTCAGCCAAACGTACAGGTTGCCGAAAAGCGTCTGGACGCCAACTTCTTCCAGCACCAGCCGTACCTTGATGAGTTCAACAAGGCCAAAAGCACCAATCTGGTGGCCGTGACCGGTGTGCACCTGGAGCCGCTGGGCGCCTACTCGAGCAAGCTCAAGGATCTGAAGGACCTGCCAAGCGGCGCCAACGTGGTGATTCCGAACGACGCCACCAACGGCGGCCGTGCGCTGTTGCTGCTGGACAAGGCGGGCGTGATCAAGCTGAAGGATTCGAAGAACATTCTGTCGACCGTCAAAGACATCGCCGAGAACCCGAAAGACCTGAAGATCCGTGAACTGGAAGCCGCGACCATCCCGCGCGTGCTGACCCAGGTCGATCTGGCGCTGATCAACACCAACTACGCGCTGGAAGCCAAGCTCGATCCGTCCAAGGATGCGCTGGTGATCGAAGGCAACGACTCGCCGTACGTGAACATCCTGGTGTCCCGTGCGGACAACAAGGACAGCGACGCGATGAAGAAACTGGCTGCTGCCCTGCACAGCCCGGAAGTGAAGCAGTTCATCACTGACAAGTACAAAGGCGCGGTACTGCCGGCGTTCTGATACCGGACGGGACAGGCGCAATAAAAAAGGCGATCCCTCGGGATCGCCTTTTTTTGTGCGGCAAATTCCCCTGTAGGAGCTGTCGAGTGAAACGAGGCTGCGATCTTTTGATCTTGCTTTTGAAGATCACGAGCAAAAGATCGCAGCCTTCGGCAGCTCCTACAGAGGAATGCATACCCCCCTGTAGGAGCTGACTTATTTGCGGTTAAGCATCACCGGCAGTTGTGCGACCAGTTTGGCATTGTTCAACGGCGCACGGATAAAGCCACGCTGCGTCCCGTCCGGCCCGATCACCGCCAGATTGCCGCTATGGTCGACGGTGTAATTCGGTTTGCTGGTGTCGGCCGGAATGAACGGGATGCTCACCGCATTAGCGACCTTCTGCAGCTCTTCGATCGACTTCGGCGTCAGGCCGATGAACTGCGGATCGAAGTAGCCCAGGTACTGCTTCAACTGCTGCGGGTTATCGCGGTTGGGGTCGACGCTGACCAGTACGATCTGCAACTTGTCCACAGCGTCTTTGGGCAACTCGCTCTTGATCTGGCGCAGTTGGGCGAGGGTGGTCGGGCAGATGTCCGGGCAGAAGGTGTAGCCGAAGAACAGCAGGCTCCACTTGCCTTTCAACTCGTCGATGGCCACCGGTTGACCATCCTGATTGGTCATCGTCACGCCCGGCAGGGTGCGGCTCTGCGGCAGCAGGATGATGCCGGCGTCGATCAGCGCGGTGGGGTCGCCCTGGCCCTTGCCACTCAGCACTTTATTGACGGTAAGTCCCAGGATCAGCGCGATCACGGCGACGAGGATGAAGACGGTTTTCTGGGTTCGAGTCATAGGTTCAACAGTAAGTAGTGGTCTACGAGCAGGGCGATGAACAACAGGAACAAGTAATAAATAGAGTACTTGAAGGTGTTGATCGCCGCGTGCGGCCGAGTGCCACGGTACAGCACCACGGCCCATTGCAGAAACCTTGCGCCCAGCGCGAGGGCGCAGAGCAGATACAGCACGCCGCTCATGTGGATCACGTACGGCAGCAGACTGACCGCCAGCAGGGCGAAGGTGTACAGCAGAATGTGCACCTTGGTGTAGTGCTCACCGTGGGTGACCGGCAGCATCGGGATGTCGGCCTTGGCGTATTCCTCCTTGCGATGGATCGCCAGCGCCCAGAAGTGCGGCGGGGTCCAGGCGAAGATGATCAGCACCAGCAGCAATGGCTCGGCGCTGACATGGCCGGTGGCGGCGGTCCAGCCGAGCAGTGGGGGTGCCGCGCCGGCGAGACCGCCGATGACGATGTTCTGTGGCGTCGCACGCTTGAGGAAACCGGTATAGATCACCGCGTAGCCGAGCAGGGAGGCGAGGGTCAGCCAGGCGGTCAGCGGATTGGTAAAAGTCAGCAGCAAGGCCTGGCCGAGCAGCGCCAATACCAGCGCAAAGGTCAGAGCCGCGGCAGGCGACACCCGACCTTCAGCCAATGGCCGTTTGTGAGTGCGCGCCATCACCGCATCGATGCGGCGGTCGACCACATGGTTGACCGCCGCCGCACCGCCGGCACACAGCGCAATACCCAAATTACCGAACACCAGCACTGTCCACGGCACCCCGGCGCGGGTCGCGAGGAACATGCCGACCAGCGAGGTGATGAGCATCAGCACCACCACTTTCGGCTTGGTCAGCTCCAGATAGTCACGCCACAGCGCTTGCGCGGGACGTTCGCCGATCAGAAGCGCCATGGCGTTTCTCCTTTTATTGTTATGGGCGCGGCCACGGGTTTACGCGGACTCAGGCGCCAGCGTGCGAGCACCGGCTGTTTGACCCGAACCAGACTGGTCCGCGCGTGGTAATTGACCAGCACCATGGTCAGCAGCAGCGCGGCGCCGCCGGCGTTGTGCGCTACCGCCACCGGCAACGGCAGATGCAACAGCACGTTGCTGATGCCGAGGGTGATTTGTGCGCCGAGGGCGACCAGCACCAGCCCGGCGAGCCGGGTCATGCCGACAGCCCTGAGTTGCCAGGCCAGCCCCAGCAGCACCAACGTCACCAGCAGCGCGCCGATGCGGTGAGTCAGGTGAATCGCTGTGCGCGCATCGCTGTCGAGCTGGCCGCCGAGGTAATTCGGGCCGATGTGCTGGGTCAGGTGAAAGCCGTTGGCAAAATCAGCGGGCGGCAGCCATTGGCCGTGGCAGGTCGGGAAGTCGATGCAGGCCACCGCCGCGTAGTTGGAACTGACCCAGCCACCCAGGGCGATCTGGCCGATCACCAGCAACAGTCCGGCAGTCGCCCAATACTGCAAGCGCTTGGGCACCATGAGCGCCGGTAGCACGCCGGACAATCTCAAGGTCAGCAGGAACAGCAGGCTCAATGTCGCAAAGCCGCCGAGCAAATGCCCGGTGACCACTTGCGGCCAGAGCTTGAGCGTCACCGTCCACATGCCGAACGCCGCTTGCGCAAACACCACCGCCAGGAGAAACAGTGGCAGCTTCAACGGTTGCCCCGGATGACGCCGGTTGACCCACGCACGCCCGGCCAGAATCGAAATCAGCAGGCCGAGGGTCCCGGCGAAGTAGCGGTGAATCATCTCGTTCCAGCCCTTGTGCGCCACCACCGGCGAGTCGGGGTAATGCAGTTCGGCATGGGCCAGTTGGGCTTCGCTGTTCGGCACGCTGATAAAGCCGTAGCAGCCCGGCCAGTCCGGACAGCCGAGGCCGGCGTGAGTCAGGCGGGTGTAGGCGCCGAGCAGCACGACGATCAGTGCCAGCAGGGTGGCAAACAGCGCGAGGCGAAATCCAGGTTTGGCCATGACGATGCCCTTATCCGATGTTCGACAGTTTCAGCAGATGGCGCAGGTCGTTGAGCAAGTCCTTGCCCTTCACGCTCGGGTCGTAGCGCAGCACGAGGTTGCCGTGCGGGTCGATGATCCACAGCTGCGGCGTGGCCTTGTCGCCCGTGGCCTTGCTGAAGGTTGCGGCGTCCAGCGGGTAGCGTTGCAGCTGCGGGTATTCGCGGTTCAGCTTGGCTTCGTAGTCGGCGCTCAGCGGTTGCGCGGCGGCGAGGGCGTGGCTGGCGCGTCCGGCATCGCGGCCCAGGCCGATCTGGATCTGCCGGGCGAGGTACACCAGTTGCTGGCAATCGACGGCGCAGTCCTTGGGCGCGGTCACCAGCATCTGCCAGCGCTGTTCGTCGGCCTGTACACCAAGGTCGACGCGGGACTGGCCGTTGCCGATCAGTTCGCCGTGGTAGCTGCGGCCTTCCGGCACCCAGAACTGCAATTTGTACATGCCGGTGGCGAGGATCATCGGGCCGACCACGCCGAGCAGAATCAGCAGCAGCTGGATCCGTCCGCGACGACGGCTGGCCGGGGTTTTTGCCTCAGACATGCTGGGTGGATTCATGGCCGTTCCCATGGTGGTTCTCCTTTGCGTTGTGCAATCCAAGGTAGAGGTAGAGGCCGAGCAGGGCGGTAGCCATGGCGAACCACTGCACGGCGTAACCAAGGTGTTTTTCCGGGCCCATGGCAACGACCGGCCAGTCGGCCTCATAGCTGGCGGGGCCGGGTTCGGCGCGCAGTTCGTAAGCGAAACCGTCGCGGTCGAGGGTTTTCCACAGCCTGGCCGGCTCAACGGCGGTGATGGTTTGCGGCCACATGCTGCTGGCCGGGTCGGCGTGCAGCTGGAAGGTGGCGCCGGGGGCGACGTAGACCCAGGCGTCGATACTCAGCGCATCGGTCGGGGTGGTGAATTGCGGTGTAACGCGGCGGTCCGGCCACGGCAGCCAGCCGCGATTGACCAGCAGCCACAGGCCGGTGGCTCGATCCTGAAACGGTTGTAGCAGCTCGATGCCGACCTTGCCGTTGCGCTGACGGTTATCGAGCAGCAGGCTGTGGGCGCCATCGAACCGGCCGTAGAGATGCACCCGGCGATAGGCCGGGTCGGTACTGTGCAGCAATTCGCTGCTGGCCATCGGTTCGGCGGCGCGACGTTCGGCGTAACTGGCGAGCAGGGCGGTTTTTTCCGCGCCCCGGCCCAGTTGCCAGAAGCCCAGCGACACCAGCAGCGGCAATAACAGCGCCACCACCACGGTCGGTATCACGCCCGGGCGAAAGCGCTTCATGGCCGCACCACAAAGTCAGTCGTCGCGATCGCTATACTCAACTGCATCGCCTGTCCCCCGGAGTCTTCCCATGCTCAAAGCAGCCATTGTCGTGCTGCTGATTGCCACGGTGATCAGCCTGTTCAGCGGCCTGTTTTTCCTGGTCAAGGACGACAGCAGCTCCAATCGCCTGGTCATCGCCTTGAGTGTTCGGGTGGCGCTGGCCGCTGCCACCGTCGGCTTGATCGCCTGGGGCTTCTACAGCGGCCAACTGGTGTCCCACGTGACGTGGTAGCTGCAAGCTTCTAGCTTTGAGCTGCAAGCTTGGAGCTCGCGGCTTGCCGCGGTTGTTAAAGCACATAAACGAAGATGAACAAGCCGATCCACACCACATCGACGAAGTGCCAATACCAGCTCGCCGCCTCGAAACCGAACTGATGCTCGGCATCGAAGTGGCCCTTCATGATCCGCATCAGCATCACGAACAGAATGATCGTGCCGATGGTCACGTGGGCGCCGTGGAAACCGGTGAGCATGAAGAACGTCGCGCCGTAGATACCCGAACCGAGGGTCAGGCCCAGTTCGTGGTAGGCGTGCATGTATTCCTCAGCCTGGAAGCCGAGGAACGCGCAGCCCAGCAGCACGGTGATCGCCAGCCAGATTTTCAGCGCGCCGCGATGGCCCTTCTTCAAGGCATGGTGGGCGATGGTGATGGTCACACTGGAGCTGACCAGCAGGATCGTGTTGATCAGCGGCAGGCCCCACGGGCTGATGACTTCCTTGGGCGGCGGGAACAGTGTCGGGTCAGGCGTGTGCAGCAGCGGCCAGGTGAACTGGAAGTTCGGCCAGAGCATGTGCGCGATGCCTTTCGGGCCTTCGCCACCCAGCGCCGGGCCGGAGATGTGCCGCACGTAGAACAGCGCGCCGAAGAAGGCGATGAAGAACATCACCTCGGAGAAGATGAACCAACTCATGCCCCAGCGAAACGAGCGATCCAGCTGCGGGCTGTACAGCCCCGCGCGACTTTCCTTGATCACTGCGCCGAACCAGCCGAACAGCATGTACGCCAGCAACAATCCACCGACGAAAAAGATGTACGGGCCGTGGGATTCCGGGCGCGCGGCCTTCAGATCGTTGAACCAGGTCGCCAGGCCGTACACGGTGATGACCATGCCGAACGTGGCGATGATCGGCCATTTGCTCTGGGCCGGGACGTAATAGTGCTCATGAGTTGCCATTTATTGTTCTCCTTATCGGGCACGCTTAACCGCCAGTGTTTGCAGCCACCGGAGGATGTCGGGCGGTGATATCGAACAGCGTGTAGGACAGCGTCAGGTGCTTCACGTCCTTGGGCATGTCGCGGTCAACGATGAAACGCACCGGCATCTCGATCTGCTGACCGGGCTGCAGCACCTGCTGGGTAAAGCAAAAGCATTCGGTCTTGTGGAAATACGCCGCCGCGTTGCTGGGCGCGATACTCGGCACGGCTTGGGCGCTCATCGGTTTGTCGGTGGGGTTGCGCGCGATGAAAATCATCTCGTTGACCGCGCCGGGGTTGGCGGTCAACTCGTCGTGCTTGGGATAGAACTCCCACGGCATGTCGATGTTGTTGGTCGACAGAAACTGCACGCGCACCTGGCGCGAGCTGTCCACCACCTGCTCGCCCTCGTATTGCCCGGCGGTCTTGCCGTTGATGCCGAAGGCCTTGCACATCACGTCGTAGATCGGCACCAGGGCAAAGCCGAAGACAAACATTGCCACGACGACTCCGAGCAGGCGGGTGACCAGTTTCTTCAGCGAGATCGAGTCAGCCATGGTGCATGCCCTCTACACGACGAGCCCCTGTAGGAATGAGTACCTGTGGCGAGGGAGCTTGCTCCCGCTCGGCTGCGTAGCAGACGCGAAGCTCTTGGGGCCGCTTCGCGCCCCAGCGGGAGCAAGCTCCCTCGCCACAATGGCTCGCACCCACAGGGAGATCGGTGTTCATTTCACTTCCGGCGGCGTAGTAAAGGTGTGATACGGCGCCGGTGACGGCACGCTCCACTCCAGGCCTTCGGCGCCATCCCACGGTTTGGCCGGGGCCGGGGCGCCACCGCGAATGGTCTTGATCACGATGAACAGGAAGAAGATCTGCGTGGCACCGAACATGAATGCGCCGATTGACGAGACCATGTTGAAGTCGGCGAACTGCAGGTTGTAGTCCGGGATCCGCCGTGGCATCCCCGCCAGCCCCACGAAGTGCATCGGGAAGAAGGTCAGGTTCATGCCGACGAACGACAGCCAGAAGTGCAGCTTGCCGAGGGTTTCGTCGTACATGTGCCCGGTCCACTTCGGCAGCCAGTAATAGGCTGAGGCGAAGATCCCGAAGATCGCCCCCGGCACCAGCACGTAGTGGAAGTGCGCGACCACGAAGTAGGTGTCCTGGTACTGGAAGTCCGCCGGCGCGATGGCCAGCATCAGCCCGGAGAAACCGCCGATCGAGAACAGGATCACGAAGGCCACGGCAAACAGCATCGGTGTCTCGAAGGTGATCGAGCCTTGCCACATGGTGCTGGCCCAGTTGAACACCTTCACCCCGGTCGGCACGGCGATGAGCATCGTTGCGTACATGAAGAACAGCTCGCCCACCAGCGGGATGCCGACCACGAACATGTGGTGCGCCCAGACGATGAACGACAGGAACGCGATGCTCGCCGTCGCGTAAACCATCGAGGTGTAGCCGAACAGCGGCTTGCGCGAGAAGGTCGGGATGATCTGGCTGACGGCACCGAAGGCCGGCAGGATCATGATGTACACCTCGGGGTGGCCGAAGAACCAGAACACATGCTGGAACAGCACCGGATCACCACCACCGGCGGCACTGAAGAAACTGGTGCCGAAGTGGATGTCCATCAGCATCATCGTCACGCACCCGGCCAGCACCGGCATCACCGCGATGAGCAGAAACGCGGTGATCAGCCAGGTCCAGACGAACAGCGGCATTTTCATCAATGTCATGCCGGGGGCGCGCAGGTTGAGGATGGTCGCGATCACGTTGATCGCGCCCATGATCGAACTGATCCCCATCAAGTGGATGGCGAAGATGAAGAACGTCACGCTCTCCGGTGCATAGGTGGTGGACAGTGGCGCGTAGAACGTCCAGCCGAAGTTCGGTCCGCCACCGGCGGTGAACAGGGTCGAGACCAGCAGCAGGAACGCCGCCGGCAGCAGCCAGAAGCTGAAGTTGTTCATTCGTGGCAGGGCCATGTCCGGCGCGCCGATCATCAACGGGATCATCCAGTTGGCGAGGCCGACAAACGCCGGCATCACTGCACCGAACACCATCACCAGACCATGCATGGTGGTCATCTGGTTGAAGAACGCCGGCTCGACGATCTGCAGGCCGGGCTGGAACAGCTCGGCGCGGATCACCATGGCGAACGAGCCGCCGAGCAGGAACATGCAGAACGCAAACCACAGGTACAGCGTGCCGATGTCCTTGTGGTTGGTGGTCAGCACCCAGCGCATCAGGCCTTTGGCGGGGCCGTGAGCGTGGTCGGCATGACCGTGGTCATCGATTACAGCGCTCATGGCCGCTCTCCTTTACGTGAGTGGACGGGGCTGACCGGGGCGTGCTGCCCCGGCCGGTTCACGAGGTACGCGATGGACCGGCTCATTTGCTTTCCGCCTGTTTGAGCTCAAGCACTTCTTTTGGCGTGACCATGTCGCCCTTGTTGTTGCCCCAGGCGTTACGTTCGTAGGTCACGACCGCTGCGATATCGACTTCCGACAACTGCTTGCCGAACGCCGCCATGGCGGTGCCGGGCTTGCCGAAGTACACGCGGTGCAGGTGGTCGGCTTTGGGCCCGGTGGCAATCGGCGAGCCTTTGAGCGCCGGGAACATCGGTGGCAGGCCCTGACCTTCGGCCTGGTGACAGGCTACGCAGGTGGTGTGATACACCTTGTCGCCCCGTTCCTTGAGTTCGTCGAGGGTCCATTCCTTGCTGGTCAGCTCTTTAAGCTGCGCCGCTTCGGCTTTGCGGTCGGCCAGCCACTTGTCGTAGTCGGCCTTCTCTTTGACGTCGACCACAATCGGCATGAAGCCGTGATCCTTGCCGCACAGCTCGGCGCACTGACCACGGTAGATGCCCGGCTTGTCGATCCGCGTCCAGGCTTCGTTGACGAACCCCGGGATCGCATCGCGCTTGACCGCGAAGGCCGGCACCCACCACGAGTGAATCACGTCGGCGGAGGTCACGAGAAAGCGCACCTTGGCGCCGATCGGCAGCACCAGCGGCTTGTCGACTTCGAGCAGGTAGTGCTCGCCCTTGGCTTCCTTGTTGTGGATCTGTTCGGCGGGGGTGGCCAGGTTGCTGAAGAACTCGACGTCCTGGCCCAGGTATTTGTAGTGCCATTTCCACTGGTAACCGGTGATCTGGATATCGATATCCGGCTCACTGGTGTCGTACATGCGGATCAGGGTGGCAGTCGCCGGAACGGCCATCGCCACCAGAATCAGCAGCGGCACGACGGTCCAGAGAATTTCGACGGTGGTGCTTTCGTGGAATTTTGCGGCGACCTGCCCGGTCGAGCGGCGATGCACGATCATCGACCAGAACATGGCGCCGAAGACGATGATCCCGATCACCACACAGATCCAGAAAATGGTCATGTGCAGGTCGAATACTGCGTGACTGATTTCAGTCGCTCCAGGCGCCATATTCACAGTCCAGGCCGCATTGGCCGGGCTGAAAATCGACCACAACAGGAGGCCCATCCAGACGTGTGGATGTCGCATCATTGCGGGTTCCCCTTATCGTTCTTGTTATCCCGCCGGCTTTCGCCTGCGGCAAGGGAGCGGCTGCATCAGACTACGAACTTGAATCGCCGGGCCTTGCTGCGGGTGCAGTCGGGCGTCATCAGCTAACTCCATTCAATGGCGAGTATAGACAGCGAGGGAGAATTGCAACGCGATCGCGTAAATCATCTGAAACAGCTTGTACTTGCGTTCCAGACCACGAATGGAGAAGGATGCAGACGAGTGGTGGCAAACCGATATAACGCCGCTGCATCAAGGATGAAATAATTATGACAAATGCGTCTTAGCATTTTTCGTAAGCCAGCTAAGTTATGTCTTCCCTATTTCATTGCCTTGTTCCCTGGAGTTTTCATGAACACCGCCGCATTGCGCGAGCAGATCCAAAAAGCCCAACAGCACGAGAAAGAAACCGGCCTGCTGACCCGTCAGCTGGAAAGCAAGCTGCCTCATTTACATCCGGCGATCCAGTTGCCGGAAGCCGACGCCAATGGCGTGCTGACGCGTTTTGTCGCCGCCTACATCGATGAAGTGCCAGACCTGCTGGATGCAGCCAATGAAGTTGCCAGGGAAGCGGGAATCGAATCGCAGATCAAACCGGTGCTGACAATCGCCGAGCAGTATTTCCTCCAGCCGCCGGCCATCATGGCCGGGCACGTTGGTCTGGACAGCCTGCTGGACGAAGCCTATCTGGCGCACCGCTTTGTCGAAGAGGTCAACGACCTGTACATCAAGCATTTCGGCCAGCCACTGATCCCCTTGGACATGACGGTCGCCAATCTGATTGCTCATCAATTGATCGGTGAGGAATTTGCCAACCAACTGGACGAAGCCGTGCATCACGCCATCGACGAGATGCTCAACGACGAGAGTTTTGCGCTGGAGTCGGTAGAGGCCTACCGCGACAAACTGAGCAGCCCGGACACCGGTGCGGCCTGGAAGCGCTGGCCGTGCATGGGCCGCCGCCTCGGCGTGGGCCTGGAGCTGGATCAGCCTGCTGCCTGAGTTACACACAATAGAATGTAGGAGTGAGCCTGCTCGCGATGGCGGTGGGTCAGTCAACAGAGATGTTGATTGATCGCCATCGCGAGCAGGCTCACTCCTACAGGGTTAAGTTCAACCCGGAGATTTAACCGGCCGCACCGATCCCGGTATTGGTCCGAACCCTGCCCTCAAGCCGTCGTTTCAACCCGCGCGACTCGATCACCAGCTTCGACCCCTTCGCCGCATTCGCCCGGCCCCACTCTTCCAGCAACTCCAGACACGAATGGTCGATGTAGCTCAGGTTGTTGAGCGGCACGTGCACCGTCGTACCCGCTGGAATGCTGCCCAGCACCTGGGTCAGCGCCGGCACTTTGAGGAAGGTCGCCGCACCCACCAGACGCAACTCCATCTCACCGTCTTGCGGCAGATCGATCAGGCTGATTTTCAGTCGCGAAGCCTTGAGCGCCAGTTTCACCAGGGTCAGACCGAAGCCAATCAGCACACCGGTCAGCAGGTCGGTGAAGATGATCGCCAGCGCTGTCGCCGCATAGGTGAACATCGGCATCCGCCCATAACGGCTCAGACCGCGAAACGCTTTGAGATCGACCAGTTTGAACCCGGTGTACACCAGCACCCCCGCCAGACTCGCCACTGGAATGCTTTGCAGCACGCTCGACAGCAACAGCACGAACGCCAGCAGCCACAGACCATGGAAGATTGTCGAATAACGGGTGGTTGCACCGGCCTGGACGTTGGCCGAACTGCGCACAATCACCCCGGTCATCGGCAGCGCGCCGACCAGACCGCAGAGCATATTGCCGACGCCTTGTGCCGACAGCTCACGGTCGAAGTCCGAACGCACACCGCTGTGCATGCGATCCACCGCCGCTGCAGACAGCAGGGTTTCGGCGCTGGCAATGAATGCCACGGCGAAGGCGGCGATCAGCAGGGTTGGGTCGGCCAGGCTCAACAAGTCCGCCGGTTTCAGCCAGTCGATGGCTTCGGCCAGATTCTCCGGTACCTCGACCCGTTTCACCTGCAACGCCAGCAGCAGGCTGGCGCCGGTGGCCAGACCAACGCCGAGCAGCGCACCGGGAATAAACCGCAGCGAGTGCGGACGAAATTTTTCCCACAGCCACATCACCGCAATGGTCGCCAGCCCGAGCAACCCGGCCTGCCAGCCGAACGACGGCAACGCTTGCGCCACCGCGCCGGGGAAAGCCGTGAGGTTATCCAGCCCGGAGGGCTGTGGTTTGGCATCGAGCATCACATGCACTTGCGAGAGTACGATCAGCACACCGATCCCCGCGAGCATGCCGTACACCACCGCGGGCGCCGTGACCCGAAACCAGCAACCGAGCTTCAAGCGCCCGGCCACCAGTTGCAGGAATCCGGCGAGCAACAGAATCGGCCCGAGCATCTCGATACCGTGCTGGCGCACCAGCTCGAATACCAACACCGCCAACCCTGCCGCCGGCCCGCTGACCTGCAACGGCGAACCCGCCAGCCACCCCACTACCAGACCGCCGATGATCCCGGTGATCAGGCCTTTGGCCGGCGGCAACCCTGAAGCAATCGCAATACCCATGCACAACGGCAGGGCGACCAGGAACACAACCACCGAAGCCAGCAGCTCCCGTGGCAGAACCGCTTTCAATTGAGCAGCACGCATGGTGACTCTCCCGAAGTTTTCTTCAGGCATGGCTTCGCCGAACCGCTGAAACAGCGGCCGGCGTCAAACCACACAGATGTTTAGGAAGATTTAGAAGCGCGCTTTGGGCGTCGCCACCGGAATCGGATGGCTGCCGTCGAGCGGCAGGAAGCGTCCCTGATCGGCGTCGTAAGCTTTGATTTCACTGGTTTCGATGTTGTAGACCCAGCCATGGATGAACAGATGACCGTTCGCCATGCGTGAGGCTACCGAAGGATGGGTACGCAAGTGCTGCAGTTGGGCGATGACGTTCTCCTCGGTGAGGATCGGCATGCGTTCTTTTTCGTCGGTGCAGTTGCAGTTGTCATGCACCATGGTCTTCGCCACTTCCGCATGACGCAGCCAGGCTTTGACTGTCGGCATTTTTTCCAGGCTGTCCGGATTGAGCACTGCGCGCATGGCGCCGCAATCGGAGTGGCCGCAGATGATGATGTGCTGCACGCCCAGCGCCAGTACCGCGTATTCGATGGCAGTGGAAACGCCACCGTTCATCTGGCCGTAAGGCGGCACGACGTTGCCGACGTTACGGGTCACGAACAGATCGCCCGGCGAACTCTGGGTGATCAGCTCGGGCACGATGCGCGAGTCGGCACAGGTAATGAACATCGCCCGTGGCGATTGCGCCGTGGCGAGTTTCTTGAAGAGCTCTTCCTGCTGGGGGAAGACCTCATGATGAAAATGCAAAAAGCCGTCAATGATCGTTCTCAGCGCTGCATCGGCGGATTCCGCCCCAGGGGCGGCTTGCGCCGACGCAGCCAACGGCTGTTTATCCTTGTCACTCATGATTCATCCTCTTTGGCGGATTCGGGGAGTCGTTCCCGTGTATTCCGGTATGAAGCCAGTGGCTGTTTAAAACATCCGGGTCATCCCGACCCGTCAGTCACTCGATGAACAAGGTAGCCGTCGAAACTTAACTCAAACTGAATCAAGCGCTCTAGAACGTGTGTTCCAGGTCACAAAAAACGTGACTGGTACATTTCGACGGTAGGATTCCAACCCATCAACCATAGCTAATTGTCGCTAAATCAACGACATCTGGCGACCCGGCGGACAGAAGGCGGTGCAGTCGAGGTTATAGCCCTCGCGGTGATTGAGTCCGAGCCGTTTGATCGCTTTGGCGAAACGTTGCGCCAGCAGGTCGGCGAACGGTCCCTCGCCGCGCATCCGGGCGCCGAAACGGCTGTCGTAGAGTTCGCCGCCGCGGCTCTGACGCACCAGGCTCAGCACATGGGCGGCCCGCTGCGGGTAATGCGCCTGCAGCCATTCTTCGAACAGCGGCGCCACCTCCAGCGGCAGACGCAGCATCATGTACGCGGCGCTTTGCGCACCGGCAGCATGCGCTTCGGTCAGCAGGCTTTCGATTTCGCTGTCGTTGATCATCGGAATCATCGGCGAACACAGCACCCCCACTGGAATGCCCGCTTCGCGCATCACCCGAATCGCCCGCAACCGGGCCTTGGGCGCCGCTGCGCGGGGTTCGAGGATGCGTTTGAGTTCGTCGTCCAGCGTGGTCAGGCTGATCATCACCGCCACCAGCCGTTGTTGCGCCAATTCGGTGAGCAGGTCGAGGTCACGCAAAATCAGCGAACCCTTGGTAACGATGGTCACCGGGTGCCGGTAACGCAGCAGCACTTCGAGGGTCTGGCGGGTGATTTTGTGTTCACGTTCGATGGGCTGATAGGGATCGGTATTGGAGCCGAGGTTGATCGGCGCGCACTGGTAGCCGCGTTTGCTCAACTGTTCTTCCAGCACCTGGGCGGCGTTGGTCTTGGCGATCAGCCGGGTTTCGAAATCCAGCCCCGGCGACATGTCCCAATAGGCGTGGCTGGGTCGCGCGTAGCAATAGATGCAGCCGTGCTCGCAGCCGCGATAGGGATTGATCGAGCGATCGAAGGGCAAGTCCGGCGAAGTGTTGCGGGTAATGATGGTTTTCGCGGTCTCGATCATCACCTCGGTGTTCTGCGTCTCGGGTACTTCCTGATACCAGCCGTCATCCTCGGCCACCGAACGATTCGGCGCGAAACGGTTGTGCGGGTTGGTCGCGGTGCCGCGGCCGCGTGGTGGCAATGGAGTAGACATGAAAACGCCCCGATACTGTATATGCACACAGTATCGGGGCGCGGTTCATCTGGCTAGTGCCGTCGGGCGACTGGTCAGTTGTGTTGCGTGACCTGACCGAGGTCGTCGCCGGAGGTGTGTTTCATATCCTCCTTGCGCAACTCGGCGACGTCGGCGGCTTTCACTGGCGCACCTTGGTTACCCCAACTGCCACGGATAAAGCTCACCACGTTCGCCACTTCCTGATCCGACAGGCGCCAGGCGAAGCCCGGCATGGTGAAGGTCGATGGCGCCGTGTGCGTGGCCGGCAGGGTGCCGCCCTTGAGCACGATGTGAATCAGCGACGTCGGGTCTTCCGATTGCAGCACCGGATTGCCTGCCAGGGCCGGGAACACTCGGGTATAGCCGTGGCCGTCGGTACGGTGGCAGGCCGCGCAGTTGTCGATGTACACCGCCGCGCCGCGTTGGCTGTCGTCGCCGTTCCACAAGGCCTTGGCGGCTTTTTCGTCGTACTGGTGCGGCTGATCGTTCGGATCAGTTGCGGGCAGGGACTTGAGGTAACGAGCAATCGCGGTCAGGTCGGCGTCGGTCATGTATTGCATGCTGTGGGTGACCACATCGCTCATGCCGCCGAACACCGCGCTACGGTCGCTGCGCCCGGTTTTGAGGAACTGCACCAGTTGCGCTTCGCTCCAGCCGCCGAGACCGTCCTTGTGATCACCGCGCAGGCTCTTGGCGATCCAGCCTTCCAGCGGCGCACTGCCGGCGAGGAAGTTTTTGCCATCAGTGGCGCTCAGGGATTTTTCCTGCATGGTCAGGGCACGCGGCGTATGGCAGGCGCCGCAATGGCCGAGGCCTTCGACCAGATAGGCGCCGCGATCGATCACTGGATCGTCCGAGGTTGCCTGGTAGTCCTCGACCTTCGGCGCAAACATCCAGCGCCAGCCCATCAGCGGCCAGCGCATGCTCAGCGGCCATGGAATGTCGCTGGCCTTGTTCTCTTGCGCGACCGGTTCGACGCCGTGCATGAAGTAGGCGTAAAGCGCCTGCATGTCGCCTGAGCTGACCCGGGCGTAGGACGGATACGGCATTGCCGGGTACAACGTACTGCCGTTTTTCGCGACGCCGTGGCGCACCGCTTTGTCGAAGTCCTCGAAGCTGTATTCACCGACGCCGGTTTTGTCCGGGGTGATGTTGGTCGAGTAGATCGTGCCGATCGGGGTTTCCATCGGCAGGCCGCCGGCGAACGGCTTGCCGCCCTTGGCGGTGTGGCAGGCCACACAGTCGCCAGCGCGGGCGAGGTATTCGCCTTGTTTGATCAACGCTTGGTCGACGTCAGCGGCGTGCACAGCAGCGCTGCCGAGCAGGGCCAGGGTGGCGATAACGAGATTGTTCATGGTCACCGCTCCTTATGCCTGAACCAGTGGGCCGGGGTTTTTCAGGTATTGCTCGCGGATCGCCTTGGCCGACCAGTAGGTCAGCGCCGCGACCAGCCCGGTCGGGTTGTAACCCAGGCCTTGCGGGAATGCCGACGCGCCCGGAACAAATACGTTGTGCACATCCCAGCTTTGCAAGTAGCGGTTCAGGGCGCTCTTCTTCGGATCGGTGCCCATGATTGCGCCGCCGTTGAGGTGGGTGGTCTGGTAGGCCGCCGTATTGAAGTGATCGCCGACCTGCTTGCCGATCACCGCAATGGCTTTCGGGCCCATGGCTTGGGCGACCTTGCCCATTTTCTCGACCATGAAGCGGTTCATCTTGATGTCGTTTTCCTGCCAGTCGAAGGTCATCCGCAGCAGCGGCAAACCGTAGGCATCGCGGTACACCGGGTCCAGATCGAGGTAGTTGCCTCGGTAGGACTGATGCGCGCCGTGGGCGTCCATCGACACCTGGTGGGTGTAGTAATCGGCGGTCGCGCGTTTCCATGCGCTGCCCCAGGCTGGAGTGCCCGGCGGGTTCGATGTCCCGGCAATAGGCCGACTGCCGGCCTGGTTGACCCACATCGGTGAGCCGCCGACGAAGCCGTGCGGGCCGTGGTCGAAGTTGTCGGCGTTGAAGTCATCCAGCGCGACGCCGTTGCCGCCGGCACCGATGAAGTTGTTGGTGTGGGTGTCCTTGTCGAAGAACGCCTTGATGGTCGCCATGTTTTGGTAGGCGAAGTTACGCCCGACCACGCCTTCACCGCTGATCGGGTCGTACGGCTTGCCGATGCCCGAGAGAAGCATCAGGCGCACGTTGTGCAGCTGGAAGGCGCCGAGGATCACCAGATCCGCCGGTTGCTCGATCTCGCGACCCTGGCCGTCGATGTAAGTCACGCCGGTGGCTTTGGATTTGCTGCTGTCGAGGTTGACCCGCAGCACATGCGAATTGGGCCGCAGCTCGAAATTCGGCAGCGGCTTGAGCGCCGGCAGAATGTTCACGTTCGGCGATGCCTTGGAATACATGTAGCAAACGTAGCCGCTGCAGAATCCGCAGAAGTTGCACGGGCCCATCTGCGCGCCGTAGGGATTGGTGTACGGCCCTGAAGTATTCGCCGATGGCAGGTTGTAGGGTTTGTAACCGACTTCTGTCGCCGCTTTGCCAAACAGCTGTGCGGAAACGGTGTTCTTCTGCGCCTCCAGCGGGAACGGATTCGAGCGATCCGGCGCGTAAGGGTTGCCGCCCTTGCCCTGACCGACCAGTTGGCCCTTCACGGTCCAGGCCTGGCCGGAGGTGCCGAAGACTTTTTCGGCGAAATCGAAGAACGGCTCCAGCTCTTCGTAGCTGACGCCGAAGTCCTGGATGGTCATGTCCTTGGGGATAAAGCTTTTGCCGTAGCGCTCTTCGTAGTGGCTGCGCATGCGCAACTCGATCGGATCGACGCGAAAGTGCACACCCGACCAGTGCAAACCGGCGCCGCCCACGCCATTACCCGGCAGGAACGCACCCAACTGGCGGTTCGGCAGGGCGATGTCGTTGACGCTGTGGCGGATGGTGACGGTTTCTTTCGAAATGTCCTGAAAGAGTTTTTTCCGCACGCTGTAGGTGAGTTCGTCGATCACCTGCGGATAGTTGCCGTCGGGGTAGGTGTCCTGCATCGGCCCGCGCTCCAGCGCCAGCACGTTGAGCCCGGCTTCGGTCAGCTCTTTGGCCATGATCGCGCCGGTCCAGCCAAAACCGACGATCACTGCGTCGACCTTCTTCATTACGGTTGCCATGCTCAAGCCCTCTCGCCGCGAATCGAAACTGCCGGGAAGGGGTATTGCTCGTTGCGTTCCACCCAATCCATGAAATCGGCGCGGGCGCCGGGGAAGCCGATCATGGTCCAGCCGACCATGCCTTTATTGCCGCCGTGGATCGGGTCGCAGAAGAACCCTTCCTTGGTGTTTTGCAGCAGCAGGTTGAAGAAAATCTTCGCCGGAACGGCATCGAACTGCGGTTTTCCAGCCTCGAGTTGCTTGAGCAAATCGTCTCGGGTAGCGCTGTCTTGCTCGGCAAATGTTTTACCGTTGAGTGATTTTGCCCACTGATCCGCGGCGGCGATGCCCAGGCGATAGATCTCTTTGGGCACCAGTTTGCTCTGCCAGCCCATCTCCGGCGCTGCATCGGCGTTGAACGGACCCTGCATGTACCACAGGGCACCGGCGGCATACGGAGTGTTCATCTGGCGGTCGATGTATTCCGGCACGCCGGCTTCCAGAGCGCCCGGACCCTGGTCGTCGTTGGGGATCAACTGCGCCACGGCGGCATTGATGAAGGCCCATTCCTCGGCGGTGAAATAGCTCGGCTGGTAAGCGCCGGCCTCGGTCTTCGACGCAGTTGCGGCGGGCGCCGCCGGGGTGGCTTCAGGCGCCGCTTGCAAGACGCTGCTGCCCAGACCGGTACCGGCGAGGGTGACCACGGGAATCAGGGTCAGGGATTTGCGCAAGAACTCACGCCGCGGGTTGTCTCGATCTGCATCAGACATGGGGTGCACCTCATCAGGCATTGATGGTTGTCCGTTTCTGCGAACGGCTTGAGCATTTTTTCGTCGCGGCGCGTGGCCCGTTTGACCGGGAAAAGGGGGACGCCTGCAACATCGTGTGACAAATGGTAGCAGGCTAATCATCTAGTTGAACCGATTCAGCGGAAAAAGCCGCGGTTTTTTTACGCGGCGCTCAATGAAATCGCGCGGATTCACGATTCTTTGACAAGTGCCTCACAGGGCTTTGACCGCCAGACGTAGAAGCTGCGGGACCTTTCATTGATGAATCCCGATACGGTCAACCCAGCATGTCCCGAGTGCGCCTTTTCCCTGCTTTGTGTTTGTCGCTTGTCGCCCTGCTGCACTTGATACCGGCCCAGGCTGACGCCGCTGCAACATCGCGTCCCCCGGAATGGGCGCAACCGGTTGAAGTGCAGTACAACCTGTTTCAGATGTCGCCAACGTTGTACCGCAGTGCCTTGCCGGACGGCGGCGCGGTGCCGTTGCTGAAGAACCTCAAAGTGGCGACGGTGATCAACTTCCTGCCGGAAGCCGACAGCAGCTGGCTGTCCGAGCCGAGCATCAATCAAGTGCAACTGCCTTATCGCACCAACCATGTCGATGACGCTGATGTGCTCAAGACCCTGCGCGCGATTCAGGCCGCCGAAGCCAATGGCCCGGTGTTGATGCATTGCAAGCATGGTTCCGACCGCACCGGCCTGATGGCGGCGATGTACCGGATCGTGGTGCAGGGCTGGAGCAAGGAAGACGCGCTGAATGAAATGACTCAGGGCGGTTTTGGTGAAAGCGGCCATTTCAAGGATGGCGTGCGCTATGTGATGCAGGCCGATGTCGACAAACTGCGCACTGCTCTGGCCAATGGCGATTGCAGCACCAGCGCATTTGCCACCTGCTCGATGAAGAGCTGGTTCCAGTCGGTCAACCTCAAATAAGCGGAACCCTCCACGGTGTTGCACCGTGGAGGGTTATTCGCCGGCTCAGTCTTCGGACTTTTTCTTCAGTTTCGGATTCGGGAAAAACTGCACGGCCTGGACGTTCTTGTCCGGCGCCGGCTTGAGCGCGCTGGTATTGACCCGCGTGCCCAGCTCCTTGGGAACCGACAACCCCTGCTCGTTCAGCGTATCCGAGTAACCGCAAGCCACGCATTCGCGGTGCGGCACGCTGTCCTCGTTCCACATCATCAGCTTGTCCGGCTCGCTGCATGCCGGGCAGACCGCCCCGGCGATAAAGCGTTTCTTGGTAATCACAGGTGCCTCACTCATGCTGCTGCGTCCTCACTCAGGCCGCTGTGGCGCAAGAGTGCGTCAATCGATGGCTCGCGGCCACGGAAGTCGACGAACAGCACCATCGGCGCCTGCGAACCGCCACGCGCCAGAATCGCTTCGCGGAAGGCGCGACCGGTGTCGGCATTGAGCACGCCGTCTTCTTCGAACTTGGAGAAGGCATCCGCCGACAGTACTTCCGCCCACTTGTAGCTGTAGTAACCCGCCGCGTAACCGCCGGCGAAGATGTGCGCGAAGCTGTTGGGGAAGCGGTTGTACGCCGGTGGACGCATCACCGAAACCTCGTCACGCACGCCTTCCAGCACCTGGGCAACGCTGCGACCGTCACCGTGGGTGGCGTGCAGTTCGAAGTCAAACAGCGAGAACTCCAGCTGACGGACCATCATCAGGCCGGACTGGAAGTTCTTCGCCGCAAGCATTTTTTCCAGCAGGTCCTGTGGCAGCGGCTCGCCGGTTTCGTAGTGACCGGAAATCAGCGCCAGGCCTTCCGGCTCCCAGCACCAGTTTTCCATGAACTGGCTCGGCAGCTCGACCGCATCCCACGCCACGCCGTTGATTCCGGAGACCCCGGCGTGATCAACACGGGTCAGCAGGTGATGCAGGCCATGACCGAATTCATGGAACAGGGTGGTCACTTCATCGTGGGTCAGCAGCGCGGGCTTGCCGCTGTCGGCCGGGGTGAAGTTGCACACCAGGTTGGCCACCGGGCTTTGCAGCACGCCGTCGACGGTGCGTCGACGGTCGCGGGCGCCGTCCATCCAGGCGCCGCCACGCTTGTTGGCGCGGGCGTAGAGGTCGAAGAAGAAGCGGCCGACGTGCTGGCCGTTTTCCTTGATCTCGAACAGGCGCACGTCCGGGTGCCAGGTGTCGAAGCCTTTCAGCTCGGCGATTTCGATGCCGTACAGACGCTGGACGATAGCGAACAGACCGCCGAGGACTTTATCGATCGGGAAGTAGGCACGCAGGGTTTCCTGAGCGACGCTGTAGCGTTGCTCGCGGAGTTTTTCCCCGTAGAAACCGCTGTCCCAGCTTTGCAGATCGGCGCAGCCCTGTTCGGCGGCGTAAGCGCGCAGCTGTTGCAGGTCCTGCGCGGCGAACGGCTTGCTGCGCTTGGCCAGGTCGCGCAGGAAACTCAGCACCTGGTCGCTGGACTCGGCCATTTTGGTCGCCAGGCTCAGCTCGGAGAAGCTGGCGAAGCCCAACAATTTGGCCAGTTCCTGACGCAGATCGAGGATCTCTTCCATCACCGGGCCGTTGTCGTTCTGCCCGGCATTCGGGCCTTGGTCCGACGCACGGGTGCAGTAGGCGGCGTAAACTTCTTCGCGCAAGGCACGGTCCTGGGCGTAGGTCATCACCGCGTAGTAGCTCGGGAATTCCAGGGTGATCAGCCAGCCATCGAGGTCTTTGGCTTGCGCAGCGGCAGCCATTTGCGCCTTGGCCGAGTCGGTCAGGCCGGCGAGGGCGGCTTCGTCGGTGATGTGCTTGGTCCACGCCTGAGTGGCGTCGAGCAGTTGATTGGAGAAGCGGCTGCCCAGCTCGGACAATTTGCTCTGCACTTCGGCGTAGCGCTTTTGTTCGGCTTCCGGCAGGTCGATACCCGACAGACGGAAATCGCGCAAGGCGTGTTCCAGGATGGTTTTTTGCGCCACATCGAACCCGGCGGCTTCCGGGCTGTTGGCCAGCGCTTCATAAGCCTGGAACAGTTCGCGGTTCTGGCCCATCTCGGTGGAATAGGCGCTCAGGGCCGGCAGGCACGACTCGTAGGCTTCGCGCAGCTCGGCGCTGTTGCACACGGCGTTGAGGTGGCTGACCGGGCTCCACGCGGCACCGAGGCGATCGTTGAGCTCGTCCATCGCCAATACCAGGCCGGCCCAGGTCGGGTTCTCGACTTGAGTCTTGAGGATCTCGGCGATGGCGGCGCGGTTGTCGGCCAGGATGGTTTCAATGGCGGGCAGCACGTGTTCGGCACGGATCGTGGAGAACGGCGGCAGGTCGTAGGACTGCAGAAGAGGGTTGTTCACGCTCACGGTTGGCACCTTGGCTGGAAGAAACATGCATTTAGGAACATAGCCACATCTTAATTACAATCGGCACCCACCGCAGCTATCGGCGACAGAGAGAGAAATTATCGTGTCCGTTCGCAAGTACCAGAATCACACCCCGCAGCTCCGCAAAGGCGCGTTTGTCGACGGCTCGGCGGTGGTGATCGGCGACGTCGAAATCGGTGAAGACAGCTCGGTCTGGCCGCTGACCGTGATCCGTGGCGACATGCATCGCATCCGTATCGGCGCGCGCACCAGCGTGCAGGACGGCTGCGTGCTGCACATCACCCACGCCGGGCCGTTCAACCCGGAGGGCTTCCCGCTGCTGATCGGTGATGACGTGACCATCGCCCACAAGGTCATGCTGCATGGCTGCAGCGTCGGCAGCCGCGTGTTGATCGGCATGGGCAGCATCGTCATGGACGGCGCGGTGGTCGAGGATGACGTGATCATCGGCGCCGGCAGCCTGGTGCCACCGGGCAAGCGCCTGGAGAGCGGCTTCCTGTACGTGGGCAGCCCGGTGAAACAGATCCGCCCGCTGACCGACAAGGAACGCGCCTTCTTCACCTACAGCGCAGCGAACTACGTGAAGCTCAAGGATCTGCATCTGGCCGAAGGCTACGATCAGCTCTGAATCGCCTTACACCTGCTCAGGATTTCTCATGCGTTACCAGACCGTACTGTTCGACCTCGATGGCACCCTGACCGACCCGCGTGAGGGCATCACCCGTTCCATCCAGTTCGCCCTCGCCAAGCTCGGCATCGATGAGCCGGACCTGACCAAACTGGAACACTTCATCGGCCCGCCGTTGTTGCAGGCGTTCATGCAGTTCTATGACTTCGACGAGGCCAAAGCCTGGGAAGCGGTGAATTTCTATCGCGAGCGCTTCAAGGTCACTGGCCTCTACGAAAACCGCGTGTTCGACGGCGTCACGTCATTGCTCGAAACCCTGAGCGGCCAAGGCCGACAGCTGTATATCGCGACGTCCAAGCCATGGGTGTTCGCCCGCGAGATTGCCCGGCACTTTGACTTCGCCAAACACTTCAAGGTGATCTACGGCAGTGAACTGGATGGCACGCGGACCAACAAGGTCGAGCTGATTGCGCATCTGCTGGCCGAAGAAGGGCTGGATCCGGCCAACACGCTGATGATCGGCGACCGCAAACATGACCTGATCGGCGCGCGCAGCAACGGGCTGGACGCGGCAGCGGTGGGCTATGGGTTTGGCAGCTTTGAAGAGTTGAGTGCCGAGGCGCCGGCGTATCATTTTGAAACGCTGGCCGAGTTGCATCAGGCGTTTTTACAGCGCTGATCAGATGGCTATCGCGAGCAGGCTCACTCCTGCATTTGGAGCGCCTTCCCCTTTAGGAGTGAGCCTGCTCGCGATGACGTCCACCCAATCAACTCAACTGTTTGTATCTGCCAATATTCTCAAAGCCACCTTACGCTCAGCCAGCGGCAGCTCACCCAACCTCTCGACCTCGGCATAAAACCTCACCCAATCCCCCCCAACCTGCCTGAACAGCGCCGCAAATGCCGGCACCCACTGGTCATACAGGCCGAACGGTAAAAGCCGCGCATTGTTCAGCGGCATATTCACCCACGCGTCATAGCGTTTGTCCCCGGCCCACTGGCTGTCGCGCATCAATCGATATGCGCGACGGAACTGCTCGAACGCCGCCGCTTTACGCTCGCGCATCTGCTCGGCCGGCAGCGACCGGGCGTAGAGTTTTTCCAGCCGTGACCGCGTTTCCAGCACCAACTCGATGAACTGATCGCGCTGCTTGAGCCGCACATCGGTGTCCGGCGGCAGACCACGAAACGCCCGCCACTGTCGGGTGCCTTGCTGTTCGACAAACGTGGCGAAGGACTCGTTGAACTCGGTGTCGTCCTTCACGTAGAAGCGCTGATGCGCCAGCTCATGAAAGATCAGCGTGGCCAGACGTTCGTCGCCCCAGCCCATCATCGAATTGAGAATCGGGTCATTGAACCAGCCGAGGGTCGAATAGGCTTCGACGCCGCCAATCGCCACGTCCATGCCTTGCAGGCGCTGGATCGCCGCTGCGCCACGGGCAGCGCTCTGGCTGTAGTAGCCGCGATAGGCCACGCAACCGGCGATCGGGAAGCAATGGTTCTGCGGGGTCAGGGAAAACTCCGGGGTGGCGAACACGTTCCACACCACGTACGGCCGGCCAATGTCGGCGTACAGGCGATAGCTTTGGTTGTCCGGCAGGTGCAGCTGTTCGCTGGCGAAGGCCCGGGCTTTTTGCGACTGAGTCAGATGAGCGCGCAGCGAAGCGTCGTGGCTGGGGTCGGCGATCACCTTGGTCACTGGCTCGCGCGCCCGCAACAACTGCAACTGGCCGCTGGCCAACTGACTGTAATAGCTGACGCTGGCGCAACCGTTGAGCAACAAAAACATCACCCCCGGAAACAAAATCCGAAAAACGCGATCAAGTAACCCATGGCTTGGAAGCGGCCTGCTCAAAATAAAAATCCTTTGGAAAGTCTGCCCGCAAGACTATCCCGCCATTTGGAGCTTCGCTATGCGCATGTTGTTGCTGACAGGAGGCCTGCTGACACTGGCCGGTTGTGCCGGATTCGGAATGCCCGACCCTGACCCCTCGCAAGCCTGGATCGATCTCGATGCCCGGCAACAGGACACGGCGCTGCAAGCGCTGCAAGTGGATAGCCGAACCACGGTCGACAAACGTTATTTCGAGGTGCAGCCCGGCAGTCATGAGCTGAAGGTGCGTTATCAGTTTCCGGTCGAAGCCACCAACATTGGCCCCGACGCCGAGCCACTGTGGCGCGACTGCCAGTTGAATGTGAAATTCAAGGACTTCAACGCCGGTCAGCGCTATCAGCTGCAGGCCGGCAGCATCGGTTTCCGGCCATGGGCGAAGCTCTACGACGAGCAGCGCAAGGTTGTCGGCCAAGGCACACCGGCAGGCTGCCAGCGCACTTGATCGGCGCTATGCTGGAGATCTGAATCCTTGGACGTCCATCATGCGCAAGTTGATGCTGTTGCTCGCGGTCGGCGTAATCGCCGGCTGCCAGACCCCGCTGCCCCCGGTCGATCCGAACATGGCCTGGGTCGATTTCTCGACCCCGACCCCGGGTGGCGAACTGCTCATGGCCGAGCGCCTGGATAACGTTCGCCTGACTGATGGCAGGTTTTTCCAGGTCACACCCGGCAGCCATGAGCTGCGGGTGCGTTTTGACTTTGAAGTATTTGGCGGCGGCGGCAGCCTGATGACCGGCCCGGTCGAACGTCTGTGCTATCTGTACATCCGCTACGACCATTTCGAAGCCGGCCAGCGTTACCTGCTGGAAGGGCGTTCGCTGGGCTTCACGCCGAGTGCCCGGTTGTACAACGCCAAACGCGAGATCGTCGCCGAGGATCGTGACATGGTCTGCCTTACCTGAGGTGAATCAGTTGCTGTTCTTCTGATAAATGATCGCTTTGGTGCCGTTGTCGCAAGTGCCGACGACCATGGCCACGTCGTGTTTCTCGGCCTCTTCCTTGCTGACGATTTCCAGCGTGTAGGAGGGCACGGCGTTAGCCTGGATCTTGACCTCGATCTCGTTTTTCAATTCTTCACAGTCTTTCGGTGCGGCAAGAACCGTTGTGGCCAGTGCACTGCAGAGAATCGCCAAGCCAATACGTTTCATATTTGAAGCTCCCTGGTGCAGCGCGCACGGGTGTGCGCTGAAGCTGCTGTCACTTATTCGACCATATTTTTGCAGAGTGGGTTCTGACTTCGCTCACATCTTCAGGCACTGCGGTGATTTCAGGATCGCTTTCGCCAGCAGGCTCGCTCTCACATTGGACGTGTTCACAACACAATCCCCTGAGGGAGCGAGCCTGCTCGCGAATGGGTCAGTCAGCGCCGACTTAGCTGACCAGCGAAGCCTCAAGGGTAATCTTCGCATTCAACACCTTGGACACCGGGCACCCTTCCTTGGCCTTGGTGCTCAGTTCTTCAAACTGCGCCTGCGTCGCCCCCGGGATCTTCGCCTTGAGAATCAGTTTGACCGCAGTGATGGCAAAACCGCCGTCCACCTGGTCCAGCGTGACCTCTGCCTGAGTGTCGATGCTGTCAGCCTTAAGGCCTGCATCGCCGAGAATCATCGAAAACGCCATGGAAAAACAGCCGGCATGGGCGGCGCCGATCAGTTCTTCCGGGTTGGTGCCCTTGCCGCCTTCGAAGCGGGCCTTGAAGCCGTAAGGCGCTTCTCTGAGGACGCCGGTTTCGGTAGAGATCGAGCCAATGCCGGTTTTCAGATCGCCTGCCCAATGCGCGGATGCTTTCTTCACGATAGCCATGTTTGCCTCCTCAAGATCTGGCGCGGAACGCCGCGCCGTCGTGGTTTTGCTTGCAAGGCTTCTGAGGATAGACGCCGGAACAAAGTTCAGCCCAGGTGAATCGTTGACTTTTTTAGTAGGATTTTTCCCTCAGCTATTGAAACTCGGGTATATGCCCTCATTGCACAGAACACGCTTATGAATTCGGCAGGTTTTCGTTCGCAAGAAAAACCTGCCTCCTCACTCGGAGACGCAGGTTTATGAAGCAACTGTCCGACGTAAAGTTTTCCACCCTCGATCTGGTGCCCGTGCGCGAGAACGGCAGCCCGGCGCAATCGCTGCGCAACTCGCTGGACCTGGCGCAGCATGTCGAGAAGTTCGGCTACACCCGATTCTGGGTCGCCGAGCACCACAACATGGACGGCATCGCCAGTTCCGCCACCTCGGTGTTGCTGGGGTATCTGGCCGGCGGCACCTCGACGATTCGTGTCGGCTCCGGCGGGGTGATGCTGCCCAACCATGCGCCGCTGGTGATCGCCGAGCAGTTCGGCACCCTTGAGAGCCTGTATCCGGGGCGCATCGACCTCGGGCTGGGCCGTGCGCCGGGTTCCGACCAGATGACCGCCCGCGCCCTGCGCCGCGAGCGCTCCGGCAGTGCCGATGATTTCCCGGAAGATGTTGCCGAACTGGCGCGTTTCCTCGGCCCGCGCACCCCGGATCAACGGGTGATCGCCATGCCCGGCACCGGCACCAATGTGCCGATCTGGTTGCTCGGCTCCAGCCTGTTCAGTGCGCAACTGGCCGGTGAGCGCGGTTTGCCCTACGCCTTCGCCTCGCACTTCGCCCCGCGCTTCATGCACGAGGCGATCCGCGTCTATCGCAACCACTTCAAGCCCTCGGCGGTGCTCGACAAGCCGTACGTGATGCTCGGTGTGCCACTGGTGGCGGCGGATACCGATGAGCAGGCCGACTACCTGGCGACCTCGGTGTATCAGCGCATTCTCGCGTTGATGCGTGGGCAGAGTCTGGTGCAGCGTCCGCCGGTGAAAAGCATGGACGGCCTGTGGCTGCCTCATGAACGTGAGGCGGTGGGGGATTTCCTCGGTCTGGCGATGGTCGGCAGCCCGCAGAAGATCCGCGCGAAGCTGGAGGTGCTGGTCGAGCAGACCCAGGCCGATGAGCTGATCTTCACCTGCGACCTGTATGAGCATGCTGATCGCCTGCATTCCTATGAGTTGCTGGCGCAGGTCATGAAGGGCTGACTACAACCCCTGTACGAGTGAGCCCGCTCGCGATGACGGCGTGTCAGCCACCCCATCCGTTGACTTAAACACCGCTATCGCGAGCAGGCTCACTCCTGCAATGGAAAATCGTTGCCCACAAAAAAGCCGACGCATTGGCGTCGGCTTTTGCATTTCAGAGGCGATCAACCGCGTTTGTAGACGATTTCCTTGGCGCCACCTTCGCAGGTGCCAACGACTGTGCCGTCACTGGCTGCACCCTTGTCGACAATCTCCAGCGAATACCCGGAAACGCCCTTGGCGTCCAGTTTCGCGGCAATCTCGCTTTTCAACTCTTCACAAGGCTTGCCAGCAGCAAACGCGCCACCCGCAAGGCTCAACAAACCTACTGCCAATATGAACTTCTTCATCGGTCGCACTCCCTGGTCGGATTAAAAGAGGCGGGCATCGGGCATCCCGATGCGCTCACCTTGTAGCGCTTTGCCATTCCTATGGCACTCGGCCAGCGCGCAAGTTCAGAAGCGTAGCCCAAACTCAGCTGCTGGCAATCCGGAAGCCGACCTTGAGCGTGACCTGGAAATGCGCAGCCTTGCCGTCCTTGATGTGGCCACGGGTGTCGACCACTTCAAACCACTCCAGATGCTTGATGCTCTTGTTCGCTTCGGCCAGTGCGTTGTTGATGGCGTCTTCGATGCTGCTGGTGGACGAGCCGACCAGCTCGACTTTCTTGTACGTGTGATGGTCACTCATGGCGATCTCCTTGGCGTGTGGAATTGACGTGTGGAATTGAGACTAGCAGTGAATCTGCACTGTTGATTTCGGTGGCCCTGCGCAAGCGAAGTTCAGATTTTCTGCACTTTCTCAAACCGCTGAAGTCCCAACCAACACACGCCACTCATCACCAATGCAGGAGAGCCACCATGGCCAACACCTCTTTACGTAAAGCCTCGTTGCAAAGCATGGAAGCCGAGATCGAGAGTCTGCTCAAATCGTTGGAAAGCCTGAAGGATGACGCTTCGGACGAGTCGCGCAAGACACTCAAGGCGCTCAAGGGCAACGCCGAAAGCGCGCTGAAACATTCGCGCAGCCTGCTCAGCGATGCCTACGAAGAAGTCAAAGTGAAAACCCGTGAGACCGGGATCGCCACCCGCGATTACGCTCAGGAACACCCTTGGACCACCGCCGGTGTAGCCGTGGGTGCGTTGGGTCTGCTGGCTGCTTACTTGTTGTTCAAGCGCGGCGAGTGATCCGTCTGGCGCAGCTCGTTCTTGAGCCATTGCGCCAGTTGCCGGGCGCGTCCGTCTGCGGCGCGCTTGGGTAGCCACAACGCCAGTTGCGCCGGGGTTTCGCAGAAGCCCCACGGCGCAACCAGGCGACCGGCTTTCAAATCTTCGGCCACCAGCGGCTCTGGCGCGATCGCCACGCCAAGTCCGGCCACCGCTGCTTCCAGCAAATAATACAAATGCTCAAAACCTTGCCCGAGCTTCAACGCTTTGGCGTCGAGGTGGTTTTGCTGTGCCCAGCTCGGCCAGGCTTGCGGGCGGGAGGTGGTGTGCAGCAGCGGTTCGCTGAGCAAGGCAGACGCGGGGGCTGCTTGCAGGCGCTGATAACCGCTGAACAGCGGGCTCATCACCGGCCCGATGCGTTCTGCCGCCAGCTCATACACCTGCATGTCTGCCGGCCATGGCGGCTCGGCGAACAGCAGCAAGGCGTCGAGTCCGGGGCGTCGTGGATCGAGATCGCCTTCACCGGCCGACAGGTGCAGACGCAAGTCGGGCAGGTCGGCATTGAGCCGGCCCAGGCGTGGAATGAACCAGCGCGCCAACAGGCTACCGGAGCAACCGAGCACGAACGGCGCGTCGGCGGTGCTTTGCGTCAGCTCGGCACACACGCTGCGCAACCGATCGAACGCCTCGCCGCTGGCGTCTCGCAGACGAACCCCGGCATCTGTGAGTTTCAAGCCGCGCCCATCCTTGACGAACAGGCTGACGCCAAGATGCTCTTCGAGCACTTTGAGCTGGCGGCTGACCGCGCCGTGGGTGACGTGCAGCTGTTCGGCTGCCTGACTGACGCTGTTCAGCCGGGCCGTGGCTTCAAAGGCGCGCAAGGCGTTCAGCGGCGGAAGATCATGGCTCATGGTATCTGTGAGATTTCCTGACAGGTTGTGGCGATCTTATCGGTTTTCAGTCTGGAAGGTCAGGGGTAGAGTGGCGTCATTGTCTTTCGACCCGAATTCACCTGGAGCACACCATGACCCAGACTTCGAACACTTCCAATCTGCGCAGCGGCCCTGACGATAACGGCCTGTTCGGCGCGTTCGGTGGCCGCTATGTGGCCGAAACCCTGATGCCGTTGATCCTTGATCTGGCCCGTGAATACGAAGCGGCCAAGGAAGATCCGGCATTCAAGGAAGAACTGGCCTACTTCCAGCGTGACTACGTTGGACGTCCAAGTCCGCTGTATTTCGCCGAGCGTCTGACTGAGTTCTGCGGTGGCGCCAAGATCTACCTCAAGCGCGAAGAGCTCAACCACACCGGCGCGCACAAGATCAACAATTGCATCGGCCAGATCCTGTTGGCGCGGCGCATGGGCAAAAAACGCATCATCGCCGAGACCGGCGCCGGCATGCACGGTGTGGCGACCGCCACAGTGGCCGCCCGCTTCGGTCTGGACTGCGTGATCTACATGGGCACCACTGACATCGAGCGTCAGCAGGCCAACGTGTTCCGCATGAAGCTGCTGGGCGCTGAAGTGATCCCGGTGGTGGCCGGCACCGGCACCCTGAAGGACGCGATGAACGAAGCGCTGCGTGACTGGGTGACCAACGTCGACAGCACCTTCTACCTGATCGGCACTGTGGCCGGCCCGCACCCTTATCCAGCGATGGTTCGTGATTTCCAGGCCGTGATCGGCAAGGAAACCCGCGAGCAGCTGCAAGCTCAGGAAGGTCGTCTGCCGGACAGCCTGGTGGCGTGCATCGGCGGCGGTTCCAACGCCATGGGCCTGTTCCACCCGTTCCTCGACGACAAGAGCGTCGAGATCATCGGTGTCGAAGCGGCCGGTTACGGCATCGAAACCGGCAAGCACGCGGCGAGCCTCAATGGCGGCGTACCGGGCGTGTTGCACGGCAACCGCACCTTCCTGCTGCAGGACGACGATGGTCAGATCATCGACGCCCACTCGATTTCCGCTGGCCTGGACTATCCGGGCATCGGCCCGGAACACGCCTGGTTGCATGACATCGGCCGCGTCCAGTACACCTCGGTGACCGACGACGAAGCCCTTGAAGCGTTCCACAAATGCTGCCGTCTGGAAGGGATCATCCCGGCACTGGAAAGCGCTCATGCGTTGGCTGAAGTGTTCAAGCGCGCACCGAAACTGCCGAAGGATCACCTGATGGTGGTCAACCTGTCGGGCCGTGGCGACAAAGACATGCAGACCGTCATGCATCACATGGAACAGTCTAAGCAGGAGAAACACTGATGAGCCGCCTGCAAACCCGCTTTGCCGAACTCAAGCAACAGAACCGCGCTGCACTGGTGACCTTCGTCACCGCCGGTGACCCGGACTACGCCACTTCGCTGGCGATCCTCAAAGGCTTGCCGGGTGCTGGCGCCGACGTGATCGAACTGGGCATGCCGTTCACTGACCCGATGGCCGACGGCCCGGCGATTCAACTGGCGAACATCCGTGCGTTGGGCGCCAAACAGAATCTGGCGAAAACCCTGCAGATGGTCCGCGAGTTCCGCGAAGGCAACAGCGATACGCCGCTGGTGCTGATGGGCTACTTCAACCCGATCCACATGTATGGCGTGCCGCGCTTCATTGCCGATGCCAAGGAAGCGGGCGTCGACGGCCTGATCGTGGTCGACATGCCGCCGGAGCACAACACCGAGCTGTGCGACCCGGCCCAGGCTGCCGGTCTGGACTTCATCCGCCTGACCACGCCGACCACTGACGATGCGCGTCTGCCGAAGGTGCTCAACGGCAGCTCCGGCTTCGTTTACTACGTGTCGGTGGCCGGTGTGACCGGTGCCGGCGCTGCGACTCTGGAGCACGTCGAAGAAGCGGTGACGCGTCTGCGTCGGCATA
The DNA here is from genome assembly GCF_028830055.1 of Pseudomonas serboccidentalis. NCBI lineage: Bacteria > Pseudomonadati > Pseudomonadota > Gammaproteobacteria > Pseudomonadales > Pseudomonadaceae > Pseudomonas > Pseudomonas serboccidentalis. Next base: position 1,605,109 of record NZ_CP101655.1, read on the forward strand.
CCGACCTGCCGATCAGCATCGGTTTCGGTATCCGCACACCGGAGCAGGCTGCGTCCATCGCACGCTTGGCGGACGGTGTGGTGGTGGGCTCGGCCCTGATCGACCACATCGCCAACGCGACCACGCCGGACCAGGCCATCGACGGTGTGCTGAGCCTGTGCTCGGCACTGTCCGAAGGCGTGCGTCAGGCCCGCGTCAGCTGAAGGTAAAGTTCCTGATACAGAGGAATTAGCGCCTCACGACGCAGCCTAATTGAGCAAGACCGAGGGATTCAGAACCGCGTTCTGAATCCCTTTTTGCTGTGGTGCAGTGAGGAAAGACCCGATGAAAATGCCGAAACGTCTGATTGCCGGACTGGGTGTGCTGATGTTCAGCGCGACACCGCTGCTGGCCAGCGCCGATCCACGCGATGATCATGACCACGGCGGCCCGCAACCGGGCCATTACGAGAACCACGGCGACGATCACCGTGGCCCGCAAAACGACCACCGTGGCGGCCCGCCGCGGGACTTCGGTCCGGTGCGGCAGACCATTCGCGATAATCACGGCTACTTCGTACGCGGTGCGCCGCCACCGCCGGGTATTCGTCTGGAGCGCGGTCGGCCGTTGCCGCGCGGTTATTACGGCGAGCGGCTGGACGGTCGGGCGCTGAGTCGTCTGCCGGTGTATCCGGGCTATGAGTGGCGCCGGGCCGGGGGCGATATCGTGCTGATCGCGGTGGGCACCGGGATCGTCTACGAAATTCTGGACGGTGTTTTGAATTAATCGCCAGGCAATAAAAAGATCGCAGCCTGCGGCAGCTCCTACATGGATTGTGTAGGAGCTGCCGCAGGCTGCGATCTTTCGTTTTTTTAAGGCAATTCCAGCCCGCCGGCTGCCTTGTGCAGTTTGCGCAGGTGTTCGCCGATCTGCTTCACGTTGGCTTCGCTGGCAGCAATCTCGGCCGCTCGCTTGGGTTCCAGCAACTTGCGCACTTCCTTGTCCAGATCGCCGCTCAGCGCCAGCAGTTGTTTCTGGCGTTGGCTGCTTTCGTCTTGCAGACGCTTGAACTCACTCGGTTGCGGCAGACCGTAGCCGCGGCTGTCGAGCAGTTCCGCCGGACGACTGAGGAAGCCGCTGTTGGCGAGAATTTCCTGCAGGGTGGCGTTGGCTTTGTCCATGCCACCGTTTTCCAGTTCACGGGCGCCGAGGTAGCGCTGCTTGACCTCATCCTGGGCCAGCAGCAACTGCCGGCGATAGCTCGCCTGTTCCAGCAGTAGTAACGCGGCACTGGTGCGCAGGTCCGCCCGTTCGAACCATTGCCGGCGTTCTTCGGCCGACAACGATAGCCAGTCCTCAACCGTGGTCTGCTGGATCGGCAACTGCTTCTTCAATACATCGAACATCGCCTGATAGCGATCGCGGAACGAGTCGAAGCGATAGCCCAGGCGCAGTGCTTCCTTGGGGTTGTCCAGCACACTGGTGTCGGCCAGCCCGCGACCCTTCATCACTTCCAGCAAACCGTTGGGCATGATGCTGTCGAGGCCGACGAGTTGCTTGTTATTGCTGCCGCTGCGCAACAGCTTGAGGCTTTCCACGGCGCAGTTGTTGGACAGGAAGAAGTAGTTGCCGTCGTAGCTCCAGTGCATCTCGGCGGCGTGTTCGACCACCTCTTCAATCTCGGTACGCGAGAGGTTCAGTGGCACCGAAGCGAGGCTGCGCAGTTCGGTCTTGGTGTACTCGTCGATCACCTGCGCCAGCGGCAGCACGAACAGCCGCGACGGGTACTTGCCGACCAGCCCGTCCCAGCTCGACAGCTGCACGTCACCGACGAAGGCGCGGTAGGACAGCACCAGATGCTGATCCAGGTCGAGTCGGCAATCCGGGCCACGTGGTCGGCCCGGCGCACAGATCACCAGGCGCAACATGCTGTGGCCCCAGCGGCTGACCCAGTTCTGGTTGGCTTCGGCCAGCAGGTAGTCGACGGCATACACCCGTTCCGGATCGACCTGCCCCAAGGGCTGTTTGGCGAAGTCGTTGCCGGCGTTGAGAAAGGCGAAGGTGTTGCTGCAGGTGTCCTTGGCCGGCGGTGCCCAGCCGAAGCGTTCCTTGTAGTAGCGATAGAGTGCCGGACGCCGACAGGCATAGCTCGGGTCGAGGAGGAAATACTCCATGTTGACCGCGACAAACTCTTTCGGACTGGAGATCTCGTACAGATCCGGGCTGCGGGCCACCTGACGGTTGTGCTGTTCACGCTCGCCGCGGCGCCCGACGTATTGTTGCCAACCGGCAAGGTCAAGCAGGCGCGGGTCATCGCTGAGGGTGAAGCGCCGCTCAGTCTGGCCACGGCAATCATCGGGAATGCCGATCAGCCCGGCACTGTTGTTGCGGCGGGTGCAGCGCTGGATCAGCGTGCGCTCGGCGGCGGGCCACAGGCGCGCGCGGTCATAAATGTGGGTGAGTTCGTGCAGCACTGTCGCCAGCAGTTCCTGACGCACCGTGCCGTGGGGGCGGTTGGTTTTCTCGTTGGCCGCGCTGCCGTCGGTGAGGCCGGCAAGCAGTTTGCGGTTCAGGTCGAGTTCGGCAACCAGGGTCGCCTGGCCGTAGGCGTTGCCCGGCATGTCGTCGGTCCAGCCGACGTCGATGCGGCGGTCCAGCTGTTCGACGAAGCTGGGCGGCAGTTTTTGCATCGCTTCATCGAGCAGCGCCTGGCTGGCCTGCTGCTGAGCGGGGTTCAGGCCGTCGGTCTTGAGCCGCAATTGCAGGCTGGCGTGGGCGCTGTTGCCAACCAGCAACAACGCCCCGGCCAGCAGCCAGGCACCGAATGACTTCACAGTGCGAGGATGGCTTCGGCGAGCACCTGATCACTGGCGTCGCGGGCTTCCGGCACGCGCGTGCGCAAGGTATTGAGGGCGGCTTCCAGGTGCGCACCGCGGATATCGCCGTTGGTGGCAACGAAGCTGGCCGCATCGTCGTGAGCTTCGCGGATGATTTTCGAATCGCGAATCGACGTGGTGGTATCGGAGGTGAAATCGATAGTGCGCTGGGAGGCACGAACGATGATGTTACTGGTGGCTACCAGGGTGTGCGCCTGGGCCACGTCGGCCAACAAAAACAGGCCAAGGGCGGCAGCAATCAGCGGGCTACGCATGGAACGACTCCGGAGGGGCAATGATAACGAAGGTCTGGGATAACTATTGGACGAGAATTGCCTGTGCCAGTTCAAGGTCGCTGACATGAAGTTTTGCTCGGGATTTGCGCAGGTAATGCAGCGCGGATTCGAGCTGCGCTCCTCGCAATTCACCATCACTGGCAACAAACGCTGCCGCGTCATCGTGAGCGGCGATCAACAGTTTACGGTCGAATGGCGCGGAAGACACCATTCCGGTGGCCCACACCGTCACCACGGTGTTCTGCGTGGAGACATCAAAGGCATCGACCGAAGTCGCCCAGCAGGCGCTGATCAAGGCAGAAGGGATAAGCAGGTTGGTCAGAAAACGCATGGGACTCGATAACGGTTAGCGAGTCTCAAGGCTAGCGTAATGCCCGGGCCAGAGCCAGCGGTGAAACATCGGGACACGACTGGCGTGTCCCTTGCTGCAATGACGGATCAGATCGCCAGAATGGCTTGCGCCAGCTGTGCGTCGGTCGCGTTCAATTGCGGTGCCTGATGGCGGATAAGGTCCAGGGCACTTTCCAGTTTCACACCGCGGATCTGGCCTTGGCTGGCAACGAAGCTGGCAGCGTCGTCACGGGCAGCGATTACGACTTTGTTGTCACGCAGCGAGGAGCTGACGTCGGAAGTGGCATCCGAAGAAGACTTCAGCGCGCCAACCACGGCGTCGGTGGTCACGATGAAGCTGGAGGCGCTGGCGTTGGCTGCCACGGCCAGCAAGGCGGCAGCGCTGAGCAGGCGAAGTCGGGACATGGTGTATCTCCTGAAAGTAAACCGTATTGAGAGGTGGCTTGTGTCTGATGAGTCAGACGCGGGTTACAGAAGATTCGCCACGTTCTGTCATGGATATTAGGCCTGCGCGCGAGGTTCGGACAGTGGGCAGAGTGCTAGCGCCAGAAAGGTTTCTCCAATTCGTTGAGCCGATCGGCGTGACTGAGCCCCATGTCCGCGAGGTCGCGCTGATCAAGCTGAGCCAGCAGGCGCCGCGTTCTGGCGCGCTCAAGCCCTTGCCACAAGCCACGCAGCAGGCGTCGCAGCGGGTGCACGCGAACGAGCGGTTGAATCGAAATTGTTGAAACATTCTGTAAGTCTTTCATGGCGTATTCCTTAAGCCGAGAGGGGCTAAGGACATGCTGCGCCGGATGCAGGGTGGGGGAGCAGATACACCGATGTAAAATTGTACTGGTTCAGATTTTTGTTTTTATAAACTGTACCTGTTCCTTCTGTGGGTGGCTGTGTGGGCGTTTTTCAAACCCTGAAACGACAAAACCCGTCGCGGTTTCCCGCGACGGGTTTTGTTTGTTCAATTCGGGTTGCTGGCGGTGGGTCTAACGACCAGAGCCAGCGACGCTACTTAGCGCCAGAACGGCTTGCTCAGCTCTTCGTAGCGTTGTGCTTCGCTGATACCGGCGTCAGCCAGCAGACGCGAATCCAGGCGAGCCAGTTGGTGGCGGCTGGAGATGCGGCGCTGCCACAACATCAGGTTGGCGATAACGCGCAGAGGCAGGGAAGCCTGGTTTTTTGCAGCTTTGTCTTCGAAGAACAGTTCGGAACTGAGTGTACGTTCCATGGTTGACATCCTTCCGCTTGTGGCGGGATCAGGTAGTGGTTTAACTGGTGCCCATGATCCTCTCGTTTGCCTAGTCTCTCTAGATACAGTTCAACTGTATTGTGAGTGACCAGTTAACTGTTTATAGGGGGTGTACGGGTCAAAATTGAGCAAACTGTACCTGTCCGCACTTATGTGGTGCATTTTTGCTCATTTCGAGGGGAGGGGTGGGTAAAAGCTGCAGGAAAACACCGGTACAGTAGTACAGTTTTTTGTCGTATGAGATGGAGAGACAAATCCGCTGACACAAACTGTGTTTGCATCAGCGGTTTGCTTGTGTGGTTACACCGCGAGCATGCGTCCGGTTTCTTCCAGGTTGATGTGCCAGCTCAGGGCTTCACGCAGGATATGCGGGGTATGACCACCGATGGCGCAGGCGGCGGTGAAGTAATCATTCAGCGCTTGGCGGTAATCGGGGTGCACGCAGTTGTCGATGATCACCCGGGCGCGCTCGCGCGGGGCCAGGCCGCGCAGGTCGGCCAGACCGACTTCGGTCACCAGGATGTCGACGTCATGCTCGGTGTGGTCGACGTGGCTGACCATCGGCACCACGCTGGAAATAGCCCCGCCCTTGGCGATCGACTTGGTCACGAACACCGCCAGGTGCGCGTTGCGCGCGAAGTCACCCGAACCACCAATACCATTCATCATCCGCGTGCCACAGACGTGGGTGGAGTTGACGTTGCCGTAGATGTCGAACTCCAGCGCCGTGTTGATGCCGATGATGCCGAGACGGCGCACTACTTCCGGATGGTTGGAGATCTCCTGCGGACGCAGTACCAGTTTGTCCTTGTACTTCTCCAGATTGCCGAACACGTCGCTATTGCGCCGCTCCGACAGGGTGATCGAGCTGCCCGAGGCAAAGCTCAGCTTGCCCGCATCGATCAGGTCGAAGGTCGAGTCCTGCAGCACTTCGGAGTACATGGTCAGGTCTTCGAACGGTGAGTCGATCAGACCGCACATCACCGCGTTGGCGATGTTGCCGATCCCGGCCTGCAACGGGCCGAGCTTATTGGTCATGCGGCCGGCGTCGACTTCCTGCTTGAAGAAAGTGATCAGGTGCTCGGCGATGGCGTTGGTGTCGACATCCGGTGTCGATACCGTGGACGGTGAATCCGCCTGCTGCGTGATGACGATGGCGACAATCTTCTCCGGTGGAATCGGGATCGCAGTGCTGCCGATGCGGTCGTCGACCTTTACCAGCGGGATCGGCGTGCGGGTCGGGCGGTAGGTCGGGATATAGATGTCATGCAGGCCTTCGAGGTTGGCGTTGTGCGCCAGGTTGATCTCGACGATCACCTGCTTGGCGAAAATCGCGAAGCTCGCCGAGTTGCCCACCGAGGTGGTCGGCACGATGTGGCCTTGTTCGGTGATGGCCACGGCTTCGATCACCGCGATGTCCGGCAGCTTCAATTGTTGGTTGCGCAGTTGTTCGACGGTTTCCGACAGGTGCTGGTCGATGAACATGACTTGGCCGGCGTTGATCGCCTTGCGCAAGGTGCTGTCGACCTGAAACGGCATGCGCCGCGACAGCACGCCGGCCTCGGTCAATTGCTTGTCGAGGTCGTTGCCCAGGCTGGCGCCGGTCATCAGGCTGATCTTCAGCGGCGTGACCTTGGCTCGCTCGGCCAGTGCGTGAGGGACGGCCTTGGCTTCGCCGGCGCGGGTGAAACCGCTCATGCCGACGGTCATACCGTCTTCAATCAGAGCGGCTGCGTCGGCGGCGCTCATCACTTTATCCAACAACGAAGGCTGGCGAATACGGTCACGGTACATGGATTATTTTCTCGGGAAGCGAGTAGCAGGATGCGCAGTCTATTGAATTTCGCGGGCGCCTGTCCCGCTACCAAGGTCGCAAACGAGGCGTCTATTTAGCGGATTTCAAGTAAAACACCGTTACCGGATCTGCAACAACGCGGCAAATTGTCCGACGCTTTGCGCAAACGAAAACGCCCCGACAAGTCGGGGCGTTCGCAGCAGCAGGGGTGGATTATTCGACCGCTTTGACCATGTCTTCGATGACTTTTTTCGCGTCGCCGAACACCATCATGGTCTTGTCCAGGTAGAACAGTTCGTTATCCAGGCCGGCATAGCCGCTGGCCATCGAGCGCTTGTTGACGATGATGGTCTTGGCCTTGAACGCTTCGAGAATCGGCATGCCGGCAATCGGCGATTTCGGATCGTTCTTGGCAGCCGGGTTGACTACGTCGTTGGCGCCGAGCACCAGCACCACGTCGGCCTGGCCGAACTCGGAGTTGATGTCTTCCATCTCGAACACCTGGTCGTAAGGCACTTCGGCCTCGGCGAGCAGTACGTTCATGTGCCCGGGCATGCGACCGGCCACCGGGTGAATCGCGTACTTCACGGTCACACCGCGATGGGTCAGCTTCTCGGTCAGTTCTTTCAGCGCGTGCTGCGCACGGGCCACCGCCAGGCCGTAACCCGGAACGATGATCACGGTGTCGGCGTTGGTCAGCAGGAAGGTCGCGTCGTCGGCCGAACCGGATTTCACCGGACGGGCTTCTTTCGCACCGGCCGGGCCAGCGTCGGCCGTGTTGCCGAAACCGCCGAGCAGCACATTAAAGAAGGAACGGTTCATCGCCTTGCACATGATGTACGAGAGGATCGCGCCGCTCGAACCCACCAAAGAACCGGCAATGATCAGCATCGAGTTGTTCAGCGAGAAGCCGATACCTGCCGCTGCCCAGCCCGAATAGCTGTTGAGCATCGACACCACGACCGGCATGTCGGCGCCACCAATCGGGATGATGATCAGCACGCCCATCACGAACGCCAGAGCCAGCATCAGCGCGAACGCTGCGAGGTTGCCGGTGAGCATGAAGGTCACACCGAGCACCAATGTCGCCAGGCCTAGTACGGCGTTCAGCTTGTGCTGACCGGCGAACTGTACCGGCGCACCCTGGAACAGGCGGAACTTGTACTTGCCCGACAGCTTGCCGAAGGCAATCACCGAACCGGAGAAGGTGATTGCACCAATCGCCGCGCCGAGGAACAGCTCCAGACGGTTACCCGCCGGGATCGAGTCGCCCAGTTGCTTGACGATACCCAGCGATTGCGGCTCGACCACCGCGGCAATCGCGATGAATACCGCTGCCAGACCGATCATGCTGTGCATGAAGGCGACCAGTTCCGGCATCTTGGTCATTTCAACGCGCTTGGCCATGATCGAACCGGCGGTGCCGCCGATCAGCAGGCCGACGATCACGTAACCGATGCCGGCCGTGGCGAGCTCAGCACCCAGCTTATAGATGAGGCCAATGGTGGTGAGGATGGCCAGCGCCATGCCGAGCATGCCGAACAGGTTGCCGCGCCGCGATGTGGTCGGGTGCGACAGGCCTTTGAGGGCCTGGATGAAGCAGATCGACGCGATCAGGTAGAGCGTCGTGACGAGATTCATGCTCATTACTTCGGCGCCTCTTCTTTTGCTTTCGGGGCTTTCTTTTTGAACATCTCAAGCATGCGGCGGGTGACCAGGAAGCCACCGAACACGTTGACCGCCGCCAGTGCCACGGCGAGGGTGCCCATGGTCTTGCCCAGCGGGGTGACGGTGAGGGCAGCAGCCAGCATGGCACCGACGATCACGATTGCCGAGATGGCGTTGGTCACTGCCATCAGCGGCGTGTGCAGCGCAGGCGTAACGTTCCAGACCACGTGATAACCGACATAAATCGCCAGCACGAAGATGATCAGGTTGTAGATACCGGGGGAGATAAGCTCTTCCATCGTCTGAATCCCTGCTTAGGCGTTTTTGCGGATGACTTGGCCGTCGCGGCACATCAGGCACGCGGCGACGATATCGTCTTCGAGGTTGACGTCGAACTGGCCTTCTTTGGTGAACACCAGCTTGAGGAAGTCCAGCAGGTTGCGTGCGTACAGTGCCGAGGCGTCTGCGGCGACTTCACCGGCCAGGTTGGTCGGGCCGACGATGGTCACGCCGTTCTCGACGACGACCTGATCGGCCACGGTCAGCGGGCAGTTGCCACCTTGGGCTGCTGCGAGGTCGATGACCACCGAGCCTGGCTTCATCTGCGCCACGGTGTCCGCGCTCAATAACGTTGGAGCCTTGCGGCCGGGGATCAGCGCGGTGGTGATCACGATGTCGGCCTGCTTCGCGCGTTCGTGCACGGCCTGGGCCTGACGCTGCATCCAGCTCGCCGGCATTGGCCGCGCGTAACCGCCGACACCGACCGCGCATTCGCGCTCTTCATCGGTCTCGTACGGCACATCGACGAACTTGGCGCCGAGGGATTCGATTTGTTCCTTAACGGCCGGACGCACGTCAGACGCTTCGATCACCGCTCCCAGACGTTTCGCCGTGGCAATCGCCTGCAACCCGGCCACGCCTGCGCCAAGAATCAGCACGCGCGCCGCTTTCACGGTGCCCGCAGCGGTCATCAACATTGGCATGAAGCGCGGATAGTAGTGAGCGGCGAGCAACACTGCCTTGTAGCCAGCAATGTTCGCCTGCGACGACAGCACGTCCAGGCTCTGTGCGCGGGAGGTGCGCGGCGCCGCTTCGAGGGCGAACGCGGTAATCCCGCACTCGGCCATTTTGGCGATGGTTTCGTTATTGAACGGATTGAGCATCCCCGCCAGCACCGTGCCGCGCTTGATCAGCGCCAGTTCGGCGTCGCTGGGAGCGACCACTTTGAGAATCAGCTCGGCACCGAACGCATCGTTGGCACTGCCAATGGTTGCGCCCGCTGCTTCATAGGCACTGTCGACAACACTGGCTTTAACGCCGGCGCCGGTTTGCACAGTGACCTTATGACCTTGGCTGATCAGCTTTTTAATGGTTTCCGGGGTTGCAGCAACCCGTGTTTCACCGGTCTGGGTTTCGAGAGGAACACCAATGTGCACGTCAAATCTCCTGCGTGATCTTATTGAGTAAACCCAGGCACTGCGGATGGTGCGACTGGGGCGGCCGATCAGCACGATCCCGCCAAATTAGGGCGGGGCGCGGCATTTTGCAGGCGAACTTTATGCCCTTCAAGGGATTATGACGGGTGACGGAAAATTAACTACAAGTCATCCCGTGACCGAATGTCGCAGATGGCCAGTTGAATCCCTTGCGGGCCGTGCCTTGTAAGGATTCTGGCTGAATTTGAAAAAATTTCTCATCGGCGACGTGAATAGGCCGTAATGAGTCGCGGATGGAGGCTCAAAGCCACGTCCGCAGGCGCTTGTGGGACGTCTGTACGACTTTCGGATACAGTCTGCGATTTTGCGACAAATACTTATATCTGTAGGGCTTTGATTTTCCTGACTACGGGGTTAGTAATTGCTGGGGGCCTTTATCCTTCTAGGTTGTAGCTGTTTGCCTGATGGACCAGCCAATCGCGAAATGCCTTAAGCGATGCCGATTCGACCTTGCGCTCAGGAATCATCAGGTAATACGCCTTGATGCTGGAGAGCGCATTCGGGTTGGCGATCACCAGACGTTTCTCGGCCAGTTCGCGCTGAATCAGGAACGGCGGAATCAGCGCAATCCCCATGTCGTGCATGGCCGCCTGGGCCAGCATGGAGAATAGCTCGTAGCGTGGACCTGTCATGTCGCGGGGGATGTTCAGGTGCTGTGAGTTGAACCATTGGCGCCAGGCGTAGGGGCGAGTGGTCTGTTGCAGTAGCGGTAGCTCGGCGATTTCTTCGGGTGTCAGATGTGTTCTATTGCCGAGTAGGGCGGGACTGCACACCGGCATCGGATTTTCGCCCATCAACCTGTGGGATTCGGTACCCGACCAATCGGCGTCGCCAAAGTAGATCGCCGCGTCGAAATCGGTGTCGGCAAACAGGAACGGGCGGGTGCGGTTGGTCAGATTGACCGTGACCTCGGGGTGCTTGAGCTGAAAATCCTTGAGCCTTGGCAGCAGCCATTGCGTGCCGAAGGTTGGCACCACTGCCAGCTCGATCACATTGGCGCCCTGCTGGCCCATGACCGAAAGTGTGTCGCGCTCGACGGCGTCCAGTTGCGTGGCAATCCGACGGCTGTAGGAAAGGCCGGCTTCCGTCAGCTTCACCCCGCGTCGCGAGCGTCGGAACAGTTCCACACTGAGGAAGTCCTCAAGGCTGGCGATCTGTCGGCAAATCGCGCCCTGCGTGAGGGAAAGCTCTTCGGCGGCCTTGGTAAAACTCTCGTGGCGAGCGGCAGCCTCAAAGCTGATCAGGGCGGTGGTGCTGGGGATCTTTCTGCGCATGTACGTCAATCTCACTAATGCGCCGCATAAAAGGCATTCAGCGACGTTTCGGAGTGAGAAATTAGCACAACAGGATGCGAAATCCTCGTTTGCCGCGATGACGAACCGGGCCTAGGATCAATGCCACGTTAATTCACCGATTTGCGAGGACACACTCATGGGCGGTAAAGCTAGCTTCAACTGGATCGATCCCCTGCTGCTGGATCAACAGCTCACCGAAGAGGAGCGCATGATCCGCGACACCGCCGCCCAGTTCGCTCAACAGAGCCTGGCGCCCCGTGTCCTCGAAGCTTTCCGTCATGAGAAAACCGATCCGGCGATCTTCCGTGAAATGGGCGAAGTCGGCCTGCTGGGTGCGACCATCCCTGAGCAATACGGCGGCAGCGGCCTGAACTACGTCAGCTACGGTCTGATCGCCCGCGAAGTGGAGCGTGTCGATTCCGGCTACCGTTCGATGATGAGCGTGCAGTCCTCGTTGGTGATGGTGCCGATCAATGAATTTGGCACTGAAGCGCAGAAACAGAAATACCTGCCAAAACTGGCGTCCGGCGAGTGGATCGGCTGCTTCGGTCTGACCGAGCCGAACCACGGTTCCGATCCGGGCGCGATGATCACTCGTGCGCGCAAAGTCGACGGCGGCTACAGCTTGACCGGTGCCAAGATGTGGATCACCAATAGCCCGATCGCCGATGTGTTCGTGGTCTGGGCCAAGGACGACGCCGGCGACATCCGTGGCTTCGTACTGGAGAAGGGCTGGAAGGGCCTGAGCGCTCCGGCGATTCACGGCAAGGTCGGTCTGCGGGCGTCGATCACGGGTGAAATCGTCATGGACAACGTATTCGTGCCGGAAGAGAACATCTTCCCCGACGTGCGTGGCCTGAAAGGCCCGTTCACCTGTCTCAACTCCGCTCGCTACGGCATCTCCTGGGGCGCATTGGGCGCCGCCGAGTTCTGCTGGCACACCGCTCGCCAGTACACCCTCGATCGTCACCAGTTCGGTCGCCCATTGGCTGCCACTCAGCTGATCCAGAAGAAGCTGGCCGACATGCAGACCGAGATCACGCTGGCCCTGCAAGGCTGCCTGCGCCTGGGTCGCATGAAGGACGAAGGCACTGCGGCGGTCGAGATCACTTCGATCATGAAGCGCAACTCCTGTGGCAAGTCGCTGGACATCGCCCGTATGGCCCGTGACATGTTGGGCGGCAACGGTATCTCTGATGAGTTCGGCGTGGCCCGTCACCTGGTCAACCTGGAAGTGGTGAATACCTATGAAGGTACACATGACGTCCATGCGCTGATCCTGGGTCGCGCACAAACCGGTCTGCAGGCGTTCTATTAACAGGAGAGCGACCATGGGCGCGCTGTCGCATCTGCGGGTACTGGATTTATCGCGAGTTCTGGCCGGGCCGTGGGCCGGCCAGATCCTCGCCGACCTTGGCGCCGAGGTGATCAAGGTCGAGCGCCCGGGCAATGGCGACGATACTCGCGCCTGGGGTCCTCCTTTCCTTAAAGACGCTTATGGGGAGAACACCAGCGAGGCGGCTTACTATTTGTCGGCCAACCGCAACAAGCAGTCAGTGACCATCGACTTCACGCGTCCCGAAGGGCAGCAGCTTGTGCGGGAGCTGGCGGCGAAGTCGGACATCCTCATCGAGAACTTCAAGGTCGGTGGCTTGGCGGCTTATGGGCTGGACTACGAGTCGCTGAAGGCGATCAATCCGGACCTGATCTACTGCTCGATCACCGGATTCGGCCAGACCGGGCCGTATGCCAAGCGCGCCGGCTATGACTTCATGATCCAGGGGTTGGGTGGGCTGATGAGCCTGACTGGGCGTCCCGAGGGTGATGAGGGGGCCGGGCCGGTGAAGGTGGGGGTGGCGCTGACGGATATCCTGACCGGCCTGTATGCGACAGTGGCGATCCTCGCGGCTCTGGCACATCGTGATCACGACGGTGGCGGCCAGCACATCGACATGGCGTTGCTGGATGTGCAGGTCGCGTGCCTGGCCAACCAGGCGATGAACTACCTGACTACGGGCAACGCCCCCAAGCGTCTGGGTAATGCTCATCCGAACATCGTGCCTTATCAGGATTTTCCTACGGCCGACGGCGATTTCATCCTCACCGTGGGTAATGACGGGCAGTTCCGCAAGTTTGCCGAGGTGGCCGGCCAGCCGCAGTGGGCAGATGATCCGCGGTTTGCCACGAACAAGCTGCGGGTGGCAAACCGCGCGGTGCTGATTCCGCTGATTCGCCAGGCGACGGTGTTCAAGACCACCGCCGAATGGGTCGCGCAGTTGGAGCAGGCGGGCGTGCCGTGCGGGCCGATCAATGATCTGTCGCAGGTGTTTGAGGATCCGCAGGTAAAAGCTCGCGGGTTGGCGATCGAACTGCCCCACGCGTTGGCGGGTATGGTGCCGCAGGTCGCCAGTCCGATTCGCCTCTCACAAACCCCGGTCGAATATCGTCGTGCACCGCCATTGCTGGGCGAGCACACGCTGGAAGTTTTGCAGCGGGTGCTGGGTCTGGGCGCTGGGGTGGTGGCTGCGCTGAAAGCCGATGGCGTGCTCTGAGCTCCCTTCTATATAGAAGGGAGCTGATTCCCTCTTCTATATAGAAGGAATCGAGTGCTTTTTAGCCTGTCTGCAAGTTATTGAAAGAAAAGTGAAATTAACGGTTGACGGCAGATTCTG
>NZ_CP101655.1:1918879-2187950 GCF_028830055.1 Pseudomonas serboccidentalis
CTCGCGAAACAGCGGGTGATCGTCGGCTATGATGATTCGGCATGGCATGGCATGACCCTCCCTGGATCAGGCGTTGTTCACGGCATGCACCTTAGCACCACCGACGCCGTTTGCCTGTCGCCGGGTGCTGAATCTGATGACTGTTACACAAGGACGTTGCCCATGAAGTTCGAGAAAAACACCGAGCTGGATCAGGCCAATCTGCGCATTATCATCGCCAGCATCGCGATAGTTTATATCGGCGTGCTCGGTGCTTTACCGGGCCAGCGCTTCGATACCTATCTGCCGGTGGTGGTCTACATCGCGCTGTTTCTGCTGGCGTCGATCGGCTTGCGTCAGGCCATTGTGCGCTGGCCCGGGCATTACCCGGCCCGGCGGATTTTCGGCATGGTCCACGATTACACCGGCACCTGTTTCGGTCTGGTGGTCGGCGGCGAAGCGGCGCTGCCGCTGTATGCGGTGATCATCTGGGTCAACCTGGGCAACGGCATGCGCTACGGTTCGCGCTATCTGGCGATTGCCACGGGGCTGGCGTTGCTCGCGCTGATGGCGGTTTATCGGCTGACGCCAGTGTGGCAGGCGCAACCGTACATGGTGTTGATGCTGATGCTCACCAGCACGGTGATCCCGTTCTACGCGCACTTGCTGCTGGAGCGCACGCGCAAGGCCTCCGAAGAAGCCGTCGCGGCCAATCTGGAAAAATCGCGGTTTCTGGCTCAGGCCAGTCATGACCTGCGTCAGCCGATTCACTCCATCGGTCTGTTTACCGCGTGCCTGCGTGAGTCGCGGCTGGGCGAGGACGAGCGGCGCCTGGTGGACAACATTGACCGTTCGCTGCTCAACGTTTCGCAGTTGTTCCGTTCGATTCTCGACCTGTACACCCTCGACAACGGGCGCGTCCTGCCCAAGTTGCAGGTGTTCAATCTGGGTGAATGGCTCGCCGATCTGCTCCGGCAGAATGCCGAAGCCGCGCGTTGGGCGGGGGTGGAACTGCGGCTGCGACCTTGTCCTTACTGGGTGCGAACCGATCCGGCGCTGCTCGCGACCATGGTGCAGAACGTGCTGTCCAATTGCTTCAAGTACGGCGCGCATCGGCCGGTGCTGATTGGTGTTCGCCAGCGTGGGGCGGGGCTGGCGATCGTGATCTATGACCAGGGCAGCGGGATCGCCGAAGAGCACCTGCCCAAGGTCTTTGAAGAGTTTTACCGGGTGCGCCAGGTGCGCGACAAGGATGTCGAAGGCGTGGGGCTCGGGCTGTCGATCGTCAAGCGTCTGGGGCAGATGATGGGCGTCGATGTGGCGCTGCGCTCGCAGCTGGGGCGAGGAACGGCGGTGACCCTGTTCGGGTTGCCCGTCGCCGCGCAGCCGTCGCTGTCGGCCAGTCGCGATGATGCGCGGCAGGTGGGGCTGTTGACCGGTTTGAAGGTGTGTCTGGTGGAAGACGACCGCAACGTGCTGCTGGCAACCTCGGCGTTGCTCGAGCGTTGGGGCTGTGTGGTGCAGGCGGAACTGACGGGGCAGGATCTGCTGACCGACTGCGACATCATCGTCGCCGACTATGACCTCGGCTCGCACAGCAACGGTATCGAATGCATCGACGCCGTGCGCCGTCAGCGCGGTTTCGCGGTGCCGGCCATGATCATCACCGGCCATGACAGCGAAAAAATACAGGCGGCCTTGCACGACCGCCAAATTGCCATCCTGTCCAAACCGGTTCGCCCGGCCGAGCTGCGCGCGACCTTGCGGGCCCTGCGCGACCGGCAAACCGAGCCGGTCGAGGAGGTTTGAATCAACGCTTGCAGAGGTAGTCCTGAGTGATGGTGGTTTGCAGGCAGTTGTACTGGCCCATGGTGCGGCAGATGTTTTTCTCCGAGCCGGTCACCTCGGCATGCTTGTAGCCCCAGGTCTTGCAGCGTTCCGATGCGACGGTCAGGCCTTGTGCGGCGCTGGTCTGGCCGCTTTCAAACTGGCCCAGTTCATAGGAGACCTGAACGACGCCGTCGTTCTTGCTGCCACCGGTGGCTTCCCACTGTTTGGGCGTGGCGCAGCCCGTCAGGGCGAGGGCGGTGAGGGTGAGAGTTGCGATCAGGGTTTTCATGATGAAACGTAGTCCTTTACCGGGGGAAATGAATTACTGAAATGGAATCGGTGAGGCGCCTTTGGGCAGGCAGGACAGCGGCGGGGTCATGATGCCCATGCTCGCTACCGCGACAATGGCGCCGCTGGGCAACTCGCAGTTGTATTCGCCGGCCGGGGTGTACGCGGTGTAGTAGGTGAGGGTGCTGTCGCTGCGGATGTTGTCGATTTTCGACACCGGTTTGCCGATGACGGTCTGGGCGCGTTCTTTCATGCTGGCTTCGGTGGGTTTGGCGGTCTGGCAACCGCTGGCGCCGATCAGCAGGGCGCCGACGAGCGTGACTTTGCAGAGGTTTGCAGGCAGTTTCATGGTGCTTCTTCCTTGGTGTTGTTCTGATTTCCAGGCACAACGATCCCGCGCACTGCACAGCGGCAGTGTTGGGGAGCATCGGGGGTTGCGAGGGAATATAACGCCGGGGGGCGGGGTGGTCGATTAGCACAAATGTGCTAGTGAGCTGTGGAGGCGATAGTCTTTTCGCTTCCTTGCGGGCGGGCGCAGAAAGGAAATCAGTCTAAAAACACTCATCCATCATTCGATGGTTTTTGCTAGCCTCAAAGGTGTAGGCGAAGACGCAGACTGATGCGCAAGCGGATAGCAAGGGGACGTGGGGCGCGTTCCGAAGGGTACACGGTTAGAAAGATCTCCGCGCTGAGATCCAGCCCTTATGCCGTGTGAGGCAGCAAAGCACCGCTCTTTTTCCATGGTTGCTTTTGTACTGTGAGAGGCCCGATAAACCTTGTAAGCCAGAGACCAGCACTGGCCGCCTACTCGAACTCCAAAGCCCGCCTTGTGCGGGCTTTGTCGTTCCTGTGGCGTCAGATCGACTTCAGTGCCTGGGCCAGATCGGCGCGCAGGTCTTCGAGGTCCTCAACGCCCACCGACAGACGCACCAGACCATCGCCGATGCCGAGTTTGGCGCGGGTCTCGGGCGGGATGGTCGCGTGGGTCATGATCGCCGGGTGCTCGATCAGGCTTTCGACACCGCCGAGGCTCTCGGCCAGGGCGAAGATCTTCACGTTCTCGAGGAAGCGCCGGGCACCGGCCAGATCGCTGTTCAAGTCCACGGAAATCATCCCGCCGAAGCCGTGCATCTGCCGTTTGGCCAACTCATGCTGCGGGTGCGACGGCAGGCCCGGGTAGTGGACGCGTTTGACCTGCGGCTGTTGCTCCAGCCATTGCGCCAGCGCCAAGGCATTGCTGCAATGACGTTCCATGCGCAGCGCCAGGGTCTTCACCCCGCGCAGGGTCAGGAACGCGTCGAACGGCCCGGAAATCGCGCCGACGGCGTTCTGCAGGAAGCCGAGTTTGTCCGCCAGTTCGGCATTCTGCCCAACCACCGCAATGCCGCCGATCACGTCCGAGTGACCGTTCAGGTACTTGGTGGTCGAGTGCAGCACGATGTCGAAACCCAGCTCCAGCGGTCGCTGGATATACGGGCTGGCGAAGGTGTTGTCGGCCACGCTGATGATCCCGCGTGCGCGGCAGATACGGGCGATGGCGGCGAGGTCCGAGAGGCTCAGCAGCGGGTTGGTCGGTGACTCGACAATGACCAGGCGTGTGTCGTCCTGCAGCGCCGCTTCGAACGCCGCCAGGTCAGTCAGATCGACGTAGCTGAAACGATGCCCGGCACTGCGCTGGCGCACCTTGTCGAACAGGCGGAACGTGCCGCCGTACAGGTCATTGCCGGAGATGACGTGCGAACCGGCATCGATCAGTTCGAGCACGGTGGAAATCGTCGCCAGCCCGGACGCGAAAGCAAACGCGCGGGTGCCGCCCTCCAGATCCGCCACGCAACGCTCCAGGGCAAAACGCGTCGGGTTGTGCGAGCGCCCGTAGTCGAAGCCCTTGTGCACGCCGGGGCTGTCCTGCAGGTAAGTCGAGTTGGCATAGATCGGCGGCATCAGCGCGCCGGTGGTCGGATCCGGCGTCTGGCCGGCGTGGATCACCCGGGTCGCGAAGCCTTGGGATTTATCGTCGTGCTGACTCATGCGAGGGATCTCCGTAATTGGTTGAGCATGTCGGTGCGGGTGATCAGGCCATGGAAGCCCGAGGCGTCGGCGATGATCGCCACGAGGCCGCGACTGAGCACCGATTCCAGTTCGGCGAGGTCGGCGCCGGGCGCGAGGGTTTGCAGTTTGTCGGTCATCACGCTGGAGACCGATTGACTGAAGCGTGCGGCGTCTTCGTGTACTGCCAGCAGGATGTCCGATTCGTCGATCACGCCGACCAGTTGCTTGCCTTCAACCAGCACCGGCAGCTGCGAGACATCTGCCAGACGCATGCGCTGGAACGCGGTCAGCAGGGTGTCGCCGGGGCCGACGCTGATCACCCGGCCGTCCTCGAAACGGCGGGCGATGAGGTCGCGCAGGTCGCCATAACCCTTGCGTTGCAACAGGCCCTGATCGGTCATCCACTGGTCGTTATAAACCTTCGACAGGTAGCGCGTGCCGGTGTCGCAGACGAAGCTGACCACGCGTTTCGGCTCGGTCTGTTCGCGGCAATAACGCAGCGCGGCAGCCAGCAGGGTGCCGGTGGACGAGCCACCGAGAATGCCTTCGGCCTTGAGCAACTGACGGGCGTGATCGAAGCTTTCTTCATCGCTGATCGAATAGGCGTGACGCACGCTGGACAGGTCGGTGATCGACGGAATGAAGTCTTCGCCGATGCCTTCCACCGCCCATGAACCGGGCTTGGGCAGGCTGCCGTCACGGCTGTATTGCGCCATCACCGAACCGACCGGATCGGCCAGGACCATTTCCAGATCCGGCTGTACGCGTTTGAAGAAGCGGCTCAGCCCGGTCAGGGTGCCGGCGGACCCGACGCCGACCACGATCGCATCCAGGTCATGCTCGGTCTGCGCCCAGATTTCCGGCGCCGTGCTGCATTCGTGGGCGAGCGGGTTGGCGGGGTTGTTGAACTGGTCGGCGAAGAAGGCGCCGGGGATGTCTTTCGCCAAACGTGCGGCGACGTCCTGGTAATACTCGGGGTGGCCCTTGCCGACATCCGAGCGGGTGATGTGCACTTCGGCGCCCATGGCTTTCAAGTGCAGGACTTTCTCGGTGGACATTTTGTCCGGCACCACCAGCACCACGCGGTAGCCCTTGGCGCGGCCGACCAGCGCCAGACCCAGGCCGGTGTTGCCGGCGGTGGCTTCGACGATGGTGCCGCCCGGTTGCAGGCGTCCATCGCGTTCAGCCGCGTCGATCATGGCCAGACCGATGCGGTCTTTGATCGAGCCTCCGGGGTTTTGCGACTCCAGTTTGAGAAACAGTGTGCACGGGCCAGTATCGAAACGAGTGACTTGAACCAGCGGAGTATTGCCGATCAGCCCAAGTACGGCAGGGCGTGATTCCTTTGACATTTCTTCACCTCTTCGTGGTGTTGATCGCGTTCCATTCGCGGGGAAAAGCTCGCGAGCAACATAGGCTCACACAGGGTCTGTCGCAACCTTTAGTCGGCCGTCAATTCAGCCAGTTCGATCTAACCATAGAACAAAATCGCCGCCCGCAAGGGGCGGGTTGGGCGTGTTTATATCGAGGCGCCATTGAGTATTCAAAGGGCGTCGTAGGCGTCACCAACGGCTTGATCCGGGAATGAATATCCTGCTGGGAAAACGGGCCGGCGGGATCATCTTCAGCTCATCCGATCATGAGGGAAACTTGTGATCATCAAGATTAAAATGAGTTTGTCTCACTAGCGCTTGATCTCGACAATGGTCGCCATCAACAAGACATTGGAGTTGTTTGTCATGGCACTGGCCCATTCCCTCGGATTTCCGCGTATCGGTCGCGACCGCGAACTGAAAAAAGCGCAAGAGGCGTTCTGGAAAGGAGAACTGAACGAGGCCGGCCTGCGTGAGGTCGGTCGTGAGCTGCGCAAGGCCCATTGGGACTTGCAGAAGAATGCCGGTATCGAGCTGCTGCCGGTGGGCGACTTTGCCTGGTACGACCAGGTGCTGACCCACTCGCTGATGTTCGGGGTGATCCCCGAGCGCTTCCGTCCGCACGACGGCAAAGCCACCCTGCAGACCCTGTTCGGCATGGCCCGGGGCGTCAGCGACAGCTGCTGCGGTGGTGCCCACGCCCAAGAGATGACCAAGTGGTTCGACACCAATTACCACTACCTGGTCCCGGAATTCAGCGCCGATCAACAGTTCCAGCTCGGCTGGGAGCAGTTGTTCGAAGAAGTCGAAGAGGCCCGCGCCCTGGGCCACACTGTCAAACCGGTGGTGCTCGGCCCGCTGACGTACCTGTGGCTGGGCAAGGCCAAGGGCGGCGAGTTCGACAAGCTTGAGCTGCTCGATCGCCTGCTGCCGCTGTATGGCCAGATCTTCGCGCGCCTTGCCGCCCTCGGCGTGGAGTGGGTGCAGATCGACGAGCCGATTCTGGTGCTCGATCTGCCGCAGGACTGGAAGAACGCCTTCGAGCGTGCCTACAACCAGATCCAGCGTGACCCGCTGAAAAAACTCCTCGCCACCTACTTCGGTGGCCTGGAAGAAAACCTCGGCCTGGCCGCCAATCTGCCGGTCGACGGTTTGCACATCGACCTGGTGCGCGCCCCGGAACAGTACCCGACCATCCTTGATCGTTTGCCGGCGTACAAGGTGTTGTCGCTGGGCATGGTCAATGGCCGTAACGTCTGGCGCTGCGATCTGGAGAACGCGCTCGCGACGTTGCAGCATGCGCATGAGCGCCTGGGCGATCGCCTGTGGGTCGCGCCATCGTGCTCGCTGTTGCACAGCCCGGTGGACCTGAGCCGCGAAGACCAACTCGATGCCGAGCTGAAAAGCTGGCTGGCGTTTGCCGTGCAGAAGTGCGAGGAAGTCGCGCTGCTGGCCCAGGCCGTCAATCAGCCGGAAGCGCCGAAAGTGCTGCGGGCCTTGACCCAAAGCCGCTCGGTACAGACCAGTCGCGCCGCCTCGCCACGTATTCACAAACCCGCCGTGCAGGCCCGTGTTGCGGCCATTACGGCGCAGGACAGCCAGCGCCAATCGCCGTTTAGCCAGCGCATTGGCAAACAACGCGCCGGCCTCAACCTGCCGCTGTTCCCGACCACCACCATCGGTTCGTTTCCGCAGACCGCGTCGATTCGTCTGGCGCGCCAGTCATTCAAGCAAGGCAAGCTCAGCGAAGCCGAATACACCGAAGCCATGTACAGCGAGATCCGCCACGCGGTGGAGATCCAGGAGCAACTGGGCCTCGATGTGCTGGTGCACGGGGAAGCCGAGCGCAACGACATGGTCGAGTACTTTGCCGAGCAACTGGATGGCTACGTGTTCACCCGTTTCGGCTGGGTGCAGAGCTACGGTTCACGCTGCGTGAAACCGGCGGTGATCTTTGGTGACCTGAGCCGTCCGAAGGCCATGACCGTGGAGTGGATCCGCTACGCCCAAAGCCTGACCGACAAAGTCATGAAAGGCATGTTGACGGGACCTGTGACCATGCTGATGTGGTCGTTCCCCCGCGAAGACGTGTCCCGCGAGGTGCAGGCGCGGCAACTGGCGCTGGCGATTCGTGATGAAGTGGTGGATCTGGAAGCCGCCGGGATCAGGATCGTGCAGATCGACGAAGCCGCGTTCCGCGAAGGCCTGCCGTTGCGCCGGGCGCAGTGGCAGCATTATCTGGACTGGGCCACCGAAGTGTTCCGTTTGTGCGCGTCGGGGGTGCGTGACGAAACCCAGATCCACACCCACATGTGCTACAGCGAGTTCAACGATGTGATCGAGTCCATCGCGGCGATGGACGCCGACGTGATCACCATCGAAACCTCGCGCTCGGACATGGAACTGCTCGACGCTTTCGAAGCTTTCGCCTATCCGAACGAGATCGGCCCGGGCGTCTACGACATTCACTCGCCGCGAGTGCCGGATGCATCGGAAATGGTCAACTTGCTGCGCAAGGCTGCCCAGCGTATTCCGCCAGAGCGGTTGTGGGTCAACCCGGACTGCGGCTTGAAAACCCGTGGCTGGCCGGAGACTGAAGCGGCGCTGGTGCACATGGTCACGGCGGCTCGCCAGTTGCGCAAAGAACTGGCCTGAGGAGACAACCAAAACCCATTGTGGGAGCGAGCAAGCTCGCTCCCACAATGGGTTTTGTTGAGTGTCAGTGACGACTCATCAAACCGTGCAGCACACCGAGGCGCAAACCCGGTTCCGACGGGGCCATCTGTGAAATGCCGAACACCTTGAACGCCGCCAGCATCAGCACCAGCCCACCCGGAAGGATGCTCTGGCGATGCGGCTGCAAGCCGGCCAGTTTCAATTGCTGAACGTTCTTCACTTTCAGCAGCAGGAGCGACAGGCGCAACAGTCCGCCATAGGTAATGCCGTCCTGGCCCAAGTCATTCAAGCGATTGGCCTTGAGCACTTTCGCCAGCATGCGCGCAGTGCCCGATGAACCAATGGTCTGTTGCCAGCCCTGCGCGCGGTAGCGGCGGGCGACTTTTTCGAATTGCAGGATGGCGACGCGCTCGGCTTCTTGCAGCGCACCGGGAGCGATACGCCCGTCGGGGAAATAGCGTGCGCCAAGGGTGCCGCTGCCGATGGCGATGCTCTCGGTGAGCAGCGGTTGCGCGCCCTGGCCGAGAATCAGTTCGGTGGAGCCGCCGCCGATGTCGACCACCAGTCGCAGGTCTTGCGCGCTTGGCAGCGAATGGGCGACGCCGGCGTACACCAGGCGCGCCTCTTCATGGCCGGAGATGACGTCGATGCGAAAGCCCAGATGGCGTTCGGCGCTGTCCAGAAACAACTGCGCATTGTCGGCCTCGCGCACGGCGCTGGTCGCCACCGCGCGAACCTTGCCGGCCTCGAACCCGCGCAGTTTCTTGCCGAAGCGCGCCAGCGCCTGCCAGCCACGATCCAGAGCCATTGCATCCAGCGCGCCGCCGTCGAATCCCTCGGCCAGCCGCACCGGCTCACGCAAGGTTTTGACCTCCTGAATCATGAAGCCTTTTCGGCTGCGTACCGACTGGCCGATCATCATGCGAAACGCATTCGAACCCAGGTCGATGGCGGCAAACAGCGAGGCGTCTTCTTTCATGGGAATCCTTGCAAAACGTCCGTCGAAGGCTCAAGACGGTTTGCGAGGATTCTGCCGCTGACTTGATGACAGCCTGATGACGGGGCAGGGGCGGTTCAATGAATGTGCGGCTGTCATGACGCTGTCATGTTCCGGCGTCTATGCTCAACCCAATACATCGCGTGTTCTTAAAGTTTTTGCTGCCTCTTTTGGCAGCTTTTTTTTGCCTGCGATTTGATGCACTGCATTCTGTAGGAGCTGCCGCAGGCTGCGATCTTTTGACTTTGGTTTTTATAAACAAAAGCAAGATCAAAAGATCGTCCGATCGCGCCCCGAGCCTGCGGCAGCTCCTACAGGGTTGGTTTGCAATTTTCCATGAGAGTTGGCTAATATACGATCCATATACACTTCGTATCGGATTCGGATATGGGCATCGTAAAGATTTCAGAAGACATGCACGAAAACCTGCGCATCTCCAGCAACGCGCTCAGCCGCTCGATCAATGCGCAGGCCGAGCACTGGATGCGCATCGGCATGCTCGCCGAACTGCACCCCAACCTCGACCACAGCGCCATTTGCCGCTTGCTGATCCGCGCCGAACAGAGCGGCGGGCTGGATCTGCATCAACTGACTCAGGAAGCCGTCAGCGCATGAGAAACCAGATCAAGATCAACACCCCCGCCGAAATCGCTCAGTCGCGTGCTGCCGGCAAACTCGCCGCTGAAGTCCTGGCGATGCTGGTGCCGCATGTGAAGGCCGGCGTGACCACCGATGAGTTGGATCGCCTGTGCAACGACTACATCGTCAATGTGCAAAAGGCGATTCCAGCCAACGTCGGTTATCACGGCTTCCCGAAAACCGTCTGCGCCTCGGTCAACGACGTGGTGTGCCACGGCATTCCTTCGGGCACACCGTTGCAGGACGGCGATATCGTCAACCTCGACATCGCGGTGATCAAGGACGGCTGGTTCGGCGACACCAGTCGCATGTACGTGGTCGGCGAGGCGACCCCTGAGGCGCAGCACCTGATCAAGACCACCTACGACGCCATGTGCGCCGGCATCCGTCTGGTGCGCCCGGGCGCGACGCTGGGCGATATCGGCCATGCGATCCAGAGCCTGGCGGAGAAGGAAGGTTTCAGCGTGGTGCGCGAGTATTGCGGCCACGGCATTGGCAAGGTCTATCACGATGAACCGCAGATCCTGCATTACGGTTTTCCGAATCAGGGCATGAAGCTCAAGGCGGGGATGATCTTCACCGTCGAACCGATGCTCAATGCCGGTAAGCGCCATGTGAAGAACATGCCGGACGGCTGGACCGTGCTGACCAAGGATGGCTCGTTGTCGGCGCAGTGGGAGCACATGGTGGCGGTGACCGAGACGGGTTTCGAAATCCTCACGGCGTGGCCGGACGAAGTTGAAGGTTTCGCGCCCATCGTCTGAAAAAAGGGCCACCGCAGCCCGACGCTGTGTGACCCGAGGGTGATAGACAGTTTCCTTGTAGGAGTGAGCCTGCTCGCGATAACGGTGTGCCAGACAACAACTATGTTGAATGTCAGTCCGCTATCGCGAGCAGGCTCACTCCTACAGGGGGATCTGGTGTCAGGGAAATATCAGTGGGCGCCGGCCGCTTTGTTGAGGTCGCTTTCGGTCCACTCGGTGTACACGCAGGCATCCGCCGTGGCCCAGCGCACCCGCACCGAATCCCCAGCCTTGAGCGGCATGCCCGCCGCCGACAACGCCTTCACCTTCATCGAAGTCCCGCCCGACGTGACCACGCTGCAGGTCTGGCTCTCGCCCAGAAACAACACCTCGACGACCTTCGCCGACACCTCATTCCAACCCGCCACCAACGGCTCATCGCTGGCCTGCTGCACGCTCAGCGCCAGGGCTTTCTCCGGCCGCACCATCAGCAGCACATCCTGATCGGTGTGCAATCCGGCGGTCAGTCGTATCGACAGCGACTGCCCCTCAAAACTCGCCGCCGCATTCCCGTGCGCCTTGAGCTTGAGGAAGTTCGAGTTGCCGAGGAACGAGGCGACAAACGCATTCGGCGGGTTCTGGTACAGGTCATACCCGCTGCCCAGGCCGACAATCTTGCCGTGACTGAAAATCGCGATGCGCTGTGACAGGCGCATGGCTTCTTCCTGATCGTGGGTCACGTAGACGATGGTGATGCCCAGACGCCGATGCAGCTGGCGCAGTTCATCCTGCAGATCCTCACGCAGTTTCTTGTCCAGTGCACCGAGCGGTTCGTCCATCAACAGAATGCGCGGTTCATAGACCAGCGCCCGGGCGATGGCGACCCGTTGCTGCTGACCGCCGGACAGTTGCGAAGGGCGGCGATGAGCGAATTGCTCAAGCTGCACCAGTTTCAACATCGCATCGACACGCTTGTCACGTTCGGCGGCAGCGAGTTTGCGGATCGCCAGCGGGAAGGCGATGTTGTCGCGCACCGACAGGTGCGGGAACAGCGAGTAACGCTGGAACACCATGCCGATGTCGCGCTTGTGCGGTGGCACGTTGACCAGCGACTGGCCGTTGACGAGGATCTCGCCGCTGCTCGGCGTTTCGAACCCGGCGAGCATCGACAGCGTGGTGCTTTTGCCTGAGCCGCTGGAGCCGAGAAAGGTCAGGAACTCGCCGTCCTTGATATCCAGCGAGATGTTGTCGACGGCGGCAAAGTCGCCGTAGTGCTTGTTCAGGTTGCGCAGGCTGACCAGGGGTTTGTCGGTCTGCTGGGAGGCGTCTTTGATCACGGCACTCATGTCGTACTCCTGGGCGCTCAGGCGCTGATTTCGTTGCGCCGGCGCAGTGCGGCGGCGATCACCATGACCAATACCGACAGGCCGATCAGCAGCGTCGAAGCGACGGCGATCACCGGTGTCAGGTCCTGGCGCAGGGTGGTCCACATTTTCACGGGAAGGGTTTGCAGGGTGGGACTTGCCATCATCACGCTGAGCACCACTTCGTCCCATGAAACGAGGAAGGCGAAGAGGGCGCCGGCGACCATGCCCGGACGGATCGCCGGGAAGGTCACCTTGAACACCGCTTGCAGGCGTGAGGCGCCGCAGATCACCGCCGCGTCTTCAATCGACTGATCGAACAGCTTCAGCGAGTTGATGATCGAGATGATGGTGAATGGCAGCGCGACGATCACATGGCTGACCACGAAGGCGAACATGGTCCCGGTGTAGCCGAGCTTGAGAAACAGCGCGTACACCGCCACGGCGATGATCACCAGCGGCACGATCATCGGCAGGGTGAACAGACCATAGAGCATTTCCCGACCGGGAAAACGCCCGCGTACCAGCGCAAACGCGGTCGGCAAACCGAGGGCCACGGCGCAGATCGTGGTCAACACGGCGACCTTGAGGCTGGCCGCGGCGGCGTTCATCCAGTCGGCGTTGGAGAAGAACTGGCCGTACCATTTCAGCGTCCACCCCGGTGGCGGGAAGACCAGCCACTGCGAGGAGCCGAACGACAGCAGAACGATGAACACGATCGGCAACAGCAGGAACAGACCGATCAGCCCGGTGGTGGCATAGAGGCCGAAACGCATCCGGCGGCTCATGGCATTGGGAGTCAGGAGCATCTCGGCTTACCTCGCGTTGCTGGCGCCAACCGGGGATTCCGGCTGAAGCTTCAGGTAGAAGTAGAACAGCACCAGGGTGATCGCGATCAGCAATGCGGCGCCGGCACTGGCCAGGCCCCAGTTGAGGAACGATTGCACCTGCTGAATGATGAACTCCGGCAGCATCATGTTCTGCGCCCCGCCGAGCAGCGCCGGGGTGACGTAGTAACCGAGCGACATCACGAACACCATCAACCCGCCGGACGCCAGACCCGGCCGGCACAGCGGCAGGAACACCCGGAAGAAGTTGGTCCACGGACTGGCACCGCAGATCGAGCCGGCCTGCAGGATCATCGGGTCGATGGCCTGCATGGTCGCCTGCAACGGCAGGACGATGAACGGGATCATGATGTAGCTCATGCCGATCACCACGCCGGTCAGGTTGTGCACCATTTCCAGCGGCTGATCGATGATGCCCATGGCCATGAGCGCCTTGTTGATCACCCCCGAGGCTTGCAGCAGCACCAGCCACGAATAGGTGCGGGCGAGCAGGCTGGTCCACATCGACAACAGCACGATGTTGAGGATCCAGCGCCCCCAGCCGCGTGGCACCAAAGTGATCGCCCAGGCCAGCGGAAAGCCCAGCAACAGGCTGAAGATCGTCACCAGCCCGGCCACCGAAAAGGTGTTGAGCAGCACCCGGGCGTACGCCGAGTTAGCGAACAGTTGTTCATAGTTGCCAAGGCCCGGGGTTGGTTCCAGCACACCGCGCAACAGCAGGCCAATCAACGGCGCGAGAAAGAACAGGCCGAGGAACAGCAGCGCCGGCAGGAGGTTGCCGGCGCCACGCCAGCGTTGCTTGAAGGACGGGGCTTGCGCCATTGCACTGGCCTTGCCGAGGGCCGGACCGGCAGCGCTCGCGGCGCTCCCGGTGGCAGTGGAGGGACGGGACGCAGCGGCCGCCATTTTCATTTGACCAGCCATTCGTTCCACCGTGTCGCGATGGCTTGACCGTTCTTGGCCCAGTACGCGAAATCAAGAGTGATCTGATCCTTAGCGTAGGCAGTCGGCAGGTTCGGGGCCAGCACCGAGTCCAGGCGCGCCACGCTGTCGACGTTGACCGGGGCGTAGGCGGTCAGGTTGGAGAAGTCGGCCTGGCCTTTGGCACTGCTGGCGTTGGCCAGGAACTTCATCGCCGCGTCCTTGTTTTTCGAGCCTTTTGGAATCACCAGAATGTCGGCCATGACCAGGTTCTGCTTCCAGCTCACGCCCACCGGTGCGCCGTCTTCCTGCAGGGCGTGAATGCGACCGTTCCAGAACTGGCCCATGCTCGCTTCACCGGACGCCAGCAGTTGCTGCGACTGCGCGCCGCCGCCCCACCAGACGATGTCTTTCTTGATGGTGTCGAGTTTTTTGAAGGCGCGATCCAGGTCCAGCGGGTAGAGCTTGTCGGCCGGTACGCCATCGGCCAGCAGCGCCAGTTCGAGCACGCCGGGGCTAGGCCATTTGTACAGGGCGCGTTTGCCGGGGTAGGTCTTGGTGTCGAACAGGGCGCTCCAGTCCTGCGGCTTGTTGGCGCCGAGTTTGCCCTCGTTGTAGCCGAGAACGAAGGAGAAGAAGAACGAGCCAACGCCGTAATCGCTGACGAAACGCGGGTCGATCTTGTCGCGCTGGATGACTTTGAAATCGAGGGGTTCGAGCAGACCTTCAGCAGCGGCACGCAAGGCGAAGTCGGCTTCGACATCGACCACGTCCCACTGCACGTTGCCGCTCTCGACCATGGCCTTGAGTTTGCCGTAGTCGGTCGGACCGTCCTGCACCACGGTGATGCCGCTGGCCTTGCTGAACGGATCGGCCCAGGCCTGTTTCTGCGCATCCTGGGTGCTACCGCCCCAGCTGACGAAGTTCACGCTTTCGGCGGCCATTGCAGCCTGGCCGGTCACGCTCAGCAGTCCCGCAAAAAGGATTGCGGTTGCAGCTTTGTTCAACACCATTTTTACGCCCTCATTGTTGTGTTTTTGAGCGGGCTTGCGTTGTTGCCCGCCTGTCGGGAGCAGTAGCTGGACGGTTTTTCAGGTCGCCCGGTCTATGGAATATCATATTATGGTATTCCAAACTTTGTGCAAGCACTTTGCCTTACCGGTTATCTGGAGGCTGTCCTTTTTTGTGGTTCGAAGAAATGGATCTGAAATGCAAAACCCTTGTAGGAGTGAGCCTGCTCGCGATTGCGGTGTATCAGTCAACATCATTGCTGAATGTCACACCGCTATCGCGAGCAGGCTCACTCCTACATTTGGATTTGTGTTTGGTGTGGGTTATTCGCTGAACGGAATGCTCTCAACCACTTCCAGGTCATACCCGGTCAACCCCGCATACTTCAGCGGCGGCCCCAGGTGGCGCAGCTTGCCCACCCCCAGGTTCTGCAGAATCTGCGCCCCGGTGCCCACCTCCGAATAAATCCGCGATTGCGAGCGGCTGAACTGCCGTGGCGGCTGGGTCAATTGCGGCACACGCTCCAGTAACGCCTGCGACGACTCGTGATTGGCCAACACCACGACAACCCCATGGCCTTCAGCCGCGACCCGTTGCAGCGCCGCCCACAGCGTCCAGTTGCTCGGGCCGCTGTACTCGGCACCGACCAGATCACGCAGCGGGTCAATCACATGCACGCGCACCAGCGTCGGCTCTTCGCGGCGCAGATCGCCCATGACCATCGCCATGTGCACGCCACCCTCAATACGGTCTTCAAAGGTGATCAAGCGGAACGTGCCATGCACCGTCGGCAGCTCACGTTCGCCGATGCGTTCGATGGTGTGCTCGGTGCTCAGGCGATAATGGATCAGGTCGGCGATGGTGCCGATCTTGATCCCGTGCTTGCGCGCGAACACTTCCAGGTCCGGGCGGCGAGCCATGGTGCCGTCGTCGTTCATCACCTCGACGATCACCGAGGCGGGGGTGAAGCCGGCGAGGCGCGCCAGATCGCAACCGGCTTCGGTGTGGCCGGCGCGGGTCAGCACGCCGCCTTCCTTGGCGCGCAGCGGGAAGATGTGCCCGGGTTGCACGAGGTCTTCGGCGCGGGCGTCCTTGGCCACCGCGGCAGCGACCGTACGCGCGCGGTCAGCTGCCGAAATGCCGGTGGTCACGCCGACCGCCGCTTCAATCGACACGGTGAACGCGGTGCTGAAC
Organism: Pseudomonas serboccidentalis; assembly: GCF_028830055.1. NCBI lineage: Bacteria > Pseudomonadati > Pseudomonadota > Gammaproteobacteria > Pseudomonadales > Pseudomonadaceae > Pseudomonas > Pseudomonas serboccidentalis. The sequence continues at coordinate 1,934,792 of NZ_CP101655.1, forward strand.
ACGCTGCCATTGCTCGGCACCATTTGCTCCAGGCCCAGACGCTGGCAGTGTTCGTCGGTCAGCGTCAGGCAGATCAACCCGCGTGCTTCGCGGGCCATGAAGCTGATCGCCTCGGGTGTGCAGCTGTCGGCGGCCAGCAGCAGGTCGCCTTCGTTTTCCCGATCTTCGTCATCGACCAGCAGGACCATTTTGCCGAGGCGATAATCTTCGATGATTTCTTCGATGCTGTTGAAGGCCATGCTGGACTCTCAGGGTTTGTTGGAAATAATATTGGTATACCATAATACAAAATCAACAAAGAGGTCACTATGAAGGCGTACTGGATTGCCCATGTGGATGTGGCGGATGCCGAGCACTACAGCCAATACACCCAGCGCGCGCCGAAGGCGTTCACCGAGTACGGCGCGAAGTTTCTGGCCAGAGGCGGGCGCAGCGAAGCGCTGGAAGGCAGGGCTACCCCTCAGCGTAGTGTGGTGATCGAATTCGAAAGCTACGAGCAGGCACTGGCGTGCTACCACTCGGCGGCGTATCAGGAAGCGAAACGTTATCGCGAGGAATGGGCGAGGGCGGAGATCATCATCGTCGAAGGCATTGCCCCACTCTAAGCAACACCACCACACCCTGTAGGAGCTGCCGAAGGCTGCGATCTTTTGATCTTGCTTTTAAAAACAGGATCAAAAGATCGCAGCCTTCGGCAGCTCCTACAGGGATCGGGTAGCGCTTGAAGTCAGCGGATAAAGTGGATCTTCCCGCTGTCATCATTGCCCATGTAGATCCCATACACCCCGGCCTGACGTTCCTCGATGTAGCGCTCGAGGATCTGCCGGATCGCCGGGTAGTAGATCTGCTCCCACGGGATGTCTTCGGGGGCGAAGAACTTGTAGTCCAGGGTCTCGGGGCCGAACTGGCCGGTGATCTCCAGCGCGATGGCGCGGAAGATGATGTACACCTCGCTGATCTTCGGCACGCTGAAAATCGAGTACGGCGAGAGGATTTCCGCACGCACGCCGCTTTCTTCCCAGACTTCACGCAGCGCCGCCTGCTCGGTGGTTTCGCCGCTTTCCATGAAGCCGGCCGGCAGGGTCCAGGTGCCCGGGCGCGGTGGGATCGCCCGTTGGCACAAGAGGTATTTGCCGTCCTGCTCGATGATGCAGCCGGCGATGATCTTCGGATTGACGTAGTGGATGTAGCCGCAACCACGGCACATCAGGCGCTCGTGCGTATCGCCCGGCGGCACCTGCTGACCGAGGTCAGGGCCACCGCATTTCGGGCAAAAGCTCGGGCTGAACATGTCAGTGACCTATGCGCGGTTCTTTCAGCGCGATGGGCGGGGTGATGTTCGGCGTGGCGCCGGTCTCTTCCTGTTTGCGCTTGAGGTAGTCGAGGGCCACGGCCGCTGCGGCGCGTACGTGATCGACACAGGCCTGATGCGCCGCCAGCGGATCGCCGCTCTTGATCGCCTCGACCATTTTTTCCATTTCCTGGTTACTCGCGCCGCGCCGGTTTTCCTGGGACACCGAGGTCGCCCGCAGGTAGCTGATGCGCGCTTGCAACTGGCGCAGCTGAGTGGCCGCGACATGGTTGCCCGAGCCTTCGAGCAGCACGTCGTAGAAACCCTGCACCGAGTCGATCACCTGTTGCAGCTCGCCGTCCTTGAGCGCCTTGCGGTTCTCGTCGAGGGCTTTTTCCAGGGCCTTGATGTCCTTGGCCTTGGCGCGCAGGGTGAACAGCTGCACGATCAGGCCTTCGAGTACACAGCGCAGCTCATAGATGTCGACCGCATCGGCGAGGGTGATGATCGCCACGCGCGGACCCTTGGCGTCAGCGAACTCCACCAGGCCTTCGGATTCGAGGTGACGCAAGGCTTCGCGCACCGACGTGCGGCTGACACCGAGGCGATCGCACAGATCGCGCTCCACCAGACGATCCCCTGGCATGAGCTGGAAATTCATGATCGCGCTACGCAGTTTATCCAGCACGATTTCGCGCAGGGTGACGGGGTTGCGATTGACCTTGAAGCTGTCGTCGAGTGGCTGGCGTTTCATGGGGTCCGCTCTTGATGTTGGCTGTCCATGCCAGACGGGCATCTAAACAGCCGAGGGGTTAACTGGAGGCCTCGGCGTCGGCTTCGGCGAAGGCTTCACGGGCGAGCCGGAAACTGTCCACGGCTGCCGGGACGCCGCAATAAATACCGACCTGAAGCAGAATTTCGCGTATTTGCTCACGACTCAGGCCGTTACGCAAGGCGCCGCGCACATGCAGCTTGAGTTCATGCGGACGGTTGAGCGCCGAGATCATCGCCAGGTTGATCATGCTGCGCTCCTTGAGCGACAAACCCTCGCGCCCCCAGACATGGCCCCAGCAGTATTCGGTGACCATTTCCTGCAGCGGACGGGTGAAGTCGTCGGCATTGTCGATGGAGCGCTGCACGTAGGCTTCGCCCAGCACCTGAGTGCGGATCTTCAGGCCTTTTTCGTACTTCTCGTTACTCATAAATCCTCCTCACAACACATATCCCTTGCGTAGGAGCTGCCGAAGGCTGCGATCTTTTGATTTTGATTTTCACGAGCAAGATCAAAAGATCGCAGCCTTCGGCAGCTCCTACAGGGATTTGTGTGAATCCGTCAGGCCAGGGTTGGCAACGGGCCGAGCTTGCCCTTGTGGTAGATCATCGGCGTCACCGGTTGCTCGGGCAGGATCAGGTTCTTCACCGCGCCGACGATGATTGCGTGGTCACCACCGTCGTATTCACGCCACAACTCGCACTCGATGATCGCCGTGGCCTTGGCCAGGATCGGGTTACCGAGTTCGCTCAGATGCCACTCGATGTCCTTGGCCTTGTCCTTGCCTTTACCGGCGAAGGCATAGGCCTCGGCAGTCTGGTCGGCGGACAGCAAATGGATCGCGAACTTCTTGCTGTCGCGCAGCACCGGGTAGGTGTCGGAGGCGTAGTTGGGGCAGAACAGCACCAGTGCCGGATCAATCGACAGCGCGCTGAAGGCGCTGGCGGTGATGCCGACGATGCCGCCCGCAGGGTCAAGGGTGGTCACCACCGTGACCCCGGACGGAAACGAGCTCATCACATCTTTGTAAATGCCGGGTTCGATCATGTCGCAGGACTCCTAGCGCATCACAAACGGATCAGGCATCGGTGCCTGAGAGAGGTTGATCCACACCGTTTTCAGTTCGGTGTAGGCCAGCACCGAATCGATGCCGCTTTCGCGTCCATAGCCACTGTTCTTGAAGCCACCGATCGGCGCCATCGCTGACACCGCGCGGTAGGTGTTGACCCAGATGATTCCCGAGCGCACATCGCGCGCCAGACGATGGGCGCGCCCCAGATCGCGGGTCCAGATGCCGGCGGCGAGGCCGAACTGCGAGTCGTTGGCGATCGCCAGCGCTTCGGCTTCATCTTTGAAACGAATCACCGAAGCCACCGGGCCGAAGACTTCTTCCTGCATGATCTTCATCGAATTGCGGTCGCACTCGAACAGCGTCGGCTCGTAGAACCAGCCGTCGCCGAGATCTGTCGGACGTTTGCCGCCGGTGCGCAAACGCGCGCCTTCGGCGATGGCATCAGCGACCAGACCTTCGACCACCGCCAGTTGCTGCGCGGTGGCCATCGGGCCCATTTCACTTTGGTCTTCCTGCGGGTTGCCGATGCGAATGCGCCGGGCGCGCTCGACCAGTCGGTTGACGAATTCGTCGTAGATTTCATCCTGCACCAGCAGCCGCGAGCCGGACACGCAGCTCTGACCCGATGCGGCATAGATCCCGGCAATCGCGCCGTTGATCGCGCTGTCCAGATCGGCGTCGGCGAAGATGATGTTCGGCGACTTGCCGCCCAGTTCCAGCGACAGCTTGGCGAAGTTTTCGGCGCTGCTGCGCACTACATGCCGGGCCGTGGCCGCGCCGCCGGTGAAGGCGATTTTGCGGATCAGCGGATGACGGGTGAGGGCGGCGCCGGTGCTCGGGCCGTAACCGGTGACGACGTTGACCACGCCCGGCGGAATCCCGGCTTCGAGGGCCAGACGCGCGAGTTCAAGAATGGTCGCCGAGGCGTGCTCGGACGGCTTGATCACGATGGTGTTGCCGGCGGCGAGGGCCGGGGCCAGTTTGATCGCGGTCAGGTACAACGGGCTGTTCCACGGAATGATCGCGGCGACCACGCCCATCGCTTCGTGCACGGTGTAGGCGAACAGGTCGGGCTTGTCCAGCGGCAGGGTGCCGCCTTCAAGCTTGTCGGCCAGGCCTGCGGTGTAGTGGAAGAACTCTGGCAGATAACTGACCTGCCCACGGGTTTCGCGGATCAGCTTGCCGTTGTCGCGGCTTTCCAGCTGCGCCAGTTGTTCCTTGTTTTCCGCAATCAAATCACCGAGGCGACGCAACAGTTTGCCGCGCGCGGTGGCGGTCAGACCGCGCCAGGCCGGGCTGTCGAAGGCGGTCTGCGCCGCTTGTACGGCGCGTTCGACGTCCGCTTCATCGGCGTCAGGCAGTTCGGCCCAAGCCAAGGCTGTGGCCGGGTTGAGGCTTTCGAAGGTCTTGCCGCAGAGGGCATCGACCCATTCTCCGCCGATGCACATCTGGAAGCGTGCGAGTGTCATGCAACGATCCCCTTTATTTGATTTTGTCGGGAGTGTGCGAATTCGAGAAATTCCAGCAGCGTCTGGTTGACCAGGCGCGGCGACTCTACCGGCATCATATGCCGTTGCTCGGGCAGCACCGCAACCTTCGCACCGGGGATGCGCCGGGCCAGTTGCTCGGCCATTTCCGGGGTTGAACCGGGGTCGAGTTCGCCGGTGGCGATCAGCGTCGGTGCCTGGATACTGCCCAGATCATCGGCGCGGTACATGTCCTGAGTGGCGAACAGTTCGTAGGTGGTCAGGTAACCCTGCGGATCGTTACCGGCCAGGGTCTGGCGAATGGCAGCGATCTGCGCCGGGTTGGCTGCCTGATATTCACGGCTGAACCAGCGCGACAGCGCCGCTTCGGCGTTGGCATCCGGGCCGTGTTCGGCAGCTTGTGCGGTGCGGGCAATGACGCCGGCGCGCTGTTCTTCGCTGCGGTTGAACACGCTGTTGAGGACTACCAGGCTTTGCAGGCGCTCGGGGTAGTGCAGGGCAAACGCCCGCGCCACCAGCCCGCCCATGGAGAAACCGATCACCGCTGCCTGGGGCAGGTTCAGGTGGTCGAGCAGCTCCAGCAACTGATCGGCGTAACCGAGCAGCGCGGTGCCGCTGGCCGGTCGCGGGCTGGCGCCGTGGCCGAGCATGTCGTAGGCGATCACCCGATACTGGCTGGCGAGGCCAACGATCTGGCCCCCCCACATTTCTTTGTTCAGGCCCACGCCGTGGATCAAGACCACGGGCTGGCCTTGGCCGGTCGCCAGGTAACTGGTGCCAGCCGGGGTGAGTTCAGCGGTGAGCCGAATCATGGAGCGCTCCTGCAATGCCTTTTTATTGTGATTACTGGGCTTTTTCGGCGGCCAGTTCTTCCAGATCGATGTAGCGGTTGCCGATGCGCGGGTGCAGGCGACCACCGTCGGCGCAACCGAGCACCACAACGATTTCGTCGGCACGCGGGGCGTCTTCGATCTGCATTTCCAGGGTGATGTAGTGCGAACGCAGGCCTTCGTCGTCCTTGTGCATCATCGGGATCTGAATCGACGTGCCCGGGCCACCGCGTTTGTTGGTGAAGCTCAGGTAGCTCTTGGCCTTGACCGCTTCGCGATAGTGGTTGCCGAAGCGCAGGGTGTGGATCACCGCCGAGGCGTGTTCGATCTCGCCGTCGGCACCGACCACTGCTGCCTTGCCGTAGGCCTCGATCTTCTCGGCGCCGCCGATGATGCCCACCAGACGTTCGACCATCATTGCGCCGAGGTCGGAACAGTTGGCGCGGATCTGCGGTTTCAGATCCTCGACGAAGCCGTTCCCCACCCAAGGGTTCTTCATCACCACCGCCAGGCCGACCATGGTCACCGGCTTGTCAGTGGCCTTGCCGCCTTCGATGAAGGTTTCATCGACATAGCTGACGATCTTGCGAATTTCGAAACTCATGAGCTGCTCCGTGGGGGGATTGAGAGTGTCTGTGCGTCTGATGGTATACCATAATACCGATCGTGCAAGTCCCCCGCACAAGATTTGCCGCATCCATCCGGCGAATGGCGCTGCATTCACCCGCCACCCGGTTATTCGATGCCGCGCGATATTTCTGTAGGAGCTGCGGAACGCTGCGATCTTTTGATTTTGATTTTTGTTTTAAAGATCAGGATCAAAAGATCGCAGCCTCGTTTCACTCGTCAGCTCCTACAGGGCTTTGTGCAGGCCGATTTGGTTAACAAAAGATAACGTGGCGCCGATTGTCAGACGTTTCCAAAGCCCGATAGGATGAGCCAGCTTCCCAAGGCGCTCTGGACTGCGGGTTTCACGGCTATGCTTGTGACCCATCAGTCACCACGAGCACCCTTGCGGCGCCCTAAGGCCGAATGGCCTAACAATAATAAATAGGGGAAGGTCTATGAGTCGTTGCCGCCCGCCGGCGTTACGCAACACCGCGTTGCTGGCCACAGCACTCACTTTGCTGGGCTGTGTTGCCATGTCGGCACCCGCGCTGGCCGCCGAAGCGCCAGCCGACGGGGTGTATTCCACCGAGTCGGCCAAAGCCGCAAAAAGCCTGATGCTCGATGTCGTTCACGCCGGTAACCGGTTGGTGGCGGTCGGTGATCGCGGGCATATTCTCTATTCCGATGACCAGGGCAAGGCCTGGACCCAGGCCAAGGTGCCGACCCGGCAACTGCTGACGGCAGTGTATTTCGTCGATGACAAACACGGCTGGGCCGTGGGCCACGACGCGCAGATCCTTGCCAGCGAAGACGGCGGCCTGACCTGGAGCAAACAATTCGAAGACCTCAAGCGCGAAGCGCCGCTGCTCGACGTCTGGTTCCAGGACGTCAATCATGGCGTCGCCGTGGGTGCTTACGGGGCCTTGCTGGAAACCACCGATGGCGGCAAAAACTGGCAGGACGTCAGCGACCGCCTCGACAACCAGGACCAGTTCCACCTCAACGCCATCGCGGCGGTCAAGGACGCCGGGCTGTTCATCGTCGGCGAGCAGGGCAGCATGTTCCGCTCCCCGGACTGGGGCCAGACCTGGGAAAAACTCCAGGGCCCGTATCAAGGCTCGCTGTTCGGCGTGATCGGCACTGCACAACCGCAGACCCTGTTGGCCTACGGCCTGCGCGGCAACCTCTATCGCTCCACCGACTTCGGCAGCACCTGGCAGCAGGTCGAACTCAAAGCGGCGCGCGGTGCGCTGGAGTTCGGTCTGTCCGGCGCGACCCTGCTCGCGGACGGCTCGATCGTGATCGTCGGCAACGGCGGCTCGGTGATCAGCAGCAGCGACAACGGCGAAACCTTCAGCGTCTTCAACCGCCCGGACCGCATCTCGCTGTCCTCGGTGACGGCGGCTGGCGACGGCAATCTGATTCTGACCGGGCAGGGTGGCGTTCACACCACCCAGCCAAACGGCGCCGAGATCAATAATAAGAAGGCGGGGCTATGACTTCCTTGATCACTCCTCAGCAGGAAAAAGCGACACTCCTCGAACGTCTGATTTTCAACAACCGCCCGGCAGTGATCCTGATCTGCCTGGTGGTCAGCGTCTTCCTGTTCTGGCAGGCCACACTGATCCGGCCGTCCACCAGCTTCGAAAAAATGATCCCGCTCAAGCATCCGTTCATCGAGAAGATGATGGAGCACCGCAACGATCTGGCGAACCTGGGCAACACCGTGCGGATTTCGGTGGAAGCCAAAGACGGCGACATCTTCTCCAAGGAGTACATGGAGACTCTGCGTCAGATCAACGACGAGGTGTTCTACATCTCCGGCGTCGACCGCTCCGGCCTCAAATCGCTGTGGAGTCCGAGCGTACGCTGGACCGAAGTGACCGAAGAGGGCTTTGCCGGCGGTGAAGTGATTCCGCAGAGCTACAACGGCTCGCAGGACAGCCTCGACATGCTGCGCAACAACGTCCTCAAATCGGGGCAGGTCGGGCGGCTGGTGTCCAACGACTTCAAGTCGAGCATCGTCGACATCCCGCTGCTGGAGTCCTACCCGGATCCGCAGGACCAGGGCAAGTTGCTGGCGCTGGACTATCGCCAGTTCTCCCACGAACTGGAAGACAAGATCCGCAACAAGTTCGAAGCGCAGAACCCCAACGTCAAGATCCACATCGTCGGCTTCGCCAAGAAGGTCGGTGACCTGATCGACGGTCTGGTGATGGTGGTGATGTTCTTCGGCATCGCTTTCGTCATCACTCTGATCCTGCTGCTGTGGTTCACCAACTGCGTGCGCAGCACCATTGCGGTGTTGAGCACGACACTGGTGGCAGTGGTCTGGCAACTGGGGCTGATGCACTTCTTCGGCTTCGGGCTGGATCCGTATTCGATGCTGGTGCCGTTCCTGATCTTCGCCATCGGCATTTCCCACGGCGTGCAGAAGATCAACGGCATCGCCCTGCAATCGAGTGAGGCGGACAACGCCCTGACCGCGGCGCGGCGCACGTTCCGGCAACTGTTCCTGCCGGGGATGATCGCGATTCTCGCCGACGCGGTGGGCTTCATCACCCTGCTGATCATCGACATCGGGGTGATCCGCGAACTGGCGATCGGCGCCTCCATCGGCGTGGCGGTGATCGTGTTCACCAACCTGATTCTGCTACCGGTGGCAATCTCCTATGCCGGCATCAGCCAGCGCGCGATTGCCCGGAGCAAGAAGGACGCGAATCGCGAACACCCGTTCTGGCGCCTGCTGTCGAACTTCGCCAGCCCGAAAGTCGCACCGGTCTCGATTGCCCTGGCGCTGATCGCCTTCGGTGGCGGCCTCTGGTACAGCCAGAACCTGAAAATCGGTGACCTCGACCAAGGCGCGCCGGAACTGCGTCCAGACTCGCGCTACAACAAGGACAACAACTTCATCATCAACAACTACTCCACCAGTTCCGACGTGCTGGTGGTGATGGTCAAGACCGCCACCGAAGGCTGCTCGCGCTACGAAGCGATGGCGCCGATCGATGAGCTGATGTGGAAGATGCAGAACACCGAGGGCGTGCAGTCGGCGATCTCGCTGGTGACCGTGTCCAAGCAGATGATCAAGGGCATGAACGAGGGCAACCTGAAATGGGAAACCCTGTCGCGCAACCCGGACGTGCTGAACAACTCGATCGCCCGTGCCGACGGCCTGTACAACAACAGCTGTTCGCTGGCGCCGGTGCTGATCTTCCTCAATGACCACAAGGCCGAAACCCTCGACCGTGCAGTGCATGCGGTGCAGGAATTCGCCAAGGCCAACAACAAGGACGGTCTGGAATTCATCCTCGCTGCCGGTAACGCCGGGATCGAGGCGGCCACCAACGAGGTGATCAAACAGGCCGAGCTGACCATCCTGATCCTGGTGTACATCTGCGTGGCGGTGATGTGCATGATCACCTTCCGCTCGTGGGCGGCGACCCTGTGCATCGTCCTGCCGCTGGTGCTGACCTCGGTGCTGGGCAACGCGCTGATGGCGTTCATGGGCATCGGCGTCAAAGTCGCGACCCTGCCGGTGGTGGCGCTGGGCGTGGGGATCGGCGTGGACTACGGCATTTACATCTACAGCCGTCTGGAAAGTTTCCTGCGGGCCGGGCTGCCGTTGCAGGAAGCCTATTATCAGACCCTGAAATCCACCGGTAAGGCGGTGCTGTTCACCGGTCTGTGCCTGGCCATCGGCGTGTGCACCTGGATCTTCTCGGCGATCAAGTTCCAGGCCGACATGGGCCTGATGCTGACCTTCATGCTGCTGTGGAACATGTTCGGTGCGCTGTGGCTGCTGCCGGCACTGGCGAAGTTCCTGATCAAGCCGGAGAAAATGGCAGGGCAGAAGGGCAATTCGCTGTTCTCCCACTGATCCAGATGCCTGAAACAACAAAGCCGCAACCTTAGGGTTGCGGCTTTTTTGTAGGTCAAGATCAAAAGATCGCAGCCTCCGGCAGCTCCTACAGGAGGCCAAGTAAATCAGTAATCCAAGGGTGCACCCAATCTCTGTAGGAGCTGCCGGAGGCTGCGAACTTTTGGCTTTGCTTCAGGTGAGCTCGGTGCCGAGCACCGCACTCAACGCACTGCGCGCATCATCGAGTTGCACCAGCGTCGCGTGGCGGGCGCCCAGCGCATCACGGTTTTCGATGGCCGTGAGAATCGCCTTGTGTCGCGGCAACGCCAGTTCATGCAGATTTGGCCGCTGATTCGAATGCTTCAGCGCCTCGGCAATCGCCACCGAGAGCATGTTGCACAGATTGGCCAACAGATCATTGTGCGTCGCATCGGCGATGCGGCTGTGGAAGTCCAGATCCGGTTGCAGCAAGGCTTCCGGCGTCGGTGCGGCTTCCATGCGCTGATAGGCTTCGCCGATGGCCGCGATGTCGGCCTCGGTCGCATGCTGGGCGGCGAGGGCGGCAGCGGCCGGCTCGATGATGCTGCGCACGCTGGTCAGCACATTGAAGAATTCGTTCTGCGGACTGCTTTGCATCAGCCAGTGCAGCACGTCCGGATCGAGCATGTGCCACTCCCGGCGCGCCTTGACCACCGTGCCGACCCGCGGCCTGGAATACACCAGCCCCTTGGCCACCAACACCCGCGTGGCTTCGCGCAACACCGGCCGGCTCACCGCGTATTCCTCGCACAACAAGGCTTCGGCGGGCAGTTTGTCGTCGGGCAAAAAGCGTCCGGAGACGATCTGCATGCCCAGTTCCTGGACAATGCGCGAGTGCATGCTTTTGCGGTCGGAAGGTTTGCGGTAATCCATGGGGAGCGGCGCGATCCTGAGCGATGGAGATGCCGCGCATCATAGCAGGCACGGACGGTGGGCGATCCAGCCCTTGAAAAGATCGCAGCCTGCGGCAGCTCCTACATTGGAATGCATTTCCCTGTAGGAACTGCCGCAGGCTGTGATCTTTTGATCTTAGTGGGAATGGCGTGGAACTTCCGCACCTCGGCAACCGACCAGGAAGTCAAAGTCGCAGCCCTGGTCCGCCTGCAACACATGGTCGATGTACAACTGACGATAGCCGCCCACCAGCAACTGCTGCGGTGGCTGCAGATCGGCCATGCGCGCCGCCAGTTCGGCGTCCGGAATATCCAGATGCAAGCGCCCGCTGGCGCAATCGAGTTCGATCCAGTCGCCTTCCTGCACGGCCGCCAAAGGCCCGCCGGCCGCCGCTTCCGGCGCAACGTGCAGGACAACGGTGCCGTACGCGGTGCCGCTCATCCGCGCGTCGGAAATGCGCACCATGTCGGTCACGCCCTGCGCCAGCAACTTGGCCGGCAGCCCCATGTTGCCGACTTCGGCCATGCCCGGATAACCCTTCGGTCCGCAGTTTTTCATCACCAGAATCGAGTCGGCATCCACGTCCAGCTCAGGGTCGTTGATCCGCGCCTTGTACATGTCGAAGTTCTCGAACACCACCGCGCGTCCTCGGTGCTGCATCAGTTCCGGGGTGGCAGCGGACGGCTTGAGCACGGCCCCCAGCGGCGCCAGATTGCCGCGCAATACGCAAATGCCGCCGTCGGCGCGGATCGGATTGTCGAGGGTGCGGATCACTTCGTCTTCGCCATAGATCGGCGCGTCCTGGGTGTTCTCGCCCAGTGTTTTGCCGTTGACGGTCAGCGCGTTGGGGTTGGGGATCAGATTGGCTTCGCCGAGACGGCGCAGCACCGCTGGCAGGCCACCAGCGTAATAGAACTCTTCCATCAGGAAACGCCCGGACGGTTGCAGGTCGACAATGGTCGGCATGCCGCGCCCAATGCGCGTCCAGTCATCCAGGTCCAGCTCGACACCGATGCGACCGGCAATGGCTTTCAAGTGGATTACCGCGTTGGTCGAACCGCCGATAGCCGCGTTGACCCGAATGGCGTTTTCAAACGCTTCCTTGGTCAGGATCTTCGACAGACGCAGGTCTTCGCGCACCATTTCCACCGCACGCATGCCGGACATGTGCGCCAACACATAACGTCGCGCATCCACCGCCGGAATCGCCGCGTTGTGCGGTAAGGATGTGCCCAGTGCTTCGGCCATGCAGGCCATGGTCGACGCGGTGCCCATGGTGTTGCAGGTGCCCGCCGAGCGCGACATGCCGCCCTCGGCCGCGAGGAAATCATCGAGGGTGATGGTGCCGGCCTTGACCTGTTCGCTGAGCTGCCAGACCACAGTGCCGGAACCGATGTCCTTGCCCTTGTGCTTGCCGTTGAGCATCGGCCCGCCGGTGACGACGATCGCCGGCACATCGCAACTGGCCGCGCCCATCAGCAGCGCCGGGGTGGTTTTGTCGCAGCCAGTCAGCAGCACCACACCGTCAATCGGGTTGCCGCGAATCGCCTCTTCGACGTCCATGCTCGCCAGGTTGCGGGTGAGCATGGCGGTGGGGCGCAGGTTCGATTCGCCATTGGAGAACACCGGGAATTCCACCGGAAAGCCACCGGCCTCGATCACCCCGCGTTTGACGTGCTCCGCGATCTGGCGGAAATGCGCGTTGCACGGGGTCAGTTCCGACCAGGTGTTGCAGATGCCGATGATCGGCTTGCCGTGGAACTGGTGGTCGGCGATGCCCTGATTCTTCATCCAGCTGCGGTACATGAAGCCGTTCTTGTCGGCAGTGCCAAACCATTGGGCCGAGCGCAGGGTGGGTTTCTTCTCAGACATGATCGGTTCTCTTATTGTAAGACTATTGTTTGCGAGTCACGGCTAAACATAAGCTCAAAATCGGCAGTTTGGAAGTGTTGTTGGGTAATTAGTATTACTATATAGTCGTTTTCGACGGAGGGATTGGCCCTGGCGGTTTCCGCGAGAGGCGTCCCCCGAGGTTCTATAACAACAACAATCGGAGACCGACCCCATGAGCCAGGAATTGCGGCTTATCCGCCGCATCACGCTGAAACTGATTCCCTTCCTGATCCTGCTGTACCTGATCGCCTATGTGGATCGCTCCGCCGTCGGCTTTGCCAAGCTGCACATGGGCGCCGACATCGGCATCGGTGATGCGGCCTATGGCCTGGGCGCCGGGCTGTTTTTCATTGGCTACTTTCTGCTGGAAATCCCCAGCAACCTGATGCTCGAACGCTTCGGCGCACGGCGCTGGTTCGCACGGATCATGATCACCTGGGGCGCAATCACCATCGGCATGGCGTTCGTCCAGGGCCCGCACAGTTTCTACGTGATGCGCTTTCTGCTCGGCGCGGCGGAGGCGGGGTTCTTTCCCGGTGTTCTGTACTACATCACTCAATGGTTCCCGGTGCGCCATCGCGGCAAGATCCTCGGCCTGTTCATCCTCTCCCAACCGATTGCAATGATGATCACCGGCCCGGTGTCGGGCGGGCTGCTGGGCATGGACGGCATCCTCGGCCTGCACGGCTGGCAGTGGCTGTTCATCGTCATCGGCACCCCGGCGATCCTGCTGACCTGGCCAGTACTGCGCTGGTTGCCGGACGGCCCGCAACAAGTGCAGTGGATGGATCAGGCCGAGAAAGACTGGCTGAGCGGCGAGCTGAAAAAAGACCTGCAGGAATACGGCCAGACCCGTCACGGCAACCCGCTGCACGCGCTCAAGGACAAACGCGTGTTGCTGCTGGCGCTGTTTTATCTGCCGGTGACCCTGAGCATTTATGGCCTCGGCCTGTGGTTGCCAACGCTGATCAAGCAGTTCGGCGGCAGCGATCTGGTGACCGGTTTCGTCTCGTCGGTGCCGTACATCTTCGGCATCGTCGGTTTGCTGATCGTGCCGCGCAGCTCCGACCGCATGAACGATCGCTACGGGCATCTGGCAGTGCTTTATGTGCTGGGCGCGATCGGCCTGTTCCTCAGTGCGTGGCTGTCGTTGCCGGTGGCGCAATTGGCGGCGCTGTGCCTGGTGGCGTTCGCGCTGTTTTCCTGCACGGCAGTGTTCTGGACCTTGCCGGGGCGGTTCTTCGCCGGTGCCAGTGCGGCGGCGGGGATCGCCTTGATCAACTCGGTGGGCAATCTCGGTGGCTACATCGGGCCGTTCGTGATCGGTGCGCTGAAGGAGTACACCGGGAACCTGGGTTCAGGGTTGTATTTCCTCAGCGGGGTGATGGTGTTCGGCTTGATTCTGACCGGTGTGGTTTACCGCGTGCTGGAGCGCAAGCACGTGCTGCCGGTTGACCAGTTTGCCGCCAGCGCTCGTGGCGCCACCCGAACCTGAATGGCTGACAGACACCGACCCTTGTAGGAGTGAGCCTGCTCGCGATGAGGCCAACACCTTCAATATTTATGGCGACTGATACACCGCAATCGCGAGCAGGCTCACTCCTACAGGGGGCTGCGGTGTTGCGAATAACACAGGAGAGGACATATGCATCTGGTGCAATTCGAATTAACCAACGGCGAACGCCGCGTCGGCGTGGTCGACAACGGTCTGATCCGCGAAGTGCAGGGCGCCCGCTGCGTGCGTGACCTGGCCCTGGCCGCCATCGAAGCCGGCGGCTCGCTGGAGCAGCAAGTGCAAACCCTCGGCCTCGGCATCAGCCATGACTACGCCGAGCTGCTGAGCACGCGGCGCATCCTGCCGCCGCTGGACCATCCCGATCCGGCGCACCTGTTGGTCAGCGGCACCGGCCTGACGCACCTGGGCAGCGCCTCGGCGCGAGACAAAATGCACCAGCAGGCCGGCGACGAAGCGGCGATGACCGACACCATGCGCATTTTCAAATGGGGCGTGGAGGGCGGCAAACCGGCGGCGGGGCAGGCGGGCGTGCAGCCGGAGTGGTTCTACAAGGGCGACGGCAGCATCGTCGTGCGCCCGGGCGAGGCCTTCCCGTTGCCGCCGTTCGCCGAGGATGCCGGCGAGGAACCGGAAATGGCCGGCCTCTACGTCATCGGCCATGACGGCAAACCGTATCGCCTCGGTTTCGCGGTGGGTAACGAGTTCTCCGACCACGTCATGGAGCGCAAGAATTACCTGTATCTGGCTCACTCGAAATTGCGCAGTTGCAGCTACGGCCCGGAACTGCGCACCGGTGAGCTGCCGCAACATCTGGCCGGCAGCAGTCGCATCCTGCGCGACGGCGAAGTGCTGTGGCAGAACGAATTCCTCAGCGGCGAGGCCAACATGTGCCACAGCCTCGCCAACCTCGAATACCACCACTTCAAGTACCGCCAGTTCCTGCGTCCGGGCGATGTACACATTCACTTTTTCGGCACCGCGACCCTGTCGTTCGCCGATGGCATTCGCACGCAACCGGGCGACGTGTTCGAGATCAGCCAGGCCGAATTCGGCGCACCGCTGGTCAACGGCATCGCCCCGGCAGCTGCGGCTTTTCAACCGGACAGCATCGGCACCCTTTAAGGAGCTCCCATGACTCAGATTCTCGGCCACAACTACATCGGCGGTCAGCGCAGTGCAGCAGGCAATGTGAAACTGCACAGCGTCGACGCGACCACGGGTGAAAACCTGCCTTGCGAGTTCATCCAGGCCACGCAGCAGGAAGTCGACGCTGCCGCCCAGGCCGCTGCCGCCGCATACCCGGCGTATCGCAGCCTCAGCGCTGAACGTCGCGCGCAGTTTCTCGACGCGATTGCCGATGAGCTGGATGCACTGGGCGATGATTTCGTTGCCGTGGTCTGCCGCGAAACCGCGCTGCCTGCGGGGCGAATTCAGGGGGAGCGCGGGCGTACCAGCGGGCAGATGCGCCTGTTCGCCAAAGTCCTGCGGCGCGGTGATTTCTACGGCGCGCGGATCGACCTGCCGCTGCCGGATCGCCAGCCACTGCCACGCCCGGATCTGCGTCAATACCGCATCGGCCTCGGCCCGGTTGCGGTGTTCGGTGCGAGCAATTTCCCGTTGGCGTTTTCCACCGCCGGCGGCGATACCGCTGCGGCGCTGGCGGCCGGCTGCCCGGTGGTGTTCAAGGCACACTCGGGGCATATGGCAACCGCGGAACAGGTCGCTGATGCAGTGATTCGCGCCGCCGAGAAAACCGCGATGCCGGCCGGTGTGTTCAACATGATTTACGGCGGGGGCGTCGGCGAATGGCTGGTCAAGCATCCGGCGATTCAGGCGGTGGGCTTCACCGGTTCGCTCAAGGGCGGTCGGGCGTTGTGCGACATGGCAGCGGCGCGGCCGCAACCGATTCCGGTGTTCGCCGAGATGTCGAGCATCAATCCGGTGATCGTCCTGCCGCAGGCGCTGGCCGTGCGTTCGGAATCGATTGCCCGCGAACTGACCGCTTCGGTGGTGCAGGGCTGCGGCCAGTTCTGCACCAATCCCGGACTGGTCATTGGTATTCGTTCGCCACAGTTCAGCGCCTTCATGCAGCAGCTCGCTGGTTTGATCGGCGATCAACCGGCGCAGACCATGCTCAACGCCGGCACCCTCGGCAGCTACGGCAAAGGCTTGCACAAGCTCCTGGCTCATTCTGGCATCGAGCATCTGGCGGGCCAGCCGCAACAGGGCAATCAGGCGCAGCCACAACTGTTCAAAGCGGATGTCAGCCTGTTGATCGGTGGCGATGAAGTGCTGCAGGAAGAAGTGTTCGGCCCGACCACGGTGATCGTCGAAGTGGCGGACAAGGCCGAGCTCAGCGCGGCGTTGCAAGGCCTGCACGGGCAACTGACGGCGACGATTATCGGCGAGCAGGCGGACTTCGAACACTTCCCGCAACTGACGCCGTTGCTGGAGCTGAAGGTCGGGCGGATCTTGCTCAATGGCTACCCGACCGGGGTCGAGGTGTGTGATTCGATGGTGCATGGCGGGCCGTATCCGGCGACGTCGGATGTGCGCGGCACGTCGGTGG
This sequence comes from Pseudomonas serboccidentalis, assembly GCF_028830055.1. Classification (NCBI taxonomy): domain Bacteria; kingdom Pseudomonadati; phylum Pseudomonadota; class Gammaproteobacteria; order Pseudomonadales; family Pseudomonadaceae; genus Pseudomonas; species Pseudomonas serboccidentalis. Next base: position 1,951,626 of record NZ_CP101655.1, read on the forward strand.
GTACGCTGGCGATCGATCGGTTCCTGCGTCCGGTGTGCTTCCAGAACTACCCCGACAGTCTGCTGCCGGAACCGCTGAAAAATGGCAATCCGTTGCGCATCCAGCGGCTGGTGGATGGCAAGCCGTCACGCGACGCCCTCTGAAACACTAACGCTGTAGGAGCTGCCGAAGGCTGCGATCTTTTGATCTTGATCTTAAAAACAGAATCAAAAGATCGCAGCCTTCGGCAGCTCCTACAGAGGGATCGAGGCTCCATGAGCTATCATTGGCCCTTTCCCCCCTAGAAAGACTGTTTGCCATGACTGCCCAAACCCTTCTCAACGCCCTCGAACACTGCGGTATGGTCGAAATCGACGGCCTGCACGCCTTCGAATTCGCCCTCGACGAAGACGACAACCTGCACATCGAATGCATCGACGGCCGAGCGGCCAAGCATTGGGAATTCACCCCGACTCAGGTTGCGGCGGCGACGTTTGATGAAGACCTGCAGAGCTGGTTGATCATTGGTTATGCCAGCGACACCAAAACCACCGGCGAACACCGCCTGGTCTGCCTTGGCGACGTAGTCAGCAGCAGCGATGACGAGGACGAAACCGATGAACATGCGTAAATTCTGGCCGCTGCTGATGGCCGGCAGCGTCGGCGCGATGGGCCTTTCCAGTGCCAGCGCCGAGAACTATCAATTGCTGGTCGGCTCCTACACCGCCGGCACCAGCCAGGGCATCTATCGAATGAATTTCGACAGTGCCACCGGCCAGATCGCCGCCAAACCGCTGCAAGTGGTGAAGAGTGAAAACCCGTCGTGGCTGACCCTGTCCAAGGATTCTCGTCGGCTGTTCGTGGTCAATGAAAACGGTCCCGGCCAGAAAGATCCGGTCGGCCGCGTCAGCAGCTACTCGATCGATCCCAAGACCCACGCCCTGACGCTGATCAATCAAGTGCAGAGCCTGGGCAACGAGCCGACCCATTCAAGCCTGAGCGGCGATGCCAGCCATCTGTTCGTCAGCAACTATTCAGTGGTGGAAGATCCGGGTGGCACCCTCGCGGTGCTGCCGGTCGGCACTGACGGCAAACTCAAGCCGGTGGTGCAGATGAGCGGGCACCCGGCGAGCCGGGTCAATCCCGAGCGTCAGGCGTCCAACCACGTGCATTCGACGGTGTCCTCGCCGGATGGTCGCTACGTGTTCTCCAACGACTTGGGGGCGGACAAGATCTTCATCTACCAGTTCGACCCGAAAGCCAATCCGCACCAGCCGCTGACCCCGGCAAAAACCGCTTCGGTGAGCTTGCCGGCCGGCAGCGGCCCGCGTCATCTGCTGTTCAGTGCTGACGGCAAACATGCCTGGCTGACCACGGAAATGAGCGCGCAAGTCGCGGTGTTCGACTACAACGACGGTGTGCTGACCCAAACGCAACTGGTCGATCTGGCTGCTGGTCAGCCAACCTCGGACAAAGCCGCCGCCGCGCTGCATGCATCGGCCGATGGCAAGTTCCTCTACGTCAGCAACCGTGGCACCGCCAATCAGTTGCTGGTGTTCAGCATTGATCCGGCCACCGGCCAACTCAAAGAGCTGCAAAAACGTTCGGTAGAAGGTGATCACCCGCGCGAGTTCAGCCTCGATCCAAGTGGCAAGTTCCTGCTGATTGCCAACCAGAAGAGCAACGAAATTGTCGTCGTCGAACGCGATGCCAAGACCGGTCTGCTCGGCAAAACCGTGCAAAAACTGCCGATGGACGCGCCCAGCGACCTGAAGTTTATCGTGCGACAATAAGCCACAGGCCCCGGTTTACGGGGCCTGCCTCTTTGTATTAATCGCGCTGATATCCGGTACTGCTACAAAACATTTCAAGCGATCAACCCTTGAGCGTTAAGTTTGCTTCACGGCCCAACCGGGCAAGCCAGCCAACCGAACACGAGGGTTACCGCCATGAACTTCAATCTCTTCTCCGTCATTGCCGCTTCCGCCATTTCCGCCACCGTTGCGCTGCCAGCCAGTGCCAACGTTGAAATCGCCGGCAAAAAATCCCACACCCAGAGCTACACCCAGAAATACCTGCAACAGAGCGCCAACTTCTACGCCGCGCTGGATCACAAAGCCCAACACTGAAATGCCCGGCTCGAACAACTCCCTGTAGGAGCTGCCGAAGGCTGCGATCTTTTGATCTTGAAAATCAAAAGATCGCAGCCTTCGGCAGCTCCTACACGTGTGCGTGTGTTTTTCGCGGCCTGATAGGTTTCTCAAACTGCGCAAATAGACTGGCTAAATAATCAACGAAGTTGATGTTTACTATGGGAAACCCTGAGTGGTTACCGCGGCTTTTTTGATTGATCCTGACGGCACTGAAACATGCCCACGGAGAACATCATGGCCAGTGCAATCATTACCTCAGCCAAGCGCGGCGCCTATCTGGCCATCGGTCTTTACCTGGTCCTGGTGTTGTTCGTCAGCGTCGCCGCGCAGACTCAACACAACGTCGACGCGCCGATTCAGGTCGCACACCCCGGCATCCAGTTCGAACACCGCGCAGACAGCGTGCTGGTCGATCGGGCGGAACTCGCAGGAGTGGGCGGAGCATGAAAGGCTACAGACTCTGGGTCATCGCCGGTTTAGCGTTCTTCACCAACGGTGCTTCATTATTGGGTATCGGCCAAGGCTCGGTGGGTGCGTTGGCCCGAGCCATAGAGGCCAATCACACCATCGCGCACAACATCGAACGGGCAAATACCCTGGGGCTGATGGCCGGCAATCCGCCGGTCAAAGTATCGGCCGATTTTCTCGGCCCCTTCGAAGTGGATTGCATGGCACTCGGCATGTGCAACGCACTCGCCTAGGCAACGCGAACCATTGTGGCGAGGGAGCTTGCTCCCGCTGGGTTGCGAAGCAGCCCTGAATCCTGCAAACCCAGTCTGTCTGATGTACCGAGCCTGAGGGTTTGCGACTGCTGCGCAGCCGAGCGGGAGCAAGCTCCCTCGCCACAAGGGCGTTCTGCAGGCAGAAATTCGGGGTTACTTCTTCATGATCGAGGTGAACAGCTCGGATTCGAGCAAGCGCTGCAACCACGCCTGCAATCGAACGTAAGGCGTCTGCGCAAACCATTCGCGATCCACATGCGCGAACTGCCGCACGAACGGCAGTAACGCCACGTCAGCCAGGCTCAAGTGATCGGCCAACAAGTAATCGCGATCCGTCAGCAACTCCTCCAGTCTCTGCAAAAACAGCGCCCCTTCAGCGCGATAGTCCTCCATTGGCTGTTCGGGATAGCGCTCGGCGTACTTGTAGCGATTCAGGTGCACCTTGAACACTTGATCGTTGCCCTGAATCAACTTGTCCATCCATAACGCCCCGAATGAATCCCCGTCGAGCAACCAGTCATCCGGATCATGCTGCGCCAACGCCCAGCGCATGATCTCCAGGCTCTCGTCGATCACCCGGCCACCGGCATCCAGCACCGGCACCGTGCCCTTGGGCGAGATCGCCAGCATCTCGGCAGGTTTGGCCTTGAGGCTGACTTCGACGATCTCCACTGGTACGCCCGAATAATGCAGGGCCATCCGCGCGCGCATTGCGTACGGGCAGCGGCGGAACGAGTACAGCGTGTTCATTTCACCTCCAGGGTGCTCAGGCCATTACCTTGACGCTGCACCTGAATCTGTACCGGAATCCGTTCGTGCATTTCCTGTACGTGGGATATCACCGCAACCTTGCGCCCCTGTGCCTGCAAGCCGTCGAGAGCGTCCATGGCCAGTTGCAGGGATTCCGGGTCGAGGCTGCCGAAGCCTTCGTCGATGAACAGCGATTCGATCTTCAGCGTGCTCGACGCCATCGATGCCAGGCCCAGTGCCAGGGCCAGCGACACCAGGAACGTCTCGCCGCCGGACAGCGAATGCACCGAGCGCAGTTCGTCGCCCATCTCGGTGTCCATCACCAGCAGGCCGAGCATGCTGCCGCCGCGTTTCAGGCGATAGCGTTTGACCAGCTGGCGCAACTGCACGTTGGCGTGATGCACCAGCAGGTCGAGGTTGTAGGCCTGAGCGATCTTGCGGAACGTGTCGCCGGTGGCCGAACCGATCAACGCATTCAACCGCGCCCAGCGCTGATACTCGGCATAGGCGTCGGCGATCTGCTGCGCCAGCGCCTGATTGGCGTGCTGCCGACGCTGGTCTTCAGCCTGTTCGGCGCGCAATTCGGCGCATTGTTGCTCGCTGAGGTTGAACTGGTTTTGCAGGTCGGCGAGGGCACTGGCGAGTTGTTCGGCATCGAGGTTGCCGTTGTGCTGCGCCTGATGATCAGCCAGACGCTGGTCACGTTCCTGCAGCAGCACCTTGGCCTGTTCGACGGATTTTTCGTTGTGCTGCAAGCGCTGACGCAGTTCGCTGACCTGCGCGTCGTCGACGCGCAGCAGGTCTTCGAGACCGCCGTCATCCAGCTCGGGATGACGCGCGCGCCAGTCGGCGATTTTGCCCGTCAGCTCGCGGTCTTCGCTTTCCAGGGACTGCTGTCGCTCCTGTTGCGCTTTCAACTCCGTAACGATCTGCACCAGTTGCGTGCGCACGTTCTGCAGTTCTTGCGCGGTGCTTGTTTCGGCATTGCGCGCCTGCTCCACGGCCTGTTCCAGTTGCTGCTGCCAGTGCTCGGCGCTGCTGTGTTCGCCCAGCAGTTGCGCGAGTTTCGCCTGGCAGGCCTGTTGCTGCTCGGCCAGTGCGCTGAACTGCTGCTCGGCGCTTTGCAGCTGCTGCACGCGGCTGAGCTGGCGATCCTGTTCCTTCTCCAGCGTCTGCTGGCGTTGCTGCTGTTCGGCCAATTCTTCCTTGTGCTGATCGACTAGCGCCAGGCGCTCGGCAATCTGCCGGTCGAGCTGCATGAAGGTCGCCGCCGGCTCGACGCGCAAGGCTTCGAGGGTGTCGGCCGGCAGCAGGCTGGCGAACGCGCTGAGTTCTTCGTCGAGGCGCTGACGGTCGCTGCTCAATTCGCGTTGTTGATTGCTCAGGTGCTGCGCCGCTTGCTGATGCGCGGTCTCGGCATTGCGCAGTTGCTGGGTCAGGCGTGCGGCATCCTGTTGCAGGGTGAGCAGGGCGCTCTGGCGTTGTTCGTCCTGAGTGATGCTCTGGTTCAACTGATCGGTTTGTCGGGTCAGCCAGGCGTCGCGCTTGTCGGCGTCCTGATTGAACAAGGCCGTTGCCAGCGGATGCGCCTGCAGACTCGGCGCCAATGCCTGGAGCTGGGCGGTCAATTGTTCTTGCTGTTGCAGCAGCTCTTTCTGCCGAGCGATCACGCCACCGACATCGGCGCGCAGCTCGGTGAGTTTTTCCTTGAGCTGATCCACCGCTTGCTGCGCCGCGGCCTGCTCACTTTCATCGTGGCGACCCAGGCTTTGCAGCAACGCTTCAGGCTGGTGATACGGATGCTCATTGCTGCCGCAGACCGGGCACGGCTGATCATCCTGCAACTGCGCGCGCAGCTCTTCGACACTGGCGCTACGGGCCAGACGCTGGCGTTCAAGCAATTCACGGGTGACGTTGAGGGTTTGTTCGGCGACCGTCAGTTCGGCTTTGGTTTTCACCCCGTCCTGGGTCAGGCGCTCGCGTTCCTGTTGCGCGTCGAGCAGGCGCTGGTGCAGCTCGGCGCCGCGTTTTTCCAGCTCTTGCTGACTGGCCCAGAGCCGGGTCATGTCTTCAATGGCGCGCAGCTGTTTACGGTTGTCCTGCAACAGGTTGCCGAGGATACCGATCTGCTCGGCGACCGCATCCGGCTCGGCGCCGGCTTCTTTGAACAGCACTTCCAGTTGTTGTTTTTGCGTGGCCAGCGCCTCGGCGCTTTGCACCGCGTTCTGTTCGAGGCTGGCGAGTTCGGCCTGGCCCTTGTTCAGGCGATTGCCGATCAGCATCAGCTGTTGCAGGCGATCGCGGTAGGCATTCCACGCATCGCTCAGCGGCGCCAGATCGGCACTCTGTTCCAGCTCGGCCGCCATTTTCTGCAGACGTTCAGCGACCTCGGCCTGTTTCGCCTGCAACGCCTGAATGGCGCTCTGGCCTTGCGTGCAGGCCTGTTCGGCGGACTGGCGAGCCTCGGCGCTGAGGGCGGTGTCCTTGGCGAGGCGGGCGAGGGTGCTTTGCTCCTCGAATGCCTGACGCAGCAGCGGGGCGCTTTCGCTGTGTCGCTGCTGCGCTTCACTCAGGGCGACTTTCGCCGACTCGAGGGCCTGTTCCAGTTGCGTCTGGCGCTCGCCGAGTTCGCCGTATTGGCGGGTGTGCGCGGCAATCTGTGTAGCCAACGGGGTCAGTTGCGCATCGAGTTCGGACTTGCGTGCGAACTGGTGACGTTGCGGGGCGAGTTGTTCCAGGCGCGTCAGCTTCAGGCGTTCGCCGGCCAGACCTTCCCACTGCTGTTGCGCACTGTGCAGTTGCTCGGCAGCGGCTTGTTGCGCGTCCTGCAACTGGCGCAAATCCTTGAGCCAGCTGTGCTGTTGTTCCAGTTGCTTGAGCTGCGCCTGCTGCAATTTCAGCTGTTGCTGAGCGGTGTTGAAGCGTTCGTCCAGTTCGGCCCGCGCCTCGGGCGCCAGCGGGGTGACGCCGGTGGCCTGATCCTGCAGCAGCTTGTGCGCTTCGCGGGCCTCCTTGGTCTTGTCGAACGCGCGGCGGCCGAGACGGGTGTAGAGCGCCGTGTCGGTAAGTTTTTCCAGCAGTTCGCTACGGTCGTTGTCGTCGGCCTTGAGGAACGCGCTGAACTCGCTCTGGGCCAGCAGCACGGCGCGGGTGAACTGTTCGAAGTTCAGGCCCAGTGCGGTTTCGAGTTGGGTTTTGTATTCGCCTTTCTGACTGGCGAGCAGTTGATCCTGATCGATGTCGCGCAGGCTCTGGCGGCTGGCCTGCAACTTGCCGCCGGCCTTTTCCCGGGCGCGGTTGGCTTCCCAGCGTGCGCGATAACGACGGCCATCGACGCCGACAAAATCCACTTCGGCATAACCTTCGCCGGTACCGCGGCGCAGCAAGGTGCGCGGGTCGCCAGTGGCGATTTCGCCGTCAGCGTCCGGAACCTTGGCGTCGCGGCCGGTGTTGTTCAGGCGCGGCACGGCGCCGAACAGCGCCAGGCACAGGGCATCGAGCAGGGTACTTTTGCCGGCCCCGGTCGGCCCGGTGATCGCGAACAGGCCGGCGCTGGCCAGCGGTTCGGCGGTGAAATCGATCTCGAACGGGCCGGCCAGCGAGGCGAGGTTCTTCAAGCGAATGGCGAGAATCTTCATGGCTGCTCGCCCTCCATCTGTACGTCTTGCAGCAGTTCGGCGAAGTCCTTGAGGGTCTGTTCATCGACCTCGTTGCCGTAGTTGTCGAGCCAGGCACGGCTGAACAGTTCCTGCGGGGTGAGTTGATCGAGTTCGATCAACGCGCTGCTGTCGTCACTGCCATCGGCACCCCGGTTGCCGGCGTACTCGGCGGCGATCCGCACCAGGCGCACGGCTTTGCCTTGCAGGGCGTTTTCCACTTGATGGCGCAGGTCTGGCTGCGGCTCGTCGAGGGTCACGCGTACTTCCAGCCACGGCTGGCGCTGGGTTTCGGCGAGCAGATCGATGTTCGGCAGATCGGCCAGTTGCAGCAGGATCTCCGCCAGCGGTGCCGGGCCGATCCGTTGCAGGTTGACTGAGCGCGGGATCAGTTTCGGTTCGACGCTGACCAAGGTTTCGCCGTCGAGGGTGATGTCGAGAATCTGGTGTTGATAGCCGATCTCCGAGAACGACAGCGGGATCGGCGAGCCGCTGTAGCGAATGCGTTCTTCACCGTTGACCTTCTGCGGCTTGTGCAAATGGCCGAGGGCGACGTAACTGATGCTCGGCCCGAACAGACTGGCGGGCAGCGCTTCGGCATTGCCGATGATCAAGCTGCGCTCGGAGTCTTCCGAGACCGAGCCGCCGGCCATGTGCGCGTGGCTGATGGCAACCAGCGCCTGACCCGGCTGACGCTTGGCGTTGGCCGCTTCGATCAGCCATTCGTGAACCTGACCGATGCCACGCAAATAGCTGTCGCCCAGATGCGCACCGGTCACTTCCGCCGGGCGCAGGAACGGCAGCGCCAGACACCAGGCAGCGATTTCGCCTTGGGCATTGGGCAGTGGCAGCAGCAGACGCTCGGCGTCGAGCTGGCCGTCATCCAGCCACAACACCCGGCCCAGCGCATGGGTACGCAAACGGCGCATCAACGGCGCCGGCAGTTCGACGCGCGAGCCCGAGTCGTGGTTGCCGGCGATCATCACGATGGTCAGCAATGGTTGTTGTTCGTGGGCGCTGACGATGAAATCGTAGAGGCGTTCCTGGGCTTTGACCGGCGGATTGACCGTGTCAAAGATGTCACCGGCAATCAGCAGCACATCCGGCTGCGCCAGTTGCAGTTGGCGCAGCAGCCATTCGAGAAAGCACGCATGCTCGAAATCGCGCTCCTGGCCGTGCAGGTTTTGCCCAAGGTGCCAGTCGGAGGTGTGGAACAGACGCAAGGTGGACTCCGCTATAGAAACAGGTGATGGCCGCGGGAAAATGAGGGCGGCTAAAGAGGGGGGAGTTTACTGGCAAATGCGCGGGCTTGCCCAAAGGCTTGAAAGATCAAAAGATCGCAGCCTGCGGCAGCTCCTACAGGGTATACGGTTGTCCCGTGCAGGAGCGGCCGCAGGCTGCGATCTTTTGCTTTTTACTTCGGGTAAAGCGGCGGCAGCCCGCTGTCACCCACCGGATCCTGTACTCGTTCGGCCGTCGGAATCGTGCGGATCGCCCGCCACAAATCCTCACCCTGCCAATGCTGGCCGGTCTCGCTGTACAGCGCGCCGTTGAGGCCGTCGAGGGCGTCGGACAACGGCACAAACCGCGCCGCCATGTCCGCCAGGGTTTCCGGCTGTTGACGGGCCCAGGCGTCCAGCGCCTGCCGCGTCGCTTGCGGATCGTTGGCCTGACTTGCGCGTTTGATGTCGTCCAGCAATGTGCGCGGGCTCGGGCCGGTTTGTGCGGCACGCAGGATCGCCGGTTGCCAGCGTGCGCGCCACCACAGGCCGAAGCCGAGCAGGGTGGTGCAAGCGAGGGTCAGGGTGCTGAGTTTCCACCACCACAGGGTGTCGCTGTCGACGCTGGCCGATTGCAGGGTGCCGGCCGGGGTGTCGACCTGCAGGCTCGGGTTGCTCGCCACTTGCAGGGTGCGCGCCGGCAGGCTGGTGTGTTCCAGGTGATCTTCGAAGGTGTTCCACCAGACCACGTCGACCGTCGGCAACTCGATCGAACCGCTACGGCTGGGTACCAGCGCTTCGCGTTCTTCACGGCTGCCGATCAGGCCGCGCTCGCCGCTCTGGTTGCTCAACACCGGTTGATCCGGGTAGCGGCGCAGGCCGTTGGTTTCGGTGGCAGGCAGGGCGGGCAACTGTGAGCTGGCCAGGCCTTCGACTTTCAGGGTCAGGCTGCGGGTCAGCGAGTCACCGACCTGGGTGTGCTCCGGCTCCGGGTTCCAGCTTTCACTCAGGCTCAGGCTGCGTGCGGGCAGCCACGGCGCATCGGCGGGGTAGGTCAGCGGTTTCGGTTTGACCGTCAGCGGAATCTCGGCGGAACTGACGCGCAGCAGCTTGCCCGGTTTCGGGCCTTGTGCGGTCGCATCCTGAGTCGGTTGGGTGTCGACCAGCGTGGCGCTGAACGTCTGCGCGGCGATGCTCAGCAAACCGCTGTGCTGCGGGTAGATCGCATAGCGCATCTCGATCACGCCATGGCGCACGCCGTTGATGTCTTTCTCATAGGTGCGCGTGTCGCCCAGTTGCTCGATCCGCGCATCGGCGATTTGCAGCGGGGACAGGCTGCTGTCGTCGTACAGCGACACTGAGTGGTAAATGCGCAGCGTCAGGATCGCCTGCGCCTGCACATACACGCTGGACTGGTCGAGGCTGGCCTCGATGAACACCGGGGCCGGGTTGTTTTTCTCTTCGCGGGTGTCGCTCTCGACCACTTGCACGGTGATCGGCTGGCTGTGCACGTCACCCAGTTGCAGCGGCGGAATGACCACGCTGCCGTTTTCTTTCGGCAGCAGGGTGATGATCCAGCGCGTGGTGGCGCGGTTGTCGCCACTGAGGGTGTTCAACTGATTGACCTGGCGCGTGCCGCGCACCTCGAACAACGGCTCCAGCGGGGTCAGGTCGGGCTTGCCGAACTGCGTGACATCGCTGGTTTCGAGGGTGAGCTCGACCGTCTCGCCGGAGTTCAGGCGACTGCGATCCACGCTGGCCGTCAGCTCGGCCGCCTGGGCGGTGGCCGTGCAGATCAGCAGGGGCAGCAAGAGAGCGGTGAAGCGGGTCATCGAGTTTTTTCCTGATCCTGATGTTGTTGCTGTTCGTACCAGAATTTGCGTCGCAGCAGTTCGCCCGGGTCGTCGGGGATCTTGCCCAGCCATTGTTCCAGAGCCTGACGTTGCTCGCCTTCGAGGTTGTCCTCGTTCGGGCGCAGCGTCGGCACGCTGTTCGTTTCTTGCGCCTCATCGCTGCCTGGCACTTCATTAGGCCCCGGTTGCGGCGGGCTGGTCGGCGGCGGTTCGCTGGCCGACTCGCCGGGCTGAGCCTCGCTCGGGGTGTCGCCTTTGACTGCCGGTGGCGGTGCGGTCGCCGGTGGTGGTTCATCACCGGGCACGTTCGGTTGGGCCGATGGTGTCTGCGGTTCTGCCGGCGGTGGGGCGTTCTTCTGCTTGAGCAGGTTCTCCACCAGGGCCTTGTTGGTCAGTGCCGGGCGCAAGTCCGGTTGCAGTTCCAGCGCCTGTTCATAGGCATCGATGGCCGCTTCCAGCTCACCACTTTTCGCCAGGGCGTTGCCACGATTGTAGTGGGCGCGGGCATCGCTGCCTTCGGCGAAACGCTGAGCGGCGCCACTGTAATCGCCGGCCTCATACAACGCCACCCCTTGCCACTGATGATCTTCAAAGTGTTCGGCGGCTTCGCCCGGGCGCTTCTGTTTGAGCAGGTGCAGGCCCTGTTGGTCGGGGCGCAGCCACAGGTCTTCGAAGTCGAAAGCGTAGCTTGGCTGCGGCAGGTACAACAGCAGCGGCAGACAGAACAGCCAGCCACGCCGCCCGGCGCAGGCAGCCAGCAGCAACAGCGGCAACAACAGCCAGTAACCCTGATCGGCCCAGGTGTCGAGGCGCACGGTCTGGCCATCGTCACGCAGGCTGCGTGGGCCGTTGAGCAGGCCGAGGGCGCCGAGATCACCTTCGTCCAGGCGGGCAGGGTGGTATTCGCCGCCGACACTGGCGAGGAAGGCGCCGAGGCTCGGGCTGTCGAGTTGCGGCACGCGGATCGCGCCTTGTTCGTCCTTGAGGAAACTGCCGTCTTCCTGGGCAATCGGTGCACCTTCAGCGGTGCCGATGCCGAGCATCAGCAGTGGCGCCGATTGCTGGCTCAGGGCGCGGCGAATGCCTTGGCGTTCTTCTTCCGTCAGCGAGGAGCCGATCAGCAGAATCCGCCCCTGACCGAGCGCACCTTGCTTGAGCAACGCCAGCGCCTTGCTCACGCCGAGATCGGCGCGGTGGCCGCTTTCCGGCATCAGCGACGGTTTGAGCGCGTCGAGCAGATTGCGGCTGGTCGCCAGGTCATCCGACAGCGGCACCAGCGTGTGCGCGCTGCCGGCGTAGACGACGATCGCCGTCTGCGCATCGCTGCGTGCCTGCAACAGATCGAACAGCTTGCGCCGGGCCTGTTCCAGGCGGGTGGGCGGTGAATCGGTGGCGAGCATTTCCGGGGTCAGCTCCAGCACCACCACCAACGGATCGGCGGGTTTCTGGCTGGTCTGTTCGACCCGCTCCCAACTCGGCCCGAGCAGCGCGACGAGGGTCAGCAGCCATGCCACACCGAGGGCAACCCACGGCAGCTTGCTGTCGCGTCCGTTACCACCGCTGAGCAGCGTCGAGTGAAACGCCGGCGGCAGAATCATCTGCCAGCGCCCGGCGCGTTTCTGCCGATGCCAGAGTTGCCAGAGCAGCCAGCCCAGCAGTGGCAGCAACAACAGCCACCAGGGGCGGAACCAGTGCGGCCAGAGCGCGATCATCGGCGCCTCCGCAGACGCAGGCGTTTGAGGCGCTCGCGCCAGTCAGGCAGCGGACTTTGCAGATACAGCTCCTTGGTGAACAGGCGTTGCAGCGGGTTGTCCGGCCACAATTCGCGGGCGACCAGCAACAGGCTCAGCAGCAGAGCAAACGCCAGCGGCCACTGATACAAGGCTTGCGCCGGACGCGCCTGCGTGGGTTGCTGGGTCACCGGCTCCAGTTGATCGAGGGTGTCCTTGATCGCTTGCAGTTCCTTGCCATCGTGGGCGCGGAAGTATTGGCCGCCGGTGGCCTGCGCGATGGCCTTGAGTGCCGGTTCGTCGAGGTCCAGGCTCGGATTGACCCCGAGCAGGCCAGTGCTGCCACTGTCTTGCGGGTTGGCGCCGATGCCGATCGGGTAGATTTTCACCCCTTCGCTGGCGGCCAGTCTGGCGGCGGTCAGTGGATCGATTTCGCCGCCGTTGTTGGCGCCGTCGGTCACCAGAATCAGCACCCGGCTTTGCGCCGGGCGCATGCGCAGGCGTTTCAGCGCCAGGCCGATCGCGTCGCCAATGGCGGTGTTCTTGCCGGCGATGCCGATGCGCGCTTCATCGAGCCAGACGCGCACGGTGTGGCGGTCGAAGGTCAGCGGTGCCTGCAGGTACGCCTGACTGCCGAACAGGATCAGGCCAACCCGGTCGCCGTCGCGGCTTTCAAGGAAATCGCCGAGCAGGTGCTGCACCAGCGACAAGCGGCTGACGTCTTCGTCCTGCCACTGCATGTCGGGGAAATCCATCGAGCCGGACACGTCCACCGCCACCAGCAGATCGCGCCCGCTGGCGGCAATTGGCAACGGCTCACCCAGCCATTGCGGGCGAGCGGCGGCGCTCAGCAGCAACAGCCACAGCAGCATGAACGGCGCTTGCTGGCGCCATGCCGGCAGGTTGGCGCGGGCACGTCGCCGCGCCAGGCCTTCGAGGTCGGCCAGAAAACTCACGCGCAGCGCCGGCTCACCGCTGTCGGCCACCGGCAGCACCAGGCGCATCAGCCACGGCAGCGGCAACAGCAGAAAAATCCACGGCCAGGCGAACTCAAACATGTTTGCGAATCCAGGTTTCGACGGCTTGGGTCAGGCCGGCGATGGCTTTGTCGTCGAGTTTGCATTCGGGTTTGTAGGCGCCTTCGACCAACACCATCCAGCGCGTCAGGCCGGCGGCCGGGCAGCGGTTGTCGAGAAACGCCAGCCATTTGCGGCCATTGAGCGTATGGCTCTGGCTGTAGGGGTAGTGGTTTCGGCACAGACGCTTGAGCAGGCCGTTGAGCTGTTGCAGCCAGGCCCCGGCCGGTGCGCCGTCGTAGGGTTTGGGCATCTGCGCCAGTTCGGCCAGCGCAGCGATGCGCACCGGGTCCAGCGGTTGCTCGGCGCGCACGATCGGGCGCTTTCTGGTCGGTATGAACCGGCGCAAGCGCCACGCGGCGAACCCGAGCAGCGGCAGCAATAAAATCAGCAGCCACCACCCCGGCGCCGGCGGCCAGAAGTCGATCGGCGGTGGGGAAATCAGTGGCTGCAGTTGCTCGAGGCCGTTCATCGACCGCTCCCCGGACGCTGCGGATTGAGGAACTCACGCATCTGCTCGACCATTTCGCTTTGCGTGCTCAGCGGCATCAACAGCACCCGCAGCTTTTGCGCGAGCAGTTCCCAGCGGGCGATGCGTGCTTCGGCCTGCGCGCGATAGGTCTGGCGCAGCTCGAAATTCAGCGTGTCCAGCTCCAGCTGGGCGCCTCTTTCGGCGAATCGCAACAGGCCGGCGGCGGGCAGCGCGTGATCCAGCGGATCGGACAGCGGCAGCAGTAACAGGTCGCAATGGCGCGACAGCAGGCTCAGTTGCTGCTCGGCGCTGTCGGACAGCGCACGCTCATCGCAGATCACGATCACCAGGCTGCCCGGGCGCAACACTTCACGGGCCCGGCGCAGGGCCACACCGAGGGCGTCGCGGTCCGGTTCACGTTCACTGTGCAGCGACTGATTGACCTTCACCAGGCGGTTGAGCAACTGCAACAGGCTCTGCTTGCTGCGGCGCGGCTTGATTTCGTAATGCTCGTTGTCGCCGAACACCAACCCGCCGACCCGGTCGTTATGGCCCAGTGCCGCCCAGCCGATCAGCGCTGCCGCTTGTGCGGCGAGCACTGACTTGAACATCAGCCCGGAGCCGAAAAACAACTGCGTGCTTTGCTCGACCATGATGAAAATCGGCCGTTCGCGTTCTTCATGGAACAGCTTGGTGTGCGGCTCCTGGGTGCGCGCCGTGACGCGCCAGTCGATGGTGCGCACGTCGTCGCCGGCCTGATAGACCCGCACCTGATCGAAGTCGACCCCACGGCCACGGAATTTCGAGTGATGCAGGCCGATCAGCGGGCTGCGCTGGCTCGGCGTGGAAAACAGCTGCACTTCGCGCACACGGTGACGCATCTCGATCAGGTCGGTGAGGCTGATGCGGATGCCCGGTTCGGACGGCAGGGGGGCGTTCATGGGGGTCAAGCGACGGCTACGACGTCGAGAATCCGCTGCACCACCCGATCCTGATCGATGCCGGCGGCTTCGGCTTCAAACGACAGAATGATGCGGTGACGCAACACGTCGAACAGCACCGCCTGAATGTCTTCGGGGCTGACGAAGTCGCGACCGGCCAGCCAGGCGTGGGCACGGGCGCAGCGGTCGAGGGCGATGGAGCCGCGCGGGCTGGCGCCATAGGCGATCCACTCGGCCATTTCAGGGTCGAATTTGGCCGGGGTGCGCGTGGCCATGACCAGTTGCACCAGGTATTCCTCCACTGCGTCGGCCATGTACAGACCGAGGATTTCCTTGCGCGCGGCGAAGATCGCCTGCTGGCTGACCCGGCGTTCGGGTTTGGTTTCGCCATTCAGCGCTTCGCCACGGGCCTGCTGCAGGATCCGGCGTTCGACGGCAGCGTCCGGGAAGCCGATTTTGACGTGCATCAGGAACCGGTCGAGCTGCGCTTCCGGCAGCGGATAGGTGCCTTCCTGCTCGATCGGGTTTTGCGTGGCCATCACCAGGAACAGCGGCGACAGCTCGTACGTGCTGCGCCCGACGCTGACCTGACGTTCGGCCATGGCTTCGAGCAGCGCCGATTGCACCTTGGCCGGGGCACGGTTGATTTCGTCCGCCAGCACCAGGTTGTGGAAGATCGGCCCTTGCTGGAACACGAAACTGCCGGTTTCCGGGCGATAGATCTCGGTGCCGGTGATGTCGGCCGGCAGCAGGTCCGGGGTGAACTGGATGCGATGGAACTGGGCTTCGATGCCCTCGGCGAGTTCTTTGATCGCTTTGGTCTTGGCCAGACCCGGAGCACCCTCGACCAGCATATGGCCGTCGGCGAGCAGGGCGATGAGCAAGCGCTCGATGAGTTTTTCCTGGCCGAGAATCTGCGTTGAAAGAAAGGTTCGCAGCGCCAGCAGCGCTTCACGATGTTCCATCGGTGACTGTTCCTGGAAAGGGTGGCCGCAGGCGTTCGGATAACGCCGGGGCTGGGGGCGTTACTTTAATCCATCGAGGGGGGTGGCGACTAACGGCATTTTGCGCAAAGTGCGGGAAATGACCGGGGGATTTGGTGGATTTTTGTAGAAGGGAAGTGATTGGTTGCCTGTACCGGCCCTATCGCGAGCAGGCTCACTCCTACAATGGGCCGTCATGCACCGTACTGTAGGAGTGAGCCTGCTCGCGATGGGGCCAGTCCAGCCGACATCAAATCTGGCTGATATAGGTCCCGGTGCCATCCAGAATATTCTTCAGGGTTTCTTCAACCTCATCCAGATCAACCATATCCGGGTTGAAGGTGATCTCCAGCACATCATCCCCATTCAGCGCATCGGCATCCGCTGCTGCAATCTCGATCTTCAGCAGCGTCTTGCTCAGGGTGACTTTCACCCCGTCGAGGGTCGAAGGCTCGCCGTCCAGGGTGATCTCCAGTTCATCCTCGTCCGGATAACGGCTCATCAGAAACATATCGCCCTTGTCGCTGTGGCAGCAGAGCATGGCCATGTTGTCTTCTTCGTCATCGCACGGGTTGACGATCAGTAGGGCGGTGGTCATTTGCATGGGGGGAATTCCTGCCTCGGCGGGCGTGTTGGTCGCAATTGGGCGCGATTCTGCCAGCCCTCGGGAATTTCTGCATGTGAGAGTGTCAGAGGATGTGTCGTGAACGCGACGCAGGTCAATGGTCATTTCTGGCACGCCTGTACCGTAAAAACGGGCATTCAAGCCGCCGTTTTCCTCCATGAATGCTAGTGTTTATCGGTGCCAGATCCCTTGTTTACGTGCCAATGACCGAATATGTCGCAGCACCGCAAGCAGACACATTGTCGCACCCATTAAGCTGCGCAACGGATGAGCACCCGTAAAGACATTGTCGGCAGCCCCGACAGTCGTTTTTGCAGATGCCCATTCAATGGAAGGTGAATGTGACCTGAGTGTCTCGTCCAGCTTCACCCACCTGTCCCCCTGTTTCCTCTGCCCGAGAATCAGGAACAGGGCGACACAAGCCCCGAAAGGGGTGTTGCACGCGACGCTTTCCATCAATAACAAGCTTAAGCGGAGTACCACAGATGGCGTTCTTCACCGCAGCCAGCAAAGCCGACTTCCAGCACCAACTGCAAGCGGCACTGGCGCAGCACATCAGTGAACAGGCACTGCCACAAGTGGCGCTGTTCGCTGAACAATTCTTCGGCATCATTTCCCTGGACGAGCTGACCCAACGTCGCCTCTCCGACCTCGCTGGCTGTACTCTTTCCGCGTGGCGCCTGCTTGAGCGCTTCGATCACGCGCAACCGCAAGTGCGCGTCTACAACCCTGATTACGAGCGTCATGGCTGGCAGTCGACCCACACCGCGGTCGAAGTGCTGCACCACGACCTGCCGTTCCTGGTCGACTCGGTCCGCACCGAGCTGAACCGTCGCGGCTACAGTATCCACACCCTGCAAACCACTGTGCTCAGCGTGCGTCGTGGCAGCAAGGGCGAACTGCTGGAAATCCTGCCAAAGGGCAGCACCGGCGAAGGCGTGCTGCACGAGTCGCTGATGTACCTGGAAATCGACCGCTGCGCCAACGCCGCCGAACTGAATGTGCTGAGCAAAGAGCTGGAACAGGTGCTCGGTGAAGTGCGTGTCGCGGTCGCTGATTTCGAGCCGATGAAGGCCAAGGTGCAGGAGATCCTCACCAAGCTCGATAACAGCGCATTCGCCGTCGATGCCGACGAAAAGACCGAAATCAAGAGTTTCCTGGAATGGCTGGTGGGCAACCACTTCACCTTCCTCGGCTACGAAGAGTTCACCGTTGTCGATCAGGCCGATGGCGGCCATATCGAGTACGACCAGAATTCCTTCCTCGGTCTGACCAAACTGCTGCGCACCGGTCTGACCAACGAAGACCGTCACATCGAAGACTACGCGGTGAACTACCTGCGCGAACCGACCCTGCTGTCGTTCGCCAAGGCTGCGCACCCGAGCCGCGTGCACCGTCCTGCCTACCCGGACTACGTGTCGATCCGTGAAATCGACGCCGACGGCAAAGTCATCAAGGAACACCGCTTCATGGGCCTGTACACCTCCTCGGTGTATGGCGAGAGCGTGCGGGTCATCCCGTTCATCCGTCGCAAGGTCGAAGAAATCGAACGCCGCTCTGGCTTCCAGTCCAAGGCTCACCTGGGCAAGGAACTGGCGCAGGTGCTCGAAGTGCTGCCGCGTGACGACCTGTTCCAGACCCCGGTCGACGAACTGTTCAGCACCGTGATGTCGATCGTGCAGATCCAGGAACGCAACAAGATCCGCGTGTTCCTGCGCAAAGACCCGTACGGTCGCTTCTGCTACTGCCTGGCCTACGTGCCGCGCGACATCTATTCCACCGAAGTGCGCCAGAAGATCCAGCAAGTCCTGATGGAGCGCCTGAAGGCCACCGACTGCGAGTTCTGGACGTTCTTCTCCGAGTCCGTGCTGGCCCGCGTGCAACTGATCCTGCGCGTCGATCCGAAGAACCGCCTCGACATCGACCCGCTGCTGCTGGAAAAAGAAGTCGTACAGGCTTGCCGCAGCTGGCAGGACGACTATGCCGCACTGACCGTCGAAAGCTTCGGCGAAGCCCACGGCACCAACGTGCTGGCGGACTTCCCGAAAGGCTTCCCGGCTGGTTACCGCGAGCGTTTCGCGGCGCATTCGGCCGTGGTCGACATGCAGCACCTGCTGAGCCTGAACGAAAAAAATCCGCTGGTGATGAGTTTCTATCAGCCGCTGGGCCAGGCCTCCGGCCAGCGCGAGCTGCATTGCAAGCTGTACCACGCCGACACCCCGCTGGCACTGTCCGACGTGCTGCCGATTCTGGAAAACCTCGGCCTGCGCGTGCTGGGTGAATTCCCGTACCGTCTGCGTCACACCAGCGGCCGCGAGTTCTGGATTCACGACTTCGCGTTCACCGCTGCCGAAGGCCTGGAGCTGGACATCCAGCAGCTCAACGACACCCTGCAGGACGCGTTCGTCCACATCGTGCGTGGCGATGCCGAGAACGATGCGTTCAACCGTCTGGTGCTGACCGCCGGTCTGCCATGGCGCGACGTGGCGTTGCTGCGTGCTTACGCCCGTTACCTGAAGCAGATCCGTCTGGGCTTCGACCTGGGCTACATCGCCAGCACCCTGAACAACCACACCGACATCGCTCGCGAGCTGACCCGGTTGTTCAAGACCCGTTTCTACCTGGCGCGCAAGCTGGGCAGCGATGATCTGGAAGACAAGCAACAGCGTCTGGAACAAGCGATTCTGACCGCACTGGACGACGTTCAGGTGCTCAACGAAGACCGTATCCTGCGTCGTTACCTGGACCTGATCAAAGCCACCCTGCGCACCAACTTCTACCAGACGGATGCCAACGGCCAGACCAAGTCGTACTTCAGCTTCAAGTTCAATCCGCACGCGATTCCTGAACTGCCGAAGCCAGTACCGAAGTTCGAAATCTTCGTTTACTCGCCACGCGTCGAAGGCGTGCATCTGCGCTTCGGCAACGTCGCTCGTGGTGGTCTGCGCTGGTCCGACCGTGAAGAAGACTTCCGTACCGAAGTCCTCGGCCTGGTAAAAGCCCAGCAAGTGAAGAACTCGGTCATCGTGCCGGTGGGTGCGAAGGGCGGCTTCCTGCCGCGTCGCCTGCCACTGGGCGGCAGCCGTGACGAGATCGCGGCCGAGGGCATCGCCTGCTACCGCATCTTCATTTCGGGTCTGCTGGACATCACCGACAACCTGAAAGACGGCGCGCTGGTACCGCCGGCCAACGTCGTGCGGCATGACGACGATGACCCGTACCTGGTGGTGGCCGCGGACAAGGGCACTGCAACCTTCTCCGACATCGCCAACGGTATCGCCATCGACTACGGCTTCTGGCTGGGTGACGCATTCGCCTCCGGTGGTTCGGCCGGTTACGACCACAAGAAAATGGGCATCACCGCCAAGGGCGCGTGGGTTGGCGTACAGCGCCACTTCCGCGAGCGCGGCATCAATGTCCAGGAAGACAGCATCACCGTGGTCGGCGTGGGTGACATGGCCGGTGACGTGTTCGGTAACGGCCTGTTGATGTCCGACAAGCTGCAACTGGTCGCGGCCTTCAACCACATGCACATCTTCATCGATCCGAACCCGAACCCAGCCACCAGCTTCGTCGAGCGTCAGCGCATGTTCGATCTGCCGCGTTCGGCCTGGACCGACTACGACACCAGCATCATGTCCGAAGGCGGCGGTATCTTCTCGCGCAGCGCGAAGAGCATCGCCATTTCGCCGCAGATGAAAGAACGCTTCGACATCAAGGCCGACAAGCTGACTCCGACCGAACTGCTGAACGCCTTGCTCAAGGCGCCGGTGGATCTGCTGTGGAACGGCGGTATCGGTACTTATGTGAAAGCCAGCACCGAAAGCCATGCCGACGTGGGCGACAAGGCCAACGATGCACTGCGCGTGAACGGCAACGAGCTGCGCTGCAAAGTGGTGGGCGAGGGCGGTAACCTCGGCATGACCCAACTGGGTCGTGTGGAATTCGGTCTCAATGGCGGCGGTTCCAACACCGACTTCATCGACAACGCCGGTGGCGTGGACTGCTCCGACCACGAAGTGAACATCAAGATCCTGCTGAACGAAGTGGTTCAGGCTGGCGACATGACCGACAAGCAACGCAACCAGTTGCTGGCGAGCATGACCGACGAAGTCGGTGGTCTGGTGCTGGGCAACAACTACAAGCAGACTCAGGCCCTGTCCCTGGCGGCGCGTCGTGCCTACGAGCGCATTGCCGAGTACAAGCGTTTGATGAGCGATCTGGAAGGCCGTGGCAAGCTGGACCGTGCCATCGAGTTCCTGCCGACCGAAGAGCAGATCAACGAGCGCGTTGCGGCAGGCCATGGCCTGACCCGTCCCGAGCTGTCGGTACTGATCTCGTACAGCAAGATCGACCTCAAGGAACAGCTGCTGAACTCGCTGGTGCCGGACGACGATTACCTGACCCGCGACATGGAAACGGCGTTCCCGCCGACCCTGGTCAGCAAGTTCTCCGAAGCCATGCGTCGTCACCGTCTGAAGCGCGAGATCGTCAGCACCCAGATCGCCAACGACCTGGTCAACCACATGGGCATCACCTTCGTTCAGCGACTCAAAGAGTCGACCGGCATGAGCCCGGCGAACGTGGCCGGCGCCTACGTGATCGTGCGTGACATCTTCCACCTCCCGCACTGGTTCCGTCAGATTGAAGCGCTGGACTACCAGGTCTCCGCTGACGTGCAACTGGAGCTGATGGACGAGCTGATGCGTCTGGGCCGCCGTGCTACCCGCTGGTTCCTGCGTGCCCGCCGCAACGAGCAGAACGCTGCCCGTGACGTGGCGCACTTCGGTCCGCACCTGAAGGAGTTGGGCCTGAAGCTGGACGAACTGCTGAGCGGCGAAATCCGTGAAAACTGGCAGGCGCGTTATCAGGCTTACGTCGCGGCCGGTGTTCCGGAGTTGCTGGCGCGTATGGTGGCGGGTACCTCGCACCTGTACACCCTGCTGCCGATCATCGAAGCGTCCGACGTCACTGGCCAGGACCCGGCCGAAGTGGCCAAGGCTTACTTCGCCGTGGGCAGTGCGCTGGACATCACCTGGTACCTGCAACAGATCAGCGCGCTGCCGGTTGAAAACAACTGGCAGGCCCTGGCCCGTGAAGCGTTCCGTGATGACATCGACTGGCAGCAACGTGCGATCACCATCTCGGTCCTGCAACAGGGCGACGGCACCCTGGACGTGGAAGCACGTCTGGCGCTGTGGATGGCGCAGAACGAAGGCATGATCTCGCGCTGGCGCGCCATGCTGGTGGAAATCCGTGCGGCGAGCGGCACTGACTACGCCATGTATGCAGTGGCCAACCGCGAACTGCTTGACCTCGCGTTGAGCGGTCAATCGGTAGTGCCTGCGGCTGCTGCGAATGCCGAGCTTGAGCCGGCCTGAGTAGTGGTTGAATGAAAAAGCCCCGGTGTCGTGAGATACCGGGGTTTTTTTATGTCTGAGGTTTTTGTGGTGTTTGTTCCGCCCCCTTCGCGAGCAAGCCCGCTCCTGCAATTGGAGTGCGTTCCCCCTGTAGGAGTGAGCCTGCTCGCGATGAGGGCCTTACTGTCAATACAACTTATGTGCTCCGTCTTTTTATTTATGGCTGTTCAAACAACCATCAGTTTTTCAGAGGGATCAGCACTTGCTCGTCTGGCGCCAGCACCATGAACACCAGTAACTTCGCCGGTTGGGTTGTGCTGGCGTTTTTCGACACCAGATGCTCGGAGCCGGCCGGTTCGTACCAGAACTGGCCTTTCTTGTAGGTGATCGGCTGTTCGCCCTTGACCTGGGAAATCACTTCGCCTTCCAGCACGTAGGCCATGGCGGTGCCGTCGTGTTTGTGGGCGATGGAGGACTGTCCGGGCTGGTAGTCGACCTCGATCATCATGGCCTTTTTGTCGGGGGCGTTTTTCAGCATCTGGTCTTGCAGCACCGTGACTTTCTCGGACGGGTCATGGGCCAGGGCAGCGGCAGACACAGACAAAGCGAGAACAGCGGCGACGAGGGGCAGGGCTTTCATGGCGGATCACCTGTTGGAGGAGGGGGTGGTGACCACAGTAGTCTGCGGGGTGGAGCGAGCAAACGGCCAATATTCGGGAAGATCGGGTGACCAATTGGCCTTGACCAAAAGCAAAAGATCGCAGCCTTCGGCAGCTCCTACAGTGGAATGCGTTTCCTGTAGGAGCTGCCGAAGGCTGCGATCTTTTGATCTTGCTTCTAAACGATTGGGAAGCTGTTGAAATCCACACTATTGGCCAGTCGGCTATCGATCAGGTCAATAAACCCCTGCGCCTCGGGCCGGTTGAAGTGCGCCTGCATTGCCGCTTCCGACTGCCAGTGGGCACTGACCGTCCAGCGATGGTTGTCCTCGGGGCAGCGGTCGACCATATAGGAGTCGCAGCCCGGTGTTTCGCGCAGGGTGTCGACGATCTTCTGCAACTGCCGGCCGAGTTCTTCCGAACGGCCGGCGGCGGCTCGCACCTCTACGGTGTTGATCACTTCGTTGGACATTGCTCACACTCCTGAATCAGGCCGGACGAATCCTGCTCATTGAGGGATAACGCCAGTGCAGAATAGGCCTGCGCCCGGTGAACACCAATAACCAATCGGCGGTTAATCGCCCAGACCAATCATTCACGCAACTTGTTGCAGTATGTCGCGCAGGCGATCCAGGGCGATGTCGATGTCCAGCGTCTCGATGGCACCAAAGCCGAAGTACAGGCCGCTCTTCACCGGTTGCTGGTCATAGAAAATGTCGATGGAGTACAGGCCGACCTCGACCTTTTTCGCCAGTTCGATCACCAGCGGCAGATCGATCGGCACCTTGCAGAGCACCGCCATATGGAAGCCCGCGCTGGCCGGCACCGCGTCGAGCCAGGGCGACAGATCGGTGGCCATGCGCGCCAGAATCCGTTCGCGGCGCTGGGCGTAAATCGCGTGGCAACGGCGGATATGCTTGAGCAGACAACCCTCGGCAATGAACTTGGCCAGCGCCCATTGCGGCAGGGTCGAGGCATGCTGGTCGGTGAGTTTTTTGGCACGAATCACCGCTTCGAGGATCGCCGGCGGCAGGATCGCGTAGCCCAGGCGCAGCTCTGGCAGCAGGGTTTTGGAGAACGTGCCGATGTAGGCGACGATGCCGCGCTGATCGAGGTTGTGCAGTGAGTCGGTGGGGCGACCTTCGTAGCGGAATTCGCTGTCATAGTCGTCCTCGATGATGATCGCCCCCAGCTCATAGGCCCGGGCCAGCAAGGCTTCGCGGCGCGCCTGGCTCATCGACATGCCCAGCGGGAACTGGTGCGACGGGGTGACGTAAATCAGCCGCGTGCCCTCGGGAATCTGCTCGACCACAATGCCTTCGGCGTCCACCGGCACACCGACCACTTGCGCACCGTGGGAGCCGAACAGCAGACGCGCTGGCGGGTAGCCCGGGTCTTCCATTGCCACCCGGCTGCCGGGGCTGATCAGCACGCGGGAGATCAGGTCCAGCGCCTGTTGTGCACCGTTGCACACCACGATGTCTTCGTCCTGGCAGTTGATCCCGCGCGAGAACGCGATGTGCCCGGCAATCGCGTGGCGCAGCGCCGGCAGGCCTTCGGGTACGCTGTAGAAACCCTTGGACGCAGCCATCTGGCGCATGGCGTGCGCGACGCAGCGGCGCCAGTCGTCATGGGGAAACTGGCCCTTGCTGGTGGCGCCGCCGATGAAGTCGTAGCGCAGCGAGCCTTGCAGCGTCGGGTGCTGCAGGAACATCGGCAGGGTGCGCCAGCGCTCGATGACCTCGGCGCTGGCCAGTTCAGTGTGGCTTTGCTTGCGCTGAATCTGCGCCGGGCGCGCATTGACGTAAGTGCCTTTGCCGATCACCCCGGTGAGGAAATTTTCATACGTCAGCTGCGCGTAGGTGTCGGAAATGGTCTTGCGCGAGATCCCCAGTTGCTCGGCCAGCAGACGACTGGGCGGCAACTGCGTGCCCGCCGCCAGCCGCCCGGATTCGATGGCACCGCGCAGCTGTTGGTACAACTGACCGGCCAGGTCCTTGCGGCCATTGATCACGACATGCAGTTCCATACCGACGCGGCTCCGGGGGGCGATTGAAGTGTCGGCCAGATTAACGCTGTTTGCTGAGGTGGCAGTAGTTGTGCAGCACAAATACCCGGAATTGGTCCCCATCTCTGTAGGAGCTGCCGAAGGCTGCGATCTTTTGATCTTGCTTTTGTTTATAAAAAACCAAAGTCAAAAGATCGCAGCCTTCGGCAGCTCCTACAGGGGGTTTGTGTTTGACGGGGATGCAATGGTGTATCGATATTCCATGGAATTGGGGCTGTAACGCCGACAGGTCTGCGCTTACCGTAAAGCCACTATCCCGCATTCCGAGACCTGCCCATGTCCCCGCGTCTGGACTACTACAGCGCATCGCCCAAGGCGATGAAAGCCATGATCGCCATGGAAGCGCTGACCAGCAACCTGAGCATCGAAGCGCCGCTGTTGCAGCTGATCAAGATCCGCGCCTCACAGCTCAACGGCTGCGCGTTCTGCACTGACATGCATTCGGTGGACGCGCGGCGGGCCGGGGAGAGTGATCGGCGTTTGTATGCGATAGCGGTGTGGCGCGACAGCGGCTTTTTCAATCCCCGCGAGCGGGCCGCGCTGGACTGGGCCGAGGCGGTGACATTGTTGGCCGACAGCCATGTGCCGGACGATGTCTATCAACAGGCCCGGGCGCAATTCAGCGAGGTCGAACTGGTCGACCTGACCATGGCCGTAAGCACCATCAACTGTTGGAATCGCTTGGCGGTGAGCTTCCGCCAGACCCCAAGCGACTGATTGCGCCCGGGTTGAGAACATCTATTGTGGCGAGGAGGCTTGCCCCCGTCGGGTTGCGCGACTGAACAACACAAAACCTGTAGGAGCTGCGGCGCGCTGCGATCTTTTGATCTTGCTTTAAAAATCAAAGTCAAAAGATCGCAGCGTGCCGCAGCTCCTACAGGGTCCTCAGTTGGCAGGGCGCTGCGGTTTCACCGACGTGCCGAAGGTATTACCCATCCGTGTACTGGTCCCCGCCGGCGTCGCAAGCCCAACCTGATTCGGTGGCCGCTTGTTCACCGGCACGTTCAGCGCTTGCTGATTCTTCTGTGCAGCTGCCGCGCCTTCGGGGTTGTTGCCCATCTGCTGGCTCAGGCAGTCGTAATTCGGCGCCTTGTAGCCGCCGACTGTCACTTCCACGCAGCCCAATGGTTGCTCGGCATAAGCGCTCGACAGCGCCGCCAGCAACAGCCCGCCAAGGGTGAATCGCCACCGTGTTTTCATGCTCGCCTCCTGGCCGGCCCGGAAGGGCCGCGCTATGGCTTGAGTCTAGTGCAAGCCCCGCGCAAATCCCGTGATGGTTTTTTTGCACCGCCCGTCACACCAGATTCATAAACAGCCATCAGGATGACGATTTCCAAGGATTCGTCAGCCGTGCAGCGAGGCAGTTCCAGGGACAGTTTTCAGCGTTCAACGAGGCTTGTGCGCCGGATGTGTCTGGGGTTGCTGTTTGGCTGGCCGCTGGGCTGGTTTAGCGGCGCGGCGACAGCCGAATCGGTGCCGACGGACCTGCGCATGACGCTGCACATTCCGGCGCAGGAGCTGGCCCGGGCGCTGGATCAGTACAGCCACGCCACAGGGGTGGCGGTGCTGGTCGACAGCCAGTTGAGTCGCGGTCGGCGCTCATTGGCGGTCGACGGTGAATACACCGCTGCCGATGCGCTGCGCCGGTTGCTCGGCGGCAGCGGGCTGATGGCGCGTTACGCCCGCGACGATGCGTTCACCTTGCAGGTGGCGCAGGTCGAGGACGTGCCATCGCCCCTGGAAAAAACCACGCCGGCCAGCGCCGCCGTGAGTCGCAGCTACGCCACCGCCGTGCAAGCGGCGATCGAGCGCAACCTGTGCCGTTCGCCACTGACCCGTCCGGGCAGTTATCGCGCGGTGTTGCAGGTCTGGGTCGGGCGTGACGGCGTGGTGCAGCACAACCGGTTGGTCACCACCACCGGCGATGTACGGCGCGATACCGCGCTGGTGGAGAGCTTTCGCAATCTCAGGATCGACCGGCCGACGCCCAGCGCGTTACGTCAGCCGGTCACGTTGCTGTTGTTACCGGAGTCGTCAGGGAAACGCATGGAATGCACCAAATGGGAAGGAGTTTCCGGGGGATGAAAGACACCGGACAAGGTTCGATGGTCCAGCTGTTCCTGACGTCCTACGAGGACTTTCGGGTGCGCTTGCGACGCCGTCTCGGCTCGGAAGACCTGGCGAACGACGTGCTGCACGAAACCTACCTGCGGGTCGACCGCATGGAAACGCCGCCCAACCTGCTGCGGCCCAATGCCTACCTGTATCGCATGGCGCTGAACATTGCCGCCGACCGGCGTCAGGCCGATGCGCGCCTGCTTACCGGCAGCGAAGTCGAAGAGCTGCTGCAAATCGGCGACGAAGCCCTGGACCCGGCGCGAGTCGTGGGCGGGCAAAAGGAAATCCAGTCGCTGCTCAGCGCATTGTACGAGCTGCCGGCACGCCGCCGACGGATCTTCATCGCGGCGCGCCTGGAGGAGGCGCCGCACCTGGAAATCTCCCAGCGCTTCGGCATCTCCACACGCATGGTCGAGAAGGAAATCAAAGCCGCGTTGGGCCACTGTGCAGCGAAACTGGAAAGAAAAGTGTTTCAGCGGTTCGGTCGCGGGGCCGGAAAACCGTCTAGAGAGTGAAGCTGGGTAAAAAGTCCCGATTAATCCGTTGAGAATCTGCGCGTTTGAACATCTTTCGTCTGACACCTGCCGAGCCTTCAGCCGCCGAACGTCTGCACGGCGAGGCCCGCGACTGGTTGATCTTGCTGACCTCGGGCCGCGCCACCGTCGCCGACGCCCGCGCACTGCGCCAATGGTGCGCACAGAGCCCGGAGCACGCCCGCGCGTTCGAAGACGCCAAGCGCTTGTGGCATCAACTGCAACCGGCGGCGGAGCAATTGCAGGCACCCCGGCGCTTCGGTCGCCGCGCCTTTCTCGGCGGCGCGATTGCCGCATCGGCGGCGTTCCTGCTGGTGCGCGGGACGATTCCCGGTGGCTTCGAAGGGCTCGGCGCCGATTACATTACCGAGGTCGGCCAGCAGCGGCGATTCGAGCCAGCCGATGGCGTAAGCCTGGAGCTCAACACGCAAACCCGCATCAACCAGCGCGCCGGCGATGACGGTGTGCAGGGCTTTGAGCTGGTCAGCGGCGAAGTCGAAGTGCAGACCGCGCGGTTGCCACTGGCGATGCAGGCCGGGGGCGGGTGGTTGCGGGCGAGTCAGGCGCGGTTCAATTTGCGCAATACCGATCAGCAGGTGTGCGTGACCTGCCTTGATGGTTCGGTGGACGTCAACGTTGATGGCCGCAGTCTGCGTTTACAACCGGGGGAGCAACTGACCTACGACGCGCAGCAGGTTGGCGCGGTGCAAAGCGTCGACACCGCAGCGGTGATGAACTGGCGCCAGCAGGTGCTGGTGTTCAATGGTGCGACCCTGAGTCAGATGATCGATGAGATCAACCGCTATCGCCCAGGCATGTTGCTACTGCTCAACCGCGAAGTCGGCCAGCGCCGCGTCCAGGCACGCTTCAGCCTCGATCAACTCGCCGGCGTTGCACTGCTGATTCGCGATGCTTACGGCGTCAAATGCACCGAATTGCCGGGTGGCGTGGTCGTCCTCAGCTAACCCCAACACCACCAACCCCTGTGGGAGCTGGCGTGCCAGCGATGACGACCCGACAGCTGACCAATCTCTCCCACACTGCATACGATCCAATTGTAGGAGTGAGCCTGCTCGCGATGACGGCTTCACAGTCAACCAATCCCCAACTGACTGCCACCAATCCCAATGTAGGAGCTGCCGAAGGCTCGGGCCGCGATCGGACGATCTTTTGATCTTAAAAACAAAGTCAAAAGATCGCAGCCTTCGGCAGCTCCTACAGGGATATCCAATGTGCAGGGATATATGTCAGTCCAACGGCCCCATCACCTGCCGATACCGCTCCACCCCCTGCGCCGTCTCCCGGCTCAACCGAACCTCCAACCCCAACGGATCCTCCCGCCGATTACCACTCAACTGCCGCCACCCCTTATCCACCTCCCAAACCCGCACCTGCACATCACTTACATCCTTCAACACCGCCACCCCAGCCCCCGGCGCCGGCAACGGATACCGACTGCTCGCCGCCGCCACCGCGCGATACAACGTGTCTCCCTTGACCCACCAACGCACCCGCTGCAACGCCCCAGGCTGATCCGCCGCACTGCGAATGATATCCAGCCGAAACCCCTTGCTGTCACTGCTCCGCACGGTCAACGCAGGCGGCGCACTCGGCGGTTCATCATCCACGCCAACCTTCTTCGGCTCAGTCAATTCAATCCCCGCGCGCATATCCACATCACGCTGCAACTGATTCAGCGCCCGCAACAAACTGTCGCTCTGTTCACTGCTCGCCTGCAAATGACTGTCCGCCCGCGTCACACTGTCCAACCCGCGCCAGGCAATCAAACTGACCACCGCCATCAGCAGAATCGCGACCATCACCTCGATCAGGGTAAAGCCCCGTTGATCGTTCATTGCACACTGATCCTTCCACTGGCATCGCGCAGCACACTAAGGCGATTGAGCCCGTCAGACAGGGTCAATTGCAGCGGCGGGTTGATCCACTCGGCGTTGAGCACGACTTTCTGCTTCGGCTCCACCCGCACCTCCAGCTTCGGACTCTGCCAGGTGCGCGGCCGCAACTGCGGATCATCCTTGAAATGCTCGAAACCCCGACCGCTGTCACTGCGCCGACTGAACCGAAACCCCTTGCCATCGCTCAGCCACACAATCGGCCGACCATCGGCGCGGGCCTCCGCCTGCGCTACCTGCAGCAACTGCGCCACCCGCTCGGCGTCCTTGCGCAGCAATTGCAGCGGATCCGGCTTGATACTCAGGCTGATCGCCGCACTGGCGATCCCGATGATCACCAACACCACCATCAACTCGATCAGCGTAAAGCCCTGTTGCTTGACCCCGTTCATCGGTTGCGCGCTCCTTTGCGTCCTGCCCTGTCCCAAAAAAACATCCTGCACGGCCAACATGTAAGACGTGTGAAATAAAACCGTGAGAATTGCCGCGTAGCCTGTCAGCAGGGACTAAAAGGAGATTCAGCCCATGATGCTCACCGCACGCATATCCCCCCCGCAAACGGTCCAGGCCCTCGCGCTGCTCGCCGCCCTGGTGGGCGTGGCGACTTGGTCGTCGCTGCTCCTGACCTCCGCCGAATCCCACACCCCACCAGCGCCCCCACAAATGCTCGCGGCGCGCAGTGATAGTCCGGCGTTGCAGTGGTTTTCCAATCAAACGGCGCCAGTGGACATCAAGGTGAGCGGGGTGATGGCGGGGAGTCGCGGGGCGGTGGCGATTTTGAGTTTGAACGACGGGCCGCCGAGGAGTTTTTTGCAGGGGGAAAGGGTGGGGCCTGGGGTGAAGTTGGTGGCGGTGGAGGGGGATGGGGTGGTGATTGAGCAGGGGGAGGAGAGGGTGCGGTTGGGGGTGGAGAGGTTGGGGGAGGGGGTGGTGTTGCCGAGCTTTATAAGGCCCTGATCTGTAAGGATGAAGTCGTTATTTTTGCCTTTCAGTTGAATGCCGGTTCAGAGGCCTCCAAAAGCAGGGAGCCGAGACGCAAGCGAGTGCTTATTGTCGTTCCTGACCTGATGCGGGTAGTCGAGAGTGTCCGCTATCGGCCAAAAGCGGACAGTCAGTTAACGCATTTTTTATGCACTTTGCGAAATTCAAAATACGATATGGGAGTCGCAAGGGAAAAAGAACAAAAAGTGGAAAAACGGGACTGATTTATTTCTCTTAAAATAAACCAATCCCCTTTTCTTAACTTTAGTTTGGGCGAAGGGTTTAGCTGCCTCACGCTCCACACCATGACTTAGTCGATCCAGAATGCTAGTCTGACCCAGATTCATAACGAGCCAGAACCCCTTAGTGCCGGAGTGCAGTGTACTAAACAAAACTATTACCCCTTGGAGAAAGTCACATCGGCGCCATCATTTTCGACAGAAATTTTTGCAGAAATTTTACACTCGCTTTCATGGTTTTTTGCTTCCCACGAAGGTTTCAGTGAGGAGGTAGTGGTTAGCTTTATATTGGAAAAGCGCAAATCTTTTGAGGGGAGTGACTCACAGGACGTTACCCCGTATGCTTCCAACGCTAACAATGAAAGCGTCAGATCAAAAGGTGACACCACCTCAAGCCCGCTACCTGGCAAATTTTCAAATTCACAGGAATAATAAAATCCGTACGTATCGACCTCCGAGGTCATTACACCTGCCAGCCTATCCCCACTCTTAACTGGGATTGGCTTCGTGTTGCAAATCACCCTTACTTCTCTCGGCTTATCCCGAACCCCATTTACATACCAGCTGGATACCGACCAACCGCCATTTCTCCAGGCAAGCACGGGCTGTAATATAGCTTTATCAGTTGTTTTTTTAAGGCTAGTCTGCAATCCATTAAACAAAAATATAGCTTTCTGAGCGCCTTGTTGAGTAGGTGCGGGCGGGACAACTATTTCCGAACTAAAGTGCTTAATTCTTTCACCTGCCTCTGTCCTATACGAATCTAAGTCCCAGATAACTGATCCTCCATATCCATCCAGTTTGTAGGCTTCTTGTGTTCCTGCCAAGAGCAACTGTTGAGAAAACTCAAAAAGAGATTGCCCTGGAAATTCTTTAACGTCTTTCATACACACCTCTAGACTTGATAGCCCTCATAGATCCAGCAGAGAGAAAGCTAGGGCCCGACATTTTCTCCGAGCACAAGGCTTGCCTCTGGAAGAATGGTAGACGGAGAAATGAAAATGCATATTTTTGACGGTCACTCGTCGGATTGCCTATTGGGCAAAATACTCTCAATTGGTACGTTACAGCCAAACGCTATATAAACGAAACTCAATATAGCCATACAGCAGAGTTCATATTGCCTTCATCACGTTGCGGTGCGCGCTCACTCTAAAAAACTGTTATCGATGAGCCGATGCGATGCCAAACAGCGACCTCCTAATGGCATTAAATCTAACAAAATCAGTCTATTATTAATAAAGCAGATGCGACACCTGTCATGTTTTTTCCAAATGTATGAGCCGCGCCACGTATTTGGTCTACTTTTAGTCTGTGCTTTCACTCACGCTCGGAGGAACAATCATGGCAAAGGCAAAAGGGAAGGCTGTAGTTAGAGAAACAGTCATTGGAATCACAATAAATGTTCTAACTTCCGAAGGTCACTGCAAAACACTAACCATCGACCCAAGTAGAACAGAAGCTTTATTCTGGTCAGATCGAGCAGTGAATGAAATTCTTGCGCCATTCTATGAGCGAATTGAGAAATATACGACGCGGGAGGAGCTAATAAACCGTTTTGGGGTAGGAATCAAGAAAACTCTCACTTCCCTTGGGGGTAACGATGAGCAAGTCCGTATCACCCCAGAGCTAATAAAAGAGATGTGGCAATTAACCCACGAAAACGGTGATGGCGTCTCGTATATTGAGAAAACAAGGCAGTGCATCCCTCGCCCATGTCGCTAGCTTTTCAATCGGTTGTTCGAGGGGCGACACCTCATGTGGGGATCGCCCTTACCCTAAAAATTCAGCGTACGTGCCGAAATCGAATTGTGCAGTTTTGATGTTTAAAGAGGGTCGAGCCCCCGAAGCATTTAGGTTACACCCCTGACTTTCCTAGACGTATTTGACTGACTGCTGTTGGCCGACAGCAGCCATCGGGTGTGAAATGTAGCTCAACACACGCAAGTCAGCTGGCCCAATAAGGGAATGGACCTATTTAGGGTAGATTTCCGCAGTAAGGTCTCGGTAAACATCAGCGTTTAAAAAGACATCTCCAAACACTCTCCCAGGCTACACATCCTTGCGCCTTTGCCTACAGCTACGCCAGAATCCGCCGGCTTGTGCGCTTTTGGGTCGGATTCTATTGTGGTCCGGTCGCTGACGAATCAGCGATCGGGTTTGGTAGCCCGGCTTAGACTTGGCGCATAGCGTCACCCGATACAGGCCCTTTTGGGGCTGTGTATTTATGGTGGCCATGCGCAGGGCGTCTTCGGGCGCGCCGGTTTTCCAAGTCACCGGTCTACCAACCTTCGTATGGCCACCACCCCTTCGTTTGGTAGCGAAAGATGATGGCTCCTTTTCTATGATTTGGAGATTCACTCATGATCAAACCAACACCCAACCCACCCGAAACCGAATCGGTTTCTCCCTACGAATCCATCGACTCAAAAAAACTCCACGAAGCCGCCGACCGCGCCCTGGACCATTACCTCTGTCCGCCCGGTTCCACGCCGCCGCCACGTAAAAAACGCGGAATGTATGCCGTGACTGCGGACAACAAAAACGAAGAACTGTTGGCCGATGCCAGCGAGACACTCGCTTCAGCCAAAACCATTGCCCAGAACGTCGCCAGTCTTTTGCCGGCGTCGCAGCGCCGGGCGTTGTTGGGGATTGCGCAGTTGATCATGCTCGGAGAGTTGGCGGTGAATCGTGCGCTGGATAATCTGGAGTTGCAGGGGTGATGCGCAGCAAGGTTGACAGTTGTGGCCATGGCACATGCGCTGTTTCTGTTGCCTGATATTCCGCTATCGCCAGCAGGCTTGCTCCCACAGGGTTTTGGGTTGGTCACGGACATCGTGTTGGTCGCTGAAACCTGTGGGAACAGGTCGGTTTAGTTTTACGTGGTTATTAAGGCGCCTCAGGACATTCACTTGTCCATCGCGTCACCTTCATCTCATTGAACTGTTCGCCAATGGTATCGACGCGCAGGCAAGCTGCTTTCTTCGAGTAGTACAAGATGCAACGCGAGCTATCAAACGAGCAGGTATCCAGTTCGAAGAACTTGCGTGCAGCCAGCTCCTTCTCCACACCACTGTATTCATAGCCGTCGTTGGTATGCATCCGCGTCGGCTTCCAGCCTTGTTTGACTAGCTTGGACCTGGCCGCAGCCAGACGCTCACCGACGACGATGCCTGCTGGCCCGTGTTTGTCGTTTGGCGCCTGTGAGTCATCGGCAAACGCGGCGCTGATACCCGTGCAATAAAGTGCGGCAAGTACGAGGGTAGAAGCCTTCATTTGACGGTTCCTCCAGCCGATTTGTAGCTCGATAAAAACTAGTCATGACAATCGAGTATCCGAGCGGATCCGCCCGTTTGCCGTTAATTCGCGAAGCTTTTCCTGCCATGCTGCGCGATCGGTCTTGGGGGTTATCGGATCGACAACGAGATACTGCCTGTCACACGCTTCGATTTGGCCGAGCCAATAGGTTTGGCCTGCGTGCCCCGTGTCGAGGCGTTTCAAGAAGTAGCCGAGTTGTTGCCATCTCGAGACTAGGCGAAAAATGGTGCTGCGCCGCTTCGATGTAAGCTCATGCCAGTCTTGATCGAGTTTGGGCATCAATCCGGTGCACCATAAGTGCCATGGTACTTTTTCCAGTTGCGCAATCACCACCGCAAATACATTCTCTGAAGGATATCAAGCGCCTCGAACAGCTCGGGTAGTTGATCATAGCGAAGCAGGCGTGTTGCAGCCTGACGCACGGTCACATAGGTCGAGCGCAGCGCAGGTGTATGCCATCGCTCTGGCAACTCTTAGCTCGCGCTATGCGGTGTTTGCGACATTACTCTTCGTACAGTGCCTAGAGGTTGGGGACTCCGAAAGGGCGTCAGCTCATCTGACAACCTCGGCCATTTTCTTTTCGTCTATTGAGCAGCAGCGGTCAGTCGATCATGCCTTCACTTCAACGTGACACAGCGCTTGATTCACGGCGAGCTTCACGACCATGACTTTTTTGATCATGACAAACGAGCGGCTATCGAGTATGGTTTTGTAGTGGCTAGGAGCCATTATTTAGGCGGTTACTTAAGTGTAATCAATAAATCTTCTGGAGTTTGAGGTCGGAAATGGGGCGCGTTAAAACAAGGACGAGTGATCTTAGATCAACATTACCAGAGTTCTTCTATAAATATTCACCGATTGAATCGATATCCCCTATTTTGGAAAGCTCAAGTATAAAGGTTGCCGATCCGACGGGGTTCAACGACCCATTTGACTGCAATTTTCCGTTGCTTGATCTTAATAAGATTAATGTTTTGAAAATGCTCAAGCTGGAGTTCGGCAAAAGCTTGGGTCTTTCAAATAACTCACAATTCAATCAAGAGATGAATCGGCTTCGTCCCCGATTGAACGAAATGACAGAAGAAGTTATTCGGCTGACTAGTGAGATGGCGCGTGAGTGGGATGTTTTGCTCTCGAGATTCAGGGTGTTATCGCTCACTACTAAGCCAGATAATATTTTGATGTGGTCTCACTACGCAAATTACCATAAAGGTGCAGTACTAAAATTTAAGTCGAAAGCGCCCGCATTTAAAAGTGCACTAAAAGTTAAGTATGGCGGTGGTGAGAAGTTGATGTCTATGTTCTTGACGGCTGCAACCACCGATCTCGCTCGATCTATTAGTCAAGGCAGGCCTGAGTCTGAGGTCGATAAGTTAGCCGCGCAGATGTCGACCAAGAACTTAGAGCTACTGTTTAGGTATTTGCTCATCAAACGAGACGAATGGGCGTACGAGCAGGAGTATCGCGTGATCCTGAGTGTAGATAGTCCTGAAGTAACCCAAAAGCCTGAATGTAATCTAGACACTGTGTCTTTTGCGGCAGAGGATTTGAGCGAAATTATCTTTGGTGTCAATACTCCTGCCAAAGAGATGCAAAACGTCGAGAACTTGGTCCAACTTCGCTTCCCAGATGTGAGAATAACAAGGGCGCAGAAACGTGGCCTCGATTTATTTTTTACCGATGGGGCTCAAGCTTAAGTGGGTTCATCCCACCATCTCACGGTACTTTGGCTTGAGATAATGGGGTAGGGTGTATAGGCCATATACTGGGAAAAATAAATTTTCCTTAGATTGGTCGTGAAATCAGGAAGGTGGAATGCCTGACGGCAGAGCAGCGGTGGTAGATCATCGATTACTGCTAGTGCCGGTTGGGAGTTGATACAGATCTGGATATTCGTGCTGAAGTCGAGATGTTCCGGAAAAAGATTTTTCAGCTCAGGGGGGATCTGTTTTATGACAATAAATTCGCTACTGTTTTTTGCGGTCAACAGTATGTCCTTGAAATCGGATTGCGAAATAACTGTTGTTTCGCCCGGTAAGAGGGTAACTCCTAAAATGATGATTTTTTATGATGCTGTACTGATGCAGCTATGGCAAAAATTTTGACTCAACTAAGGAAATAAAAATGACTCAAGAAGCAAAGGATGCACTACATCTCATTTATATGATTCTGGCGATTTCTCCTATCGTCTGCATTATTTTTTTATGTGCTTGCGCAAGTGGAATTTCAGCTGACAAGCGTGCCACCTTTTATAACTTTTCTTACCACCTCGATCCGCGCCGAGGACTCGCATCTCAATGGCCATTACGCTTTTGGTTAACCACGATCTTCGTGTATTTCCTAGCAGCAGGTTACGTATGTTGGGCTCCCTATACGCTATCCTTTACACCGGCAGGATTCGATACATTTATCGATATCAGCAAGTTTCCCCTCGCGTTGCTGTCGTTGACGATTCCCGTCGGCGTTTTTATCAGCAGATTGCACAGTACTCAGCAAGCAGCGGCGCAGATAGAGGCAACAGACATGAAAAATCGGCTGGACGCGTTCCACGCACAGCGAAAGGGTATAGTTGAATACATAGCGTCGCTTGGGACGATTAAATTAGCACATAAGGTGTCGCTGCAGATACAAATAAACCAAGCGTTCCATTCAGTAGTTTTTTGCAATTCGACCCACGAAACAGGTGCCCTTGAGGCAGATGAGCAGGTGTTGAAGTATGTCGTGAGGCAGGTGAATTTAATAATTGATAAATTATCTCTATTGATGCCGGATTTCAACGCATTGAAAGGTCGTGTCTCTAAGTCTCCTGAATCAAATCAAAGTGGGATCTACTTTGAGGTATCTAAATTGCTAAATGAACTTTGTGTAAAATTGAATATTTTGGATTATGTAGTAGCTCCGCAGATTAAAAAGACTCCATTTACGGCGATACTGCCAGGAGGCGAGCAAGAACGACATGTCCGACTTGCAGGTAACTATTACGAGTTGATCGCCATTCTGAACTACTGTATTACGATAAGCTATTTTGCAATGGTTTCTGAAAGTCGAAGCAATGCTGCTATAAATACTCGACTGCGGATAGAAGGTCTAAAGAAAGAGCTAAATACTTTGGGGCATGATACAACGCTTAAACTTGATCAGTTTAAGGCTCTTTCAGCCGCCGAGGTGATTTATCCCTCGCCGCTGACCTTATCGGTAAGTGAGTCTGCGTAGGTTTTTTGTTCTTCAGAGCCAAGTGTGCTGCAGACATACAACGATGTCCGAGAAAATTTCTATGCATTCCATTTGGCTACCGAAAACGGTTGCTTCCGGTAGATATCATTCGCTGGAAACGATTGCACGGCTACTGGAGCGAAAGTGACTGACAGCGGGCTTGTAGTGAAGGCGATATCTCTGAATGCCAGTCGTTAAAAGCGTTCGGCAGCAGGAGTCATATGGGTTAATAGGGTCACGCACTACACCTCCACCGAATCCCTACTGGCCAATGCCTGCGAATCCATGGCTTCGGCCAGTGTGATGCTCAGTGATTTCGCCGGGCTGCTTGATACGCCTTATCGCCATACGGTGTTGGGCATTGCGCAGGTGGTGATGCTGGGGGAGTTGGCGGTTAATCAAGCGCTGGATAATCTGGAGTTGCCGGGTTAGCGCCGGCATTGGTTTTTGGGGGCGCTTTGCGCCCCATCGGGGATGAATCCCCTCGCCACAGGTTTAGGGACGTCAGAGCGTAAGTAGATTTCCCTGTAGGAGCTGCCGAAGGCTCGGGCCGCGATCGGAGGATCTTTTGATTTTGACTTTTAGAAGCAAGATCAAAAGATCGCAGCCTTCGGCAGCTCCTACAGGGGGTGGTTTAGTAGCGTTTCCAGGCGGGCCAGGGGCGGGGCGTCTTGGTTGCGGTCGAAGACTTGGATGCCGACTTTTAGTAATCGGCCGTTTTCGGCTGTTGCGATGGCTTGTTCGCAGCGCAGTAGCAGCCTGCCCTGATCACAGTCTTGTGCCTTCATCCCCATCGGCAATCGACCTTCCAGTTGCAGTTCAGCCATCCGACTCTGCGCCGCAATCATCGCCACCGACCGATCCCGCAAAATCCCGCTGCTCTGCGTCATCAACCCCGCCACACGCACAGCCGCCGACATCGCCACGGCAATGATCGCCAGCGCCACCAGCACTTCAATCAGGGTGAATCCGCTTTCTCGGGAATGCGTCGGCATAACAGGCCCAAAGCCAAAACACAGCCCTCGACGCTAACCCGCGTCCTTGACGGCTTGACGACGAAAACTCCCGAGGATTTTCAACATCCCTGACATATCTTCTTGCAACACTGCGCGTCGAATCGAATCAAGCCAAGGGAATGTCGAGATGGAGATCGCGCAGTTCAAACAGCCCAAACGACCGAGCCGGATGCCCCGTGGGCAGCAGGGTTTTACCCTGATCGAGATCATGGTGGTGGTGGTGATTCTCGGGATTCTTGCCGCGATGGTGGTGCCCAAGGTGCTCGACCGGCCGGATCAGGCGCGGGCCACGGCGGCGAAGCAGGACATTGGCGGTTTGATGCAGGCGCTGAAGCTGTATCGCCTCGATCACGGCACTTATCCGAGCATGACCCAGGGTCTGAAAGTGTTGGTGGAGCGCCCGGCGGATGCGAAGAACAGCAACTGGCGTTCGTACCTGGAACGCCTGCCGAATGATCCGTGGGGGCGGCCTTATCAGTACCTCAACCCTGGCGCCAACGGCGAGATCGATATCTTTTCCCTCGGTGCCGACGGTCAGCCTGACGGCGACGGCGTGAATGCCGACATCGGTTCCTGGCAGTTGTAAGGCCGGTGATGAACAACCAATCGAACCAGCAGGGCATGGCGATTATCAGTGCGCTGTTGATCGCCGCTGTGGTCGCGGTGATTGCGGCGGGGATGTTGACCCGGCAGAGCGTTTCGACCCGGGCGCTGGAGGCGGATCAGCAGCGGGTTCAGGGGCGCTGGTTGTTACAGGGTGGGCTGGAGATCAGCCGGCAATTGCTCTGGGATGCGCGGCAGCGTGATCCGTTGACCCGGCTCGATCAGCCGTGGGCGCAGCGCTTGAATGCGCAAGGTTTCGAGGGCCGGCTGGAAGACGAGCAGGGCAAGTTCAACCTGCGCAATCTGGTGGCCAACGAGCGCATCGACGAGGCGCAGGTGCAGGCGTTTCAGCGGCTGTGCGAGTTGATCGGCATCAGCGGTGGTTTGAGTCAGCGCATCAGTCAGCGGGTGATCGGCTCTTATCCGTACTTGTTGAACCCGCAGATTGCCGAAAACACCGCCAGCAAAAACAGCTTCGACAGCGGCCGCGCCACTTCGCCGAATGCGTCGCGCAAACCACAGACTCCAAAGTTGCCGATGCTGCGCAGTGTCGATGATCTGCGCAGCGTTGAAGGCGTCAACGATGCGGTCATTGGCAAACTGGCGCCGTACCTGACGGTGATTCCGGCCACCACTTGGCTCAACGGCAACACCGCCACGGCGCCAGTGTTGGCCGCGTATGTGCCGGGGCTATCGCTGGAGCGGGCGCAGGCCTTGATCAATGAGCGCGATGCCGGGCGCTGGTTCATCAATCGCGGCGATTTCGTTAACCGTTTGCGCATGCCGAACCTGGAGCTGACCAGCGTCAAGGTCGGCATCACCAGTGACTGGTTTCGCCTGCGCGGGGAGGCGCGGCGCGAGCAGCGTCGGGTCAGCCTCGACGCGTTGTTGCACCGCAGCGAGGATCGCTTGCCGCAAGTGATCTGGTCGCGGGTGGGCGTATGAGTCAGTTGCGCATAGGACTGCCGCCGCTGGAGCAACTGGACGCGGACAGTGTTTTGCATTGTGTGTGGATGGATCGTCAGGGCCAGGTCAGCCGTGAACAGCCGCTCAGCCTGAAGCAGTTAGCGCAACAGCCGAAGCAGCCGCCGTTGAGCGGTTTTCTGCATCCGTCGGACAGTCTGCTGGCGAGCATTGAGCTGCCACCGTTACCGGCGAACAAGACCGCAGCGGCGGTGCAATGCGCGGCGCAGGCCTTGATGCTCGGCGACAGCAACGACATGCACATCGCCCACAGTCCACGGGATGCGGCGGGGCGGGTGCAGATCGCCTGGGCGCCGCGGCAACCGTTGCTGCAACTGGGGCAGATGCTCAAGCAGGCCGGGCTGAACCTGCGCGGTCTGTACCCGGCGGCGTACAGCTTGCCGGTGCTGCCGGGCACGGTGGCGTGTCGGCAGGACGGTCATTTGTTGCTGCGCGAAAGCGTGCAGGCGGCGCAGGTGCAGCCGCTGTTCGACGAGGACATCGGCGATGGCCTGCTGACGTGCGGCACGCCGTTGCACTGGATCGGCGCGGCACCGCCACCGGGCACCGAACTGCCGATGGCCGAGGCGCAGCGCTGGACCGGGCCGTTGCCAAGTTGGGGCCTGCAGGGCGCGGTGCAACAGCAGGGCACTGAGCATCGCGGCTGGGGCCGGGCGCTGGGGCTTTGCGCATTGGCGGTGGCGGTGTGGGTGATCGGCTTGAACCTGTATGCCGCCCGCGAGGCCAGTCAGGGCCAGCAACTCAAGGCGCAGATGAGTCAGCGGGTGAAGCAGGCCTTTCCCGAGTTGCCGGTGATCCTCAATCCGTTGCAACAGGCCCGTCAGCAACTGGCGGCGCGACAGAAGGGCGCGGCGCAGGACCCGACGCAGGCGTTCAGTCGCCTGGTGTTGCAGGCCGGCAGCGGCATGCCGTTCATGGCCGGCACTGTCGAGCGCCTGACGTTTGTCGACGGCACGTTGCAATTGACGCTGCTGGCCGACGCCCGGCGCAGCGGCAATGACCAGGACTGGCAAGGCACGCTGGCCCAGGCCGGGATCAGTGCGACGGCCAATGATGACGGTTGGCTGCTGCAGCCGAGCGATGAAATCACCCCCGCCAGCGACAGCGCTGACGACAGCGGAGCAGAAGATGAATAAGGCGACGCTGCTGGTGTATCGCGCGCGTTGGCAGCGTTTCAGCGCGCAGCTTCAAGTGCGCTGGCAAGCGTTGGCGCTGCGCGAAAAACGCATGCTCGGCGGCATGGCAGTGGTGTTGCTGTCGCTGTTGGTCTGGCTCGCACTGATTCAGCCGCCGCTGAAAAAAATCACCTATTGGCAAGCCGAAACCCCGAAGTTGCGCGCGCAGACCGAAGCCCTCGAAGTGCTGTTGCGCGAGGTCAGCGTGCGCCCGGACGGGCAAAGCGTCGAGCAGTCGCTGCAGCAGACCCTGCAGGCCAGCGGCCTCGCCGGGCACTATCAATTGCAAGCCGGAGAGGGCGGCGCGTGGCAGTTGAGTTTCGACGCGGCGCCGGCCGACGCGGTGCTCGACTGGCTGTTGAGCACGCCGGCACAACTTTCTCTGCAAGTGGTCGAGGCCCGTTTGCAACGCGCAGACACCGCTTCGACCGAGGTCACTGCCGGCACATTGTCAGGCACCGTTCGCATGGATCAGGCGCTGGGCGCTAAGGAAGCTTCATGAAGGGGTCAGGATCCAAACCGGCGCGCATGGCGTTGCCGATGCTGCTGATGGCATTGAGCGCGTGCAGCCACACCACGCCGCCGCCAAATCAGCCGCCGCTGCTGGTCGACAGTGAACTCGGTCGGCCACTGGCCAACACCCAGCGCAGCGGCGACGCGCTGCTGGATCGTCAACGCGCACAGGCCCAGGCGGCGCCTCCACCCCGGCAGTTGCACAACATCACCGAGCGCGCGCGCAGTGGCGGCGCCCCGCGTGGCACCCCATTGCCGAGCAATCCGCTGGGCGATCAACCGGTGACGCTGAACTTCGTGGATGCCGATATTCAAGCGGTGGTGCGTGCGTTGTCGCGTTCGACGGGCCAGCAATTTCTGGTCGACCCTCGGGTCAAGGGCAGCCTGACGCTGGTCTCGGAAGGTCAGGTGCCGGCGCGCCAAGCCTATGACATGTTGCTGGCGGCGTTGCGCATGCAGGGCTTCAGCGTGGTGGATGTTGGCGGTGTCGCTCAGGTGGTGCCGGAGGCCGATGCGAAACTGCTCGGCGGGCCGATCTACAGCCCGGACAAACCCGCCGGCAACGGCATGCTCACCCGCACGTTCCGCCTGCAATACGAGAACGCGGTGAACCTGATTCCGGTGCTGCGGCCGATCGTGTCGCCGAACAACCCGATCAATGCTTACCCGGGCAACAACACCGTCGTCGTTACCGATTACGCCGAGAACCTGACCCGCGTCGCCCAGTTGA
This sequence comes from Pseudomonas serboccidentalis, assembly GCF_028830055.1. NCBI lineage: Bacteria > Pseudomonadati > Pseudomonadota > Gammaproteobacteria > Pseudomonadales > Pseudomonadaceae > Pseudomonas > Pseudomonas serboccidentalis. Next base: position 1,993,209 of record NZ_CP101655.1, read on the forward strand.
TCCAGACCATCGACACCCCGAGCGCGATCGACACCGACGTGGTGCAGATCCAGAACGGCATCGCCGCCGACATCGCGCCGATGGTCGCGGATCTGCTCGACGCGCCGGGCAACGACCCGACGCAGAAAATCGCGGTGATCGGCGACCCGCGCTCCAACACCATTATCATCCGCGCCGGCAGCCCCGAGCGCACGGAACTGGCGCGCAACCTGATCTACAAACTCGACAACGCGCAGAGCAATCCGAGCAACCTGCACGTGGTGTACCTGCGCAACGCCCAGGCCGCGAAACTGGCGCAGGCGTTGCGCGGTTTGCTCACCGGCGAAAGCGACAGCGGCACCAGCGACAGTGCGCGCTCGGTGCTCAGCGCCATGGGCAGCAGTAGCAACAACAATGGCGGTTCGAGTGCGCAGAGCGGCACGCCCACCAGTGGCAACACCTCGACCACGTCGAGCACCGGCAGTACCGGCGGCAGTTACGCGCAGGGTAGCAGTTCGACCAGCAGCGCCGGTAATCAGGCCAGTGAACAGAACGTTGCGTTCAGCGCTGGCGGGGTGACGATTCAGGCCGATGCGACCACCAACACCTTGCTGATCTCCGCGCCGGACCCGCTGTATCGCAACCTGCGCGAGGTGATCGATCTGCTCGACCAGCGCCGTGCGCAAGTGGTGATCGAAAGCCTGATCGTCGAAGTCGGCGAAGACGATGCCAGTGAATTCGGCGTGCAATGGCAGACCGGCAATCTGGGCGGCAACGGCGTGATCGGCGGCGCCAATCTGGGCGGCTCGGGGCTCAACACCAATGGCAAGACCAGCATCGACGTGCTGCCCAAAGGCCTGAACCTCGGCTACGTCAACGGCACCGTCGACATCCCCGGTATCGGCAAGATTCTCGACCTCAAAGTGTTGGCCCGGGCGCTGAAGAGCAAGGGCGGCACCAACGTGTTGTCGACGCCGAATCTGCTGACCCTGGACAACGAAGCGGCGAGCATTTTTGTCGGCCAGACCATTCCGTTTGTCAGCGGCAGCTACGTCACCGGCGGCGGTGGCACCAGCAACAACCCGTTCCAGACCGTGACCCGCGAAGAGGTGGGCTTGAAGCTCAATGTGCGGCCGCAGATTTCCGAGGGCGGTACGGTCAAGCTCGACATCTATCAGGAGGTCAGCAGCATCGACGAACGCGCTTCGGCCAGCGCGACGTCGGCGGGCATCGTCACCAACAAGCGCGCGATCGACACCAGCATCCTGCTTGATGACGGCCAGATCATGGTTCTCGGCGGCTTGCTGCAGGACGGTTACAGCCAGAGCAATGAAGCGGTGCCATGGCTGGGGACGCTGCCGGGGATCGGCGCGCTGTTTCGTAACGAACGCCGGGCGATCACCAAGACCAACCTGATGGTGTTCCTGCGCCCGTACATCATCCGCGACAGCGACGCGGGGCGCAGCATCACCCTCAACCGCTACGACTTCATGCGCCGCGCCCAGGGCGGCCTGCAACCGGAACGCAGCTGGGCGATGCCGGACATGCAGGCGCCGCAGTTGCCGACGGCGGCGCAGGGGGTTCCGGCGGTGGTGCCGAGCTCGGGACCGAGAGCGACCATCAAAGCGGTGCCGATTGAAGGGAGCACACGCTTTTGAACAGCATGATGACTGTGGCAAGGGACAACACCGGACCTGTAGGAGCTGCCGCAGGCTGCGATCTTTTGATCTTTAAAAGCAAAAGATCGCAGCCTTCGGCAGCTCCTACAGGGGATCGCATTACCGCAGGGATTGGGGAGGGCATGAGATGAGTGCGCTGCCCTACGCCTGGGCGAAGGCCCAGCGCATTCTGTTGTGCGACGGGGTGCTGACGGTTTGCCCGTCGACGCCCGGTTGGTCGATCAACGAAGTGCGCCGGCAGTTCGGCGCGACATCGGTGCAGCGCGTACGCGATGACGAACTCGACGGCTTGCTCGCCACGGCCTACGCCGACACCGGCAGCGCCGCCGCCGTGGTCGGTGCGGCAGAAAACGAAGTCGACCTCGATCGCCTGATGCAGGACATGCCGGAAATCACCGACCTGCTCGACACCCAGGACGGCGCGCCGGTGATCCGCATGATCAACGCCTTGCTCACCCAAGCCGCGCGCGACGAGGCCAGCGACATTCACATCGAACCGTTCGAAACCCATTCGGTGGTGCGCTACCGGGTCGACGGTACCCTGCGTGACGTGGTTTCGCCGCGCAAGGCGCTGCACGGCGCGCTGGTGTCGCGGATCAAGATCATGGCCCAGCTCGATATCGCCGAAAAACGCTTGCCGCAGGACGGTCGTATTGCGCTGCGTGTGGCCGGGCGGCCGATCGACATTCGTGTCTCGACCGTGCCCACCGGCCACGGCGAGCGGGTGGTGATGCGTCTGCTCGACAAACAGGCCGGGCGCCTGCACCTGGAAACGTTGGGCATGGACGCGCAAGTGCTGGCCAAACTCGATCACCTGATTCGCCAGCCCCATGGCATTGTGCTGGTCACCGGGCCGACCGGCAGCGGCAAGACCACCAGCCTGTACGCCGCGCTGGCGCGACTCGATGCCAGCACCAGCAACATCCTCACCGTGGAAGACCCGGTGGAGTACGACCTGCCGGGTATCAGCCAGATTCAGGTCAACGCCAAGATCGACATGACCTTTGCCCTGGCGCTGCGGGCGATCCTGCGTCAGGACCCGGACATCATCATGATCGGCGAGATCCGTGATCTGGAAACCGCACAAATCGCTGTGCAGGCGTCGCTCACCGGGCACCTGGTGCTGGCGACGCTGCACACCAACGACGCGGTGTCGGCGGTCAACCGCTTGATCGACATGGGCGTCGAACCGTTTCTGCTGGCCTCGTCGATGCTCGGAGTGTTGGCTCAGCGACTGGTGCGGCGCCTTTGCAAAGAGTGCAAACAGGAGGATCCGGCGGCGCCGGGGACGTGGCGACCGGTCGGCTGCGCGGCGTGCAATCACACTGGCTACAGCGGTCGCACCGGTATCCACGAATTGTTCTGCATCGACGACGACATCCGCACCTTGATTCACCAAGGGGCAGGGGAGCAGGCCTTGCGTGCCGCCGCGTCAAAGGCCGGGATGTTCAGCCTGCGTGAGGACGGAGAGCGCTGGATCCGCAGCGGCACCACCGCTCCGGAAGAAATTCTGCGCGTGACCCGGGACGCCTGATGAATCGCTACCGTTTTGAAGCCGCCGACGCCACTGGCAAGATCGAGTCCGGGCATCTGGAAGCGGAGAGTCAGACCGCCGCGTTCAGTGTGTTGCGCAGCCGTGGCCTGACCGCGTTGTCGGTGCTCAAGGAAAGCAACGTCGCCCAGCACGGCGGCGGTGGCTTGTTCAGTGCGCGCCTGTCGGACAACGATCTGGCCTGGGCCACGCGGCAACTGGCGAGCCTGCTCGGCGCCAGCCTGCCACTGGAAGCGGCGCTGAGCGCCACGGTGGAACAGGCCGAGAAAAAACACATCGCCCACACCCTCAGCGCGGTGCGCGCGGATGTGCGCAGTGGTATGCGTCTGGCCGAATCACTGGCGGCGCGGCCACGGGATTTTCCGGAGATTTACCGCGCGTTGATTGCTGCCGGAGAGGAGTCCGGTGATCTGGCGCAGGTCATGGAACGGCTGGCCGATTACATCGAAGAGCGCAACAACCTGCGCGGCAAGATCCTCACGGCGTTTATCTATCCCGGTGTGGTCGGGCTGGTGTCGATCGGCATTGTGATTTTTCTGCTCAGCTACGTGGTGCCGCAGGTAGTCAGCGCGTTTTCCCAGGCACGGCAGGACTTGCCGGGGCTGACGCTGGCGATGCTCACCGCCAGTGATTTCATTCGCGCGTGGGGCTGGTTGTGTGCGGCGATCATCGCCGGGGCGTTCTGGAGTTGGCGCCTGTATCTGCGCAATCCGGCGGCGCGTTTGAGCTGGCATCACCGGGTGCTGAAGCTGCCGCTGATCGGGCGTTTCATTTTGGGCCTGAACACCGCGCGGTTCGCCTCGACCCTGGCGATTCTCGGCGGCGCCGGGGTGCCGTTGTTGCGCGCGCTGGAGGCGGCGCGGCAGACCTTGTCCAATGACCGCCTGAGCCTGAGTGTCAGCGACGCCACGGCCAAGGTCCGCGAAGGCGTGAACCTGGCGGCGGCGCTGCGGGTGGAGAACGTGTTCCCGCCGGTGCTGATTCACCTGATCGCCAGTGGCGAGAAAACCGGTGCGCTGCCGCCGATGCTCGAACGCGCGGCACAGACCCTGTCGCGGGATATCGAACGGCGGGCGATGGGCATGACCGCGTTGCTGGAACCGCTGATGATTGTGGTGATGGGCGCGGTGGTGCTGGTGATTGTGATGGCGGTGTTGTTGCCGATCATTGAGATCAACCAGCTAGTCCAATAACCCCCTGTAGGAGCTGCCGAAGGCTGCGATCTTTTGCTCTTGCTTATGCTTTTCAAAATCAAGAACAAAAGATCGCAGCCTTCGGCAGCTCCTACAGGGGACGGTATACGCTCGCTCGTGAAGGGGCCCGTCAGGCCAATAAATCATTCAGGGTTTTTGCAAAAGATTCTCCACCACCCGAGCCATGTTCCAGCCATCCTCGGGTTCTCCTTTCTGTCATCTGCAACCACCGTGCAACGCCTGCAGCCCGATTGCGCCAAACCCCCGATTCAGACACCTCGCAATCCCCCGCAAACACCCGAGAAAATCCCCTGAAAATCACCGCGCAGCTCCCGAGGTTTTTTCCTTTATCTGTCACTGGAAGCTGCGAATTTCTCAGTGCGACTTAACCACGGCCAACGCCAGCGAGGGCCAGGTGAGTCTTCCCAGTGTCATGCAAGCACCCTGAAAAACCTGTGTTCACAACCCAGTTGAAAAGGAGATTCTTCATGTTCAAGCGCACTCTGATCGCCGCCTCACTGACCGTCGCCGCTCTGACATCCGCCCAGGCCATGGCCGCCAACGTAACCGGCGGTGGCGCCTCGCTGCCTGCCGCGCTGTACAAAGGTTCTGCCAACAGCATTCTGCCTGCCAACTTCAGCTACGCGGTGACCGGTAGCGGTATCGGCAAAAGTGCTTTCCTGACCAACACTGCTTCGCAATTCGGCACCACCGGCACTGTGCACTTCGCTGCCAGTGATTCGATTCTCAGCGCTTCGGAAATCAGCACCTACAACACCACCTACGGCGCATCGTTTGGTCCGCTGATCCAGCTGCCATCGGTGGCAACTTCTGTGGCGATCCCTTACAAGAAAGCCGGCAACACCACCCTCAACCTGACCAGCGCTCAGTTGTGTGATGCCTTGTCGGGCACCAAGACCACTTGGGGTGCGCTGTTGAACACCTCCGACACCACACCGATCCGCGTTGTGTATCGCACCGCTTCCAGCGGCACCACTGAAATCCTCAGCCGCCACCTGAACTCGATCTGCCCGGCCAAGTTCGCGGTCAACACCACCTTCACCAACGCTCGCCTGCCAGCAGGTTCGGCACTTCCGTCCAACTGGGTTGGCGTCACCAACACCGCTGACGTTGCTCCGGCCGTTAACGCAGTCGATGGCTCCATTGGTTATGTCGGTCCGGACGGCGTCAACGCTTCGAGCAACGCGGTTGTTGCCCGCATCAACGGTGTTCAGCCAACCAGCGCCAACGTCAATACCGCACTGGCATCGGCACCGCTGCCAACCAACGCTGCCAACCCGGCTCAGTGGTCTCCGATTGTCGCTAACCCTTCCAGTGGTTATGCAATGGCCGCTTACACCAACTTCATCTTTGGCCAGTGCTACAAGAACGCCGCCGTGGCCGCCGATGTGAAGGCGTTCCTGACCCAGCACTACAGCACTCCGGGCAACGCAGTGGCTACCGCCGCTCACGGTTTCATCCCGGTTCCAGGCAACTGGAAAACCGCTGTGACCGCCAACTTCATCACCAACTCCACCGGCAACAACCTGGACATCAACAACGCCAGCGTCTGCAACACTGTGGGCCGTCCTCTGTAAGGATTCACACATCGTCAGCGGTTCGAATGGCAGCCCTTCGGGGTTGCCATTTTTTTTGCTGCTGACGGGACTGCCATTTTTTCTCGCAGTTACACCCCGATCATGAAGTTTGTGTGACATCCGTTCGGTCGTGCCCCTCACCAACTGCCTATGTCGTAACAGCAGGTTGTTGCGCGCCTGCAGATTCGTGTGGCAATCAAAAAGGATCTCGTAGTGATGCTCGCTCGCCCATCCCGTCGCGGTACCCGTTCCCAGAGGCTCAAGCGTGAAGTTGCCGATCCGGCGCTGTGGCTGCTCAAGCCATTGGCACAGGCGGTGGCGCTGTGTCTGGTGGCCGGCAGCGCCGAAGCGGCGACAGCGTTCAGTTCCGGCTGGTTCGCTGCCAAGGGTGGCGCACAACAGGCCGCGGCCGCTCGGCCGAGTGTTGGCGGGTTGCCGGGGATGACGCCACCGCTGGCCCAGCAGCAACGAGCCAACCAGCAATTGCAGCGTTCATTGCAGACCCTCAACAACACCGTGGCGGCAATCGCTGCCCAGCAGGCGGCGCAGGCTGCCGGACGCGCGGCGGCGTCGGGTTCGGTTCAGTTCGTGCCGGACGGTCTGGGCGAGGGCGGTTTGAAGGTCGATAACAGCCTTGCGCAGGGCTGGCAGAACGCCAAAGGCCCGCAGCAAACCCAGGCTGATGGCAAAACCAATGTGCGTATCGAGCAGACGTCGGACAAGGCGATCCTTAACTGGGAAACCTTCAACGTCGGACGCAATACGACGGTCGAATTTGCCCAACAGGCGAACTGGGCGGTACTCAACCGGGTCAATGACCCGAGCGCCCGACCGAGCCAGATCCAGGGGCAGATCAAGGGCGCTGGCACGGTGATGCTGATCAACCGCAACGGTATCGTCTTCAGCGGCAGCAGCCAGGTCAACGTGCGCAACCTGGTGGCTGCCGCGGCCAACATGACCGACATCCAGTTTCGCGACCGTGGCCTGTACTTCGACAGCACCGGCAGCCAGCCAACCTTCACCGATGCTGCCGGCAAGGTGCTGGTGGAGCGCGGCGCCTCGATTCAAACCCACAAACTGTCGACGTCCACCGATACCGGCGGCTATGCATTGTTGCTGGGTCAGGAGGTGCAGAACGACGGCAGTATCAGCACCGCCAAGGGCCAGACGGTACTGGCAGCCGGTGATCGCTTCTACATCCGCAAAGGCTCGGGTACCGAGGGCAATACGCTGTCTACCACCTTCGGCAACGAAGTCATCCCGGGCTTCAAGGCCGGCGCCACGGCCGGCAAGGCCAGCAACAACGGGCTGATTCAGGCCGCCACCGGCGACATTACCTTGACCGGGCATGAGGTCGTGCAGAACGGCGTGTTGCTCACCAGCACCTCGGTGGCGACTCGGGGCACGATTCACCTCTCGAACCCACTGACCGATACCTCCGGCAGTGTGACGCTGGGGCAGGGCAGTACCACGGCGATCATGCTTGACAGCAGTGATCTGACGGCGCTGGACAGTCAGCATCAAGCGGCCTTGACCCGCGTCAATGCGAACAACCGGATCCGTGGCGATCAGTCGCGTATCGAGATCCAGAGCGGTGGCAGCGTCGAGTTCCAGAAAGGTTCGATTACCCTGGCAACCGGCGGTCAGGTGGCCGTCGACGCTCGACTGCGAAGCCTTGTGCGTGAAGGTGCGCTGATCGATGTGTCGGGTGCCCTTGGCGTCAAAGTGGCGATGGAAAACAACAGCATCAAGATCAACGTTCAAGGCAATGAGCAGCGCGATGCGTCGGTCAACCGTGAGAGCGGGGCGCTGAACAGTAACGACATCTGGGTCGATGTGCGTGAACTGGTCTATGTCCCGGCCGGAACCAACGGCTATGCCACCGATCGCTGGTACACCGCCGGCGGATTGCTCGAAGTCGGCGGTTATCTCGGTACGCAAGGGCACACCATCGGGGAGTGGATGGCGCAGGGCGGTACAACGAGTTTTGCAGGCAACGACGTGGTCACCGAGCAAGGCTCGTTGATCAATCTGTCGGGCGGCACACTGGACGTGCAAAGTGGCGATATTCGCCAGAGCTGGCTGCGTGGCGCAGACGGGCGCTTGTATGAAGTGTCGCGTGCTCCCGGGGACATACTCTACAAGGGGTTCTACAAAGGTTATGAGGATCACAGTGAGCGCTGGGGCCAGATCAGCTATTTCTTTAACCCGCTGATTGCACCTTCGCAACGCTTCGAGCCCGGCTATACCGTTGGCCGCGACGCCGGGCAGTTGATCGTCGGTACACGCAATGCCTTGCTCAATGGGCAGTTGCTGGGTGAGGTGTTCGAAGGTGAGCGGCAAACCCAGGCGCCGCGTTCCGCACTCGACGGCTATGCCCAGTCTCAGACGGCTTTGGCGCGCCGGGGGCAATTGATTGCAGGCAGCTATGACCCCGCCTACTCGGCTACCGCGGGTGGCCTGGTGTATGAGTTCAACCCGTTGTTCGATCAAGTACGGGTGGGGGGGAGGAACCCCTTCGGCGCTGAAAACGTCGGCCTGACTGACGAAGTGGCCGCCGAACGTCAGGGCCGGTTGTTCCTCGACAGCGATCTGATTAACGGATTCCGTCTCGGTGCGTTGAAGGTCGCCGCCAGGGAACAGGTGCAGATCGACTCCGCCGTGGCCGTTGATGCCGGCGGTGACATCACCTTGTTCGGCCCTCAGGTGCAGGTCAATGCAGACCTGGTTGCACGCGGCGGCAGCTTGAACCTGGGCAACGTGTTGACCGGCAGTTCTGTGATTCCTGGATCGGCCGGCCAGGCGAAAGGAGTCGGGATCGCCGAGGGGGTGCAACTTGACGCCCGTGGCCTGTACAGCGATCTGCGCATCACTGCGAACGACGTCAATCGGCTGGCCTGGCTCAACGGCGGGCGAGTGTCGATCCGCAGCAGCGGTGACATCGACATCGCTGCTGGCAGCCTTCTCGATGTGTCGTCTGGCGCCGCCGTCCTTGCCAACGGCAAGACCCGTGGCGCGAAGGGTGGGGACGTGACTCTGGAGTCCAGCGCGAGCAGTGCGCCTGCCCAGTCGCATATGATTCTGGACGGCGAGCTGCGTGGCTACGGCGTGACGGGCGGCGGCAGTCTGGCGATCCAGGCCAACAAAGTCGTGATCGGTCAGCCTCTCGGTCCCCTCGACGGGCTGACGCTGCAGCTGGCGCCCTCGCTGTTCAACCGCGGTTTTTCAGCTTACAACGTGATCGGCTTGAACGGCCTGCAAGTGGCGAACGATACGCGGGTCGATGTGTCGATGCCGGTTTATCGCTTCAGTAATTCGGCGCTCACAGGGTCCGGCAGTAACGATCCGAGCGCGGCACTGGAGCTGTGGACGCCAACACTGTTTCAGGAAAACCCGGTCAAGGGCGTGCTGACGCAGCGAGCGGGCGCCAGCCTTTCCTTGCAGGCCGGTGCCAGCGAAATAAACCTGATTGAACCGAGCGCTGGCGCGTTGACCCTGGGGCAGGGCTCGCGCATCAGCGTCGACCCGGGTCAACGCATCAGCGTGCGTGGCGCCGGGCAAATCGATCTCAATGGGGAGCTCGACGCCTGGGGCGGTATGATCGATGTTCGCCAGCAACAGTTCGGCATGATCGATGTAGCGAGCAATCCCCAGAGTGCCGATCCACGGCTGCATAACCGCTCGATAGTGGTCGGTGAGCATGCGGTGCTTGATGTTGCCGGCCGCGCGGCAACGGCCGTCGATTATCTGGGGCGCACGTACGGCCTGGTCGGCAAGGGCGGCAGCATCGTCATCGGTGGCGAGATCGACGCGAAGAAGGCGACCGCGACCTCCGCGGATGCTTTCGTGATCGTGCAGCGCGGGGCGCGCCTGGAGGCGTCGGGTACCGAAGCGGTGCTGGATATCGCCGGGGCGGGCCCGACCCGGGTGGCTACGGACGGTGGGCGAATCGCGCTGAGCTCCTACAGCGGCCTGTCGCTCAATGGCACTTTGCGAGCGGCGGCCGGCGGGGCGAGTGCGGCGGGGGGAGGATTGGACATTGCCCTTGAGAGTCCCCTCTACCGAGACACCCAGGGTGCGAATGATGTGCGCGTGCAACGAGAGATCATCCTGCGCCAACAGGCCGGTGAAACTGACCCCGACATACGCTACGGTCAGGCCCGCTTGAGCGCCGACAAACTGATGTCGGGAGGTTTCGACAACCTCAGCCTGTTGAGTAATGGCTCCATCCTGTTCGATGGCGATGTCGACCTGCATATGGGCCAAAGCCTGAGTCTGTTCACCAGCTCACTGTCCCTGGCCGAGGCATCGAAGGATTCTGCGCAGGTCAATCTGGCTGCTCCTTATCTGCGTCTGTCCGGGACAGGCAAGTATTTCTCCAACGTCGGCTATATGCGCCCGCGCGTCTTGAATACGCCCACCACTTCAGTTTCGGCAGCGCAGTTCAATGCCAGAGCGAACCTGTTGGATGTGGGCAACAGCCTGTCGTTCGGTGCGCAGGGTTCAATCGCGCAACTCAGTGGCCCGGCGACAACCGTCAGTCACCGTGGATTCGACCAGGTATCGCTCGACAGCCTTGGCGACTTGCGCTTCCTCGCGCCCACAGGGGATTTGACCAAGTCCGAACTGTGGACTCCCGGTGACCTGAACCTCAGCGCCGCACAGATTTATCCCGCCAGCCATGTCGAAGCCGAAGTTCGTGTCGGCTATCAGACCGCAGCCTATGGCGGAGCATCACGTACCTTGCGAATCAGCGGCCACGGTGCGGCCCCGGCGGCATTGCCCTATTCGGTCTTCGGTCGTCTGTCGCTGGCGGCGCGGCGGATCGAGCAGGCCGGGGTCATCAGGGCTCCGTTGGGGCAGATCACCCTGGGCGATTCTTTGCTGATCAAGACCCGTGACATTCAACTGCTGCCCGGCAGTGTGACGTCGGTGAGTGGCGCCGGGCTGGTAATGCCTTACGGTGGTACCACGGACGGTATCGACTATCGCTACAACGGTAAGTCCGTGGTGCTGGAAGGGCTGGCCTCGGAAAACACCGGTGTGACCCTCACCTCCCAATATGTCGACGTGCAGAACGGTGCGTTGATCGATCTCTCCGGAGGTGGGGACTTGCGCGGCGCCGGTTTCGTTTCCGGGCGCGGTGGATCGACCGATGCGCGTTTCAACCCGCTGGTTCGCAATGCCGCTGACGGTACGTTCAGTCTGCCCGGGCTTGGCACCAATCCCGTGTATGCGATCGTTCCAGGCAATCAAGGCACGTACGCCCCGATGCTCGCGGAGGCCGGCGCAGTCGACCCGCGTATCGGCCAGCAGGTGACCATCGGCGCTGGCGTGCCCGGGCTTGCAGCCGGAACTTATACGCTGTTGCCATCGACATTCAGCCTGTTGCCGGGCGCCTTTCGCGTTGAGGTAGACGGTCAGGCCACGCCGGGTTCATCGGTGAGTGCGCTGAAAATGAACAATGGTTCCTGGAGCAGCTCTGCTTACTTGTCGATCGCCAATACCGGGCTGCGTAACAGTCTCGCCAGCCAGATCATCCTGACGTCGGCCGATGTGCTGCGTCGTTACTCGCAATACAACGAAACCGATTTCACCCAATTCATTCGCAGTGACGCCGCGCGACGAGGCATACCGCGTGCTCTGGCACCGATGGATGCCAAAGCGCTGACTTTCGATCTGAGTAGCGGTGGCCAACACGATCACGCGCTGGACTTCAACGGTAAAACGTTGTTCGGGGCGGCGCAGGGCGGGGTTGCCGGTACAGCCAGTGTGCGCGGTAACAGTTTCGAGATCCTGGGAGCCGGGCGTTCGCGAACGGTGGGCTACGAGGGCATCGCTATTTATGCCGATACCCTCAATAACCTCGACGCCGGTCGTCTGGTCATCGGTGCAACGCCGTCTGTGTACTACGGGACGACGGGCAACATCATCGATTTCAAAGGCAGCGCCACCGATATTTCGTTGCGCGAAGGTGCATTGCTCTCGGCACCCGAGGTGCTGCTTCGTACGACCAATACCCTGGGCGGTATCACTGTTGAAGCCGGCGCAGGCATCAACACGTTGAACAGAGGCGCGGTGCCGTTCGATTCCGCCAACGGCTTCGTTTATCAGCCGGGTCAAGCGAGCCTGCTGGTGGTGTCCAATGGCTGGACGAACGTACTGGCGCCCGCGGCGAGCAACGGCGTGACAGGCGCAGGCAATGTCCGCATCGGTGTTTGCCTCACGGGCGATTGCCGCAGCCCGGCATTGCTCTACTCCAACGGCAGTATTACGGCCGCCACCGACAAGCGGTTTGAACTGGACGAGGGGGTGCGCTTCGGTACGCGTCACCTGGCGCTCGCGGTCGGTGCCATCAACGCGGGCAGCGCTGAAGTCCTGGCGGCCAGCGACCGGGTTCCGGCAGGCCTGACACTGAGCCAGAAAGTCCTTGACCGGCTACTGCGCGGTGACACTCAGTTTGGCGCGCCGGCCTTGGAAACCCTGAGCCTGACGACGCGTGACTCGTTCAATTTCTTTGGCAACGTCACGCTTGATACCCATGACCCGCAGACTGGCGTCAGCCGCTTGCAGAACCTGATGCTCACCACACCGGCGATTTACGGTCTGGGCGAGGCTGGCGACGTGGCGACGATCCGCACCGCCAACCTGATCTGGAATGGTGCAACCCAGGCGCCCGGGGCGGTGATCAGTGGCGGTGCCGGCACGGGGCGCGGCACATTGGACATCGAGGCGCAACGCATCGAGTTTGGCTATGGCGCGTACTCGCAACCCAATGGCCTGGATCAAAACAATCGTCTTGCGCTGGGGTTCGCCAATGTCAACCTCAATGCCAGCGAACGCATTACCGCCAACCACAAAGGCAGCCTGTCGGTCTACCAGACCCAAGGCGCTTTCGATCCGGTCAAGGGTTACGCCTACAGCGGCGGCAATCTGAACTTGCGGACCCCGTTACTGACCGGGGAGGCCGCCTCGGTCAACCTGCTCAGGGCCGGTGGCAGTCTGACGCTGAGCGGTGTGGCGAGCGCGGCGGTGGCTGATGCGTTGGGCGCAGAGCTGACGCTGGACGCGGGCAATGTGCTGCTGGATGGTCGCATCGCACTGGCGAGCGGCAAACTGGTGGTCAAGTCTGAAAGCGATCTGACGCTGACCAGCGCCGCACAACTTGACCTGGCCGGGCGTACGTTGCCGTTCAATGACGTCAGCAAATACAGCTGGGGTGGCGATGTGGCGCTTTACAGCAGCCAAGGCAATATTCGCCAGGCAAGTGGTTCGCGTATCGATCTGTCGGCGCGTCATAACCAGGCTGGCAATCTCAGTGCCGTGGCACTGGCGGCAAACGCGGGCATAGTGGATTTACAAGGTGAAATCCTCGGGGCCAGCAGCGGTTACTACGATGCGGGCGGCACTCTGGTGCCCTACAAGGCGGGTGGCGTGGACATTCGTGCGCAGCATCTGGGTGGCGATTTGAGCACCGCCTTTGCCGCACTGAATCAGCGTCTGAATGCCGGGCAGGTGCTTGGCAGCCGTAGCTTCCAGCTCAAACAGGGCGATCTGTCGATCGGTGACGGGCTCAGGGCCGGCGAAGTCAGCGTCTCCGTGGATAACGGCAGCCTGACGGTGAATGGGTTGATCGATGCCAGCGGGGAGCGGGTCGGCAGTATTCGCCTGTCCGGCAAAAACGGTCTGACGGTTGCCGGTCATGCAATGCTCGATGCTCACGGGCGTGTGCTACGGGTCGACAGCTACGGCAAAATCATCGATGCGCCGAACCGGGCAATGGTCGAGCTCAATGCCGGTGACGGTCTGCTCACGCTTGCCTCCGGCGCAAGCATAGACCTGCGTTATGGCACTGACGCGCCGCGTGGCGCACTGGCCGGGCAAAACGATGGTCTACCACGCGGTACGCTGGACCTCAATGCCCCACGCGCAGGCGTCGGTGACATGCTCGTTGATGCCCGTGGCGTGCTGAATATTCAGGGCGCCCGCGCCATCAACCTCAACGCGGCGCGACGCTACACCGATGCCGTTGACGGTGTCGATCCGGCTGCGAGCGGTCGACCGTACCAAGTCATCGATCAGGCTTATCTGGACGGTATCCACAGCGACAGCACAGCGTTCATCAATGCTGCGCTGAGCAACAGCGACCTCTTGCAACGCAAACTGGCCGGATTGAACAACGCGACCTATGCCGAAGCGTTCCACCTGCGGCCGGGCGTCGAAATCGCCAGTAAAAGCGCCGACGGCGACCTCGTCGTGCAGGGGGATCTGGATCTGTCCGGCTACCGCTACGCCAGCCTGAATCCACACACGCCCAAGACGTCCGTGTATGGCTCCGGGGAATCGGGCAGTCTGGTTATCCGTGCCGGTGGCAACCTCGACATTTACGGCAGCATCAACGACGGTTTCGCGCCGCCGCCGGAAACCGTGGACGATGCCGGGTGGAAACTGGTACCGGGCATTCAGCCGTTCGGGGGCGACCTGATTGTGCCGGGTGCGGGTGTCACCCTGGCAGATGGCACGAAGTTTCCAGTGGGTACGACGCTCAATTACGACTTGCCGATTCAAGGCGCGAATCTGGTCAGTGGCACGCTGTTGCCCACTCAGGGCATTCTGGCAGGGCCCTACACTCTGGAAGCCGGAACGGCGTTGGCGGGCGCGATACACGATGCTGCGGGCAATTTGCTTTTCGCCGCCGGCACGCTGCTCGGCGACAGCGTGACCCTGCCTGCGGGCAGCCGTCTGGGCGCAGGTATCCGGTTGAACGCCGCGACCGAAATGCAAGCCATGCTCTGGCCCAAGGGCGTGCCGTTGCCAGGGACCTTCACGGACAATGGCGCCGTCGGTGTGAAACTGAACGGTTCACTGGCGTTGCAGCGCGGCTCACTGATTCCTTCCATGACCGATGTGGTGCTGGCCGACGGCACGGCGTTCATCGATCTGCGCCCATTGAGCGGGACGCAACAGGGGCGCAACTGGGCGGTGGCGAGCATGCTGCCGTCGGGCAGTGCCTCCTGGTCGATGCGGGTGGTGGCGGGGGCGGACCTGGAGGCTGCCGACAATCGACTGGTGAAACCGGTAACCACGCAGGGCAACCTGCAGCTGGCGGACACCCACTACGGGATGAAGGTCACCGAGAAAAAACTCGACACCACCTGGGCTGTTGACAACGGACTGGGATACACGCCCGGTGAAGTCGTGAAAGACGATGAAATGTTCTGGTGCGATGCGATTCCCGGCGTCTGCGTGGCGCCATCGAAGTTCCTGTGGGCCGACGGCAACCCGATGGGCGGGGAGGTCGGGACACCGGTCAGTGACGCAGATCTGTTCTGGTGTGATTTTGATCCCGCGTACTGCACCCCGAACAAAGGTGGCATTACGATCTCCCCTCACACACAGATGTTCAGTGTCCTGCGTACCGGTACCGGTGATCTGGACCTGATGGCCGGTGGCAATCTGAGTATGAGCTCACCCTTCGGCGTGTATACCTCAGGCACTCAATCGAGCGATGTTGCTCCGCAGTTCAACCAGCCGCGCGGTCGCCTGTCGGATGATGGCTCGGTGTTGGGCAGCGCCGGCAGTGATAACGAAAAGTGGGTAAACGGCGGCACTGACAGCCTGTATCAAGCCTGGTACCCACAACTGGGTGGCAACTTGACGATCGGCGCGGGCGGTTCGGTGTCGGGGGATGTCGTCGGGCGACGATCGATCACCAACCAGATGGAGATTCGCGAGCAGGTTCCGAGCGTAGCCGTGGGCAACTGGCTGTGGCGCCAGGGTACTGGCAACAATGAAATACCGACCGCCTGGTGGATCAATTTCGGTAGCTATGCGACTCAACCCTTGCCGGACGATAGCGCCAGTACCGCGCCGTATCTGGTGGGCTTCACCGGTTTCGGCACGCTGGGCGGTGGCAACATCAACCTGCGTGCCGGGAAGGACGGCGGCATGCGCAATCCGGTCGGTGATGGCCTGACCCATTTCTACCCGCGAGGTCAGGGCCTGATCGTCGCGGTCGGCAGCACCGGGCGGGTGGGCAGCGACGGCAGCCTGCAATTGACCGGTGGTGGTGACATCGATATCCGCGTCGGTGGTTCGCTCAATCCTTCGTTACAGGCACGGGCAGGTGTGACCGGAACCGATGCGCCGCATCATGACTTGCAAGGTGCTCTCATCAACCTGCGAGGGGCGGCGCACATTACGGCCGGCGCCCTCGGCGGGGTCAATCTGCACTATGGCGCCGGGCCGGTGGATCAAGATCCGCGCGAAACCCGCGCCCTGGACCCTTTCAACGCGACCATCAGCAGTGCTACGGGAGGTCTGGTGTTGATTCCGGGGGATTCAGGCATGCGCCTCGATACCCGCGGCGATCTGGTGCTGGGCGGAGCAACGGATCCGGGTCGGGTGCGTCTGCAAAACTCCACAGCCTTTACGGACGCTGGCGGTGTGCTGCATGCGGGCGGTGGGTTGAGCGGATTTTCGTTGTGGACCGATCGCACGGCGATCGATCTGTTCTCGGCGGGGGGCAATCTCACGCCGAGCACGCAATTGGCCGAGCCCGATGCGGTGACGTTCTCGCTGAACACCGCACCCACCGATGGGCGTTTCGTGTATCCCTCGATTCTGCGCGCCGTGGCCGCGCAAGGCTCGATCTACGCGGGACCTTCGGCCGCCTACAATTCGGGCAGCCGGACGGGGATTGGCTATTCGTTGCTGCTCGCCCCGGCGGCGTCCGGTCAACTGGAGCTGCTGGCGGGGGATTCGATATACGCCGGCGGTTACGCGATCAATCAATCAGGGGCCAGTTCTTCGGCCGTTACCACGCCGTTTGCCCCATCGTTCAACGGCTTCGACAACAGCCTTGCCAGCAAACCGGTTATGACCAACAACAGCGGTGACGGCGTCGAGGCTTCGCGCAACGCCCGTTATCCGTTGTTCGCGTTTGGGGCAAACAGCTATTCGGGTTCCGGCAGCGTGCAGGAGCCCGCACGGATCTATGCGTTGACCGGCGACTTGGTGGGGGTACGCAGCGGCGAATCGCTGGAGTTCAGACGATTCGGAATAACGCAGCGAACCTGGTCCGAAGCGGCCGGGCCGGTCTGGATGCTCGCCGGGCGCGATATCGTCGCCTCGGGTACCAATCTCGGCCAGGCTACATGGGTAGACGCTGATGGCATGGGCCGCAACAACGAAGAGATCAGGTCGACCGGCAACCTGTTCATTCACAACGACCCGCGGGATGTCTCGCGAGTATCGGCCGGACGCGACATTCTCTACAGCACCTTCGATATCGCCGGCCCCGGCCTGCTGGACATCAGTGCCGGACGCAACATCCTGATGGAGGATCGGGCCGCTATTACCAGCCTGGGGCCGATCGCGGCGGGAGACCGCCGACCGGGTGCGAGCATCGTGTTGCAGGCCGGTGCAGGCGCGCAAGGGCCGGATTACTCGCGGTTCATCGCGCGTTACCTCAACTCGCAGAACCTGGCCGATCCGAACACGTCCCTTAACGGTCAATCGGGCAAGGTGGTCAAGACTTATCTCGACGAATTACAGAGCTGGCTAACGCTGGGTTACGGCTTCAGCGGTAACGTCGAGCAGGCGAAAACGTTCTTCGCCACACTGCCGAGTGCCGAGCAAGCGATCTTCGCCCGCCAGGTGTACTTCGCCGAATTGCGCGCCGCAGGTCTGGAATACACCGACGTCGACGGTCCGCGCCAAGGCAGTTACCTGCGCGGTCGCGACGCCATTGCCGCGCTGTTTCCGGCCACCGATGTGGCGGGCAATCCGATCCGCTACGACGGCGACATCACGCTGTACGGTGGCGCCGGGGTCAAGACCCTGTTCGGCGGCGATATCCAGATGCTCACCCCAGGCGGCGGTCAGGTGTTCGGCATCGAAGGTGCGGCGCCACCGTCGACGGCGGGGATCACCACCCAGGGCTCGGGCAATATTCAGCTCTACTCGCAGGGCAGCATCCTGTTGGGGCAGAGCCGGATCATGACCACCTTCGGCGGCTCGATTCTCGGCTGGTCGGCCGAAGGTGACATCAACGCCGGTCGCGGCTCGAAAACCACCGTGGTCTACACCCCGCCCAAACGCGTCTACGACACCTGGGGCAACGTCACGCTGTCGCCATCGGTGCCGAGCACCGGGGCCGGTATCGCCACGCTCAATCCGATTGCCGAAGTGGCACCGGGCGACATCGACCTGATCGCGCCGCTGGGTACCATCGATGCGGGCGAGGCGGGGATTCGCGTCTCCGGCAACGTCAACATTGCCGCGCTGACCGTGGTCAACGCCGCCAACATCGCGGTGCAGGGCAAGGCCAGTGGCGTACCCGTGGTGGCGGCGGTGAACACCGGGGCGATCACCTCGGCCAGTTCCGCTGCGTCTTCAGCGACCCAGGCCGCTGAAGACGTCGCCCGCCAACAGCAAGCGGCGGCGCGGCAGAATCAGGCGTCGGTGTTTACCGTGCAGGTGCTGAGTTTCGGCAACGAACAACTGACACCGTCCCGCGACGGCGCCAGCCGTGCACCGGCCACCGGATACAACCCGAACAGCCCGGTGCAGGTGCTGGGGGCCGGGGCGCTGGATGAGCAGGCCAAACAGCAGCTGACCGAGGAGGAGCGTGGGCAACTGACGTTGTAAAAGACTCTCGTGTAGTACTTTGGGCGGCCGGTGGGTCGCCCTTTTTTTGTCGATTGGATGGGGAGCCTTAGGGATATGCTTGTCGAGCATGCAAAAGGTTCAGAATTTCTATCCGGTCAGTTACCCGATAGACCACGACGTAGTTGGGGTGGACAACAATTTCCCGGGTCCCGGTGACTCGGTCAAATCGATAAAGATAGGGGTGTCGAGGTAGGGCCGAGGTAGCCACTTCGATGGCTGCGTTCAGTTGACTGGCCGCAATGGCGTTGCGGTCAGCGATGTAGTTCAGGGTTTGCCAGAGTTGAGTGCGAGCTTCAGGTCGCCAGTCAACCCGCACTGTTTTTGTTGAGTTTCGATTCGATGAGGGCGCGCATCTCGGCCATCACCAGCTCGTGGGGGATATTGGGCCGTGGATCATCCATCGAGGCCTGCACCTGGGCCCGGAACCAGCGATCGTAGCTGGCGGCCTGCTCTGGGGTTTCGAAGTCTGAAACGATGGGGAAAAGTTCGGCGCTCATAATGACCTCCATGATCAATGTGAAGCAGTCTAAGGGGGATGGGGCTCGCTGTCGTCACTGGCAAGACGAAGTACCCAGTATCCCGAAGCGCTGGCGGGAAAGATGTCGGACGTTTCCTTTGCCCATAAGGGAAAAACGACGGACGTTGTCATCGGATTCGCCCACAACACCGTCCCCCGTGTAGGAGCTGTCGCAGGCTGCGATCTTGCTTTCAAAAAACAAAGTCAAAAGATCGCAGCCTGCGGCAGCTCCTACAGGGGACAACAACGATCAGAAGGCGTAGGGGATGCTGACTTTTGCCCAGAGCATCTCGCCTTCGGGGCGGTTCTCCACGTCAAACTCCTTGGCCCAGCGAATCTCTGCGCTGGCGTACTTGAGAAAGGTGAAGTGCAACGCCGGACCAATCGCGAACACTTGTCCGCGTACGCCGTCGTCCACGTCCTGGCCGGCAAACTGCACGGTGTGGCCGTACTGCTTGTCGTCAGTGGTCTGCTTGAGGTAGTAGCCGTTGAGACCGAGCATCAGGTCGTCGGTGATCTTGTAGCTGGCCGAGTAATCGAAGTGGAAGATCTGCCCGGACTTGTAGTCGGTGTCCTTGTTCTTCTCGTTGAAGCTGTAGGTGGTCTTCATCGACACTTCGGTTTTGTCGGTCGGCAGCCAGGTGAACGAGAACAGCGGCTTGTAGGTGTAGAAGTTGTTGCTGGTGTTGGCCAGCCGATCGACGCTGTACTCGCCGGTGGGCACGGTGATTTCCACGGCGGCGGCGAGGGTCAGGTTCTTGCCCATGTCCCACAGGATGATCGGCGCGATGGTGGTATCGCCCATGCCTTCGCGGGTATCGCTGAGGCCGTAAACCGAGACTTCCTGCTTGAGCCAGGGCTGGGCGATGTAGCCGGCCAGGCGACCGCCCAGTACCCGCACCGGGCTCAGGTAATCGAGGCGCGGAATGACCGCAGTGGATTCGATTTCGACATTCGGCACTTTGCCGCCCAACGAGCTGATGTTGAGCTTCGTCGCTTTGTAATGGTTGTAGTAGAGGTTGAACGCGACCATGTTCTGCGGAAGGCTGTCGACTTCCAGCGGCAACATGAAGAAACCGTCGGTGCCGGTGCCGATGTTGTCGACGCCGGCCTCGGTGGCCAGGGCTGGCAACGTCAGGGCGCAACCCGCCATGAAAAGGGCGAGCGGCAAGAAGGAGGGCGCACGGTTCGGGCTCATAACTGTCCTCATTATTATTGTGATTGGGACCTGGCACCGGTCGCACGGGGCGCCGGTACGATAGAAATAAGCGTTTGGCGTACATTGGGGCAGGGTATTGGCGGACATCGAGGGGGGCTTCTGCGGACAGTCCGCGTCCCCTGTGCTAACGTCCTTCGACATAACCGGTTACAAAAATAACAATCAAGCGTGATCCGGAATGTCAGCCCCCATGAACGTAAAAGTCCAAGACCCGACCTTCGAACTGGCGCTGGTGTCGCCGTTCCTCCTGCAAACCCTCGCCGAAGTCGTGCACAACAAGGGCATCGACCCGCAAAGCCTGTGCCGTGGCCTGGGTTTCACGCTTGAAGATCTGCAGGATCCGGCGCAACGGATTTCCTATCGCCAGGCCGTGGCGATGATTCAGCGCGCGCTCAAAGTGCTGCCCAATCAGGGCCTCGGTCTGTGGGTGGGCGCACAGAATGTGCTGGGTACGCTGGGGCTGCTCGGGCATGTGTTGTCGCTGTGCAAGACCTTGCGCGATGCCTTCGCTCTGGGGATCCGCCACCAGCACACTTCTGGCGGGATTGTGGTGTCCAGTGTCGATGTGGTGGGCGGGCAGGTGCACCTCGATGCCGAGTGCCGCTTGCCGTTCGCCGACGTGCAGGTGTTCGCGGTCGAAGAGTTTTTCGCCAGCCTGCTGGTGTACGGTCGGGCATTGGCCGGCAGCGAATTCAAGCCGATCGCCGTGGAATTCGTGCACGCCGCGCCGGATTATCTGAGCGAATACCAGCGCCTGCTCGGGCCAGATGTGCGCTTCGGCTGCCTGCACAACCGCATGCTGATCGACGCGCAATGGCTGGACGTGAACCTGCCCAATCATCATTCCCTGGCGCTGCGTCAGGCCGTTGCCTTGCTGGAGCTGGAAGCTGCGCAGGTGCACCAGAAACTCGATCTGATTCAGGCGGTGGAACGGGCGATTGCCCGGGACCTGAGCCGGGGCAGCCACATCGAAAAGATCGCCGGCGACCTGAACATGAGCAGCCGCACCTTGCGCCGGCGCCTGACCGAGCACGCACTGACCTTTGAGGCGCTGCTGGAACAGGTGCGCCAGGCGCGGACGATGAGTCTGCTGGCCAATCCGGACATGCCGATCGAGCGCATCACCGAAGAAGTCGGCTACAGCGACGTGCGCAGTTTTCGTCGGGCGTTCAAGCGCTGGACGGGAATGAGCCCGAGTGCGTGGCGGCAGGAGAGCGCCGTTAGCCTTTGAAGATCAAAAAATCGCAGCCTGCGGCAGCTCCTGCACCGATCCCTGTAGGAGCTGCCGAAGGCTGCGATCTTTTGACTTTCAGAGCCCCCACAAATCCTCCGGCTACAGGTAAACTCCCGCGCACTTTCCCAAGGAGTTCACATGAGTTACTACCAGCCGGGCATTCTCGCCACCCCAGTTCCTGCGCAAGCACGTCACCTGTTTTTCGCCCTTGAATCGGTAGAAGCATTGCCGCAGGCGATCGACAACCTGCTGAACCTGGTGGACGGCAAGTCGGCGGTGGTCGGTTTCGGTGAATCCCTGGCCAAGGCCCTGAACGTGCAGATCGACGGCCTGCGCAGCTTCCCGGCCATGACCGGCGTCGGCGTGGAAAACCCGTCGACCCAGCACGCGCTGTGGGTCTGGCTGCACGGTGTCGACCGCGGCGAACTGCTCAACCGCTGCGCAGCCTTCGAAGCCGCACTGGCCCCGGCCCTGCGTCTGGTGCAGGCCCAGGAAGCCTTCCGCCACAAGGACGGCCACGACCTGACCGGTTACGAAGACGGCACTGAAAACCCGCACGACGAAGCCGCCATCGCAGCCGCGTTGCTGGGCGAGGGCGCCGAAGGGCTGGTCGGCGGCAGCTTCGCCGCGATTCAGCAGTGGCAGCACGACCTCAAGGGCTTCCATCAGCTGTCCGCCGAAGACAAGGACAGCATCATGGGCCGTCGCCTGAGCGACAACGAAGAGATCGACGACGCGCCAGTTTCCGCCCACGTCAAACGTACCGCCCAGGAAAGCTTCGCCCCTGAAGCCTTCGTCGTGCGCCGTTCGATGCCGTGGATCGAAGGCGATCGCGCCGGCCTGATGTTCCTCGCGTTCGGTTTTTCGCTGGATGCCTTCGAGGCACAACTGCGCCGTATGAGCGGTCTGGAAGACGGCATCACTGACGGTCTGTACCGCATCAGCCGGCCGATCACCGGCGGCTATTACTGGTGCCCGCCGCTGAAAGACGGCCACCTCGACCTGCGCGCTCTGCGTATTGGCTGAGGCTTTTCAAGCAAACGGAGGGGATGACCATGGACGTGGTGCGTTGGGGCATGATCGGTTGCGGCAGCGTCGCTGAGCGCAAGAGTGGGCCGGCCTTCTACAAGGCGCCGGGTTCGGCGCTGGTGGCGGTGATGGGGCGGCGCCTCGAAGCCGTCAGCGATTATGCGGCGCGCCATGGCATCGCCCGGGTTTATACCGATGTCGATGCGTTGATCAACGACCCCGAAGTCGACGCGGTGTACATCGCCACGCCGCCCGACAGTCACCACGCCTACAGCCTGAAAGTCGCCGCCGCTGGCAAGCATTGCTGCGTCGAGAAACCGATGGCGCTCAACGCCGGGCAAAGCCGCGAGATGCAGCAGGCGTTTGCCGATGCCGGTCTGCACCTGTTCGTCTCCTATTACCGCCGTTCGTTGCCGCGTTTTGCGCAAGTGCGGCACTGGCTGGCGCAGGGCCGCATCGGTGAAGTGCGACACCTGAGCTGGACGTTGACCAAGGCACCGTCAGCGGCGGATCTGGACGGCAGCGCCAACTGGCGAACCGACCCGAGCGTGGCCGGCGGTGGTTACTTCGCCGACCTCGCCAGCCATGGTTTTGACCTGTTTCAGTACCTGCTTGGCGATATCGTCGAAGTTGCCGGATTCACCGCGCGACAGGCCGGTCTGTATGCCGCCGAAGATGCCGTCAGCGCCAGTTGGCGGTTCGCCTCCGGGGCGCTGGGCATGGGCTGCTGGAGCTTTGTCGCGGATCGCCGCGAGGACCGGGTCGAGATCATCGGCAGCCAGGGGCGGATCGGCTTTTCGGTGTTTGACGAGCATCCGGTGCAGCTGTTCGCCGATGAACAGATCAGCCTGGACATCCCGCATCACGAGCATATTCAGTGGCATCACGTGCTGGGCATGAATGCGCATATTCGTGCTGAGTCAAATCATCCCGCAGTCGCCGAACAAGCCCTCAAGACCGACTGGGTCATGGACCAGATCCTCAAACGCCACTAGCGCACAGTTCCTGTGTAGGCGTGAGCCGGCTCGCGATAGCGGTATGTCAGGTGCAAATCAGGTGTCTGACACTCCGCTATCGCGAGCAGGGCTCACTCCTACAAGGAGATTTGTGCTGTCCGGGTTATTGCGCGGCCGTCATGGAAGGCCGGCAACCCTGAAAAATATCCAGCCCCGGCTGATACAGCGAGGTCTTCACCTCGAACAACCCCAGCACCGAGTGGAACAGGTTGTCATGGCTCAGATCTGCCTGGTCGGCCTTGCCTTGCAGACAACCCCGATCGATCCCTTCATGGGTCAGCGTGGAGTCTCCAAACCACATCATCATCGGCACATGGGTCTGCGCCTCGGGCGCCAGCGCATACGGCGCCGCGTGCAGGTACAGGCCGTTTTCGCCCAGTGATTCGCCGTGGTCGGAGACATACACCATCGAAGTATCGAGGGTGTCCTGATTGCGCTTGAGCAACTCGATCACCTTGGCGAGGAAGTGGTCGGTGTAGAGGATCGTGTTGTCGTACACGTTCACCAGCTCATCGCGGCTGCAACTGCCCAACTGGTTGGTGTGGCAGATCGGGGTGAAACGCTCCATGGTTTTCGGGTAGCGCTCGTAGTATTCCGGGCCATGGCTGCCGTCGGCGTGCAGGACAATGATTGCGTGGCCCTTGAGGCTGTCGATGTAGTTCTGCAGGTCGGCCAGCAGCGCTTCATCGAGGCAGTTGCTGCCGTCGCAGAACGGCCCCGGCTGGTTCTTCGCGATGTCGCGGTGCGGCACGCGCAGGCAGGTGCCCTTGCAGTCGCTGTTGTTGTCCAGCCACAGCACCTGCACGCCGGCGCGTTGCAGGATGTCGAGCAGGCCTTCGTAGGTTTTGCCTTTCTTGTCGCTGTAGTCCTCTCGCGGGAACATCGAGAACATGCACGGCACCGACACCGCCGTGGACGTGCCGCAGGAATGCACCCGAGTGAAGTTGAGGATGTCCAGCTTGCTCAGTTCGGGATTGGTCTCGCGTGCATAGCCATTCAGCGAGAAGTGATCGGCGCGGGCGGTTTCGCCAACCACAAAGACCATCAGCGACTTCTTCTCGCGGCTGGCGGCCTTCGCGCTCATCACCGCGTCTTCACCGATGGCCTGCACCACGAAGTGCTTTTTGATGCCCAGGCGTTGCTTGGTGTACTTGCTGATGGCGTAGATGTAGTTGGTCGGGTTGATGAAGTGGGTGAGCTTGTCTTCTTCACGGAAGATCGGCGCGTAGGTCGAATAGAACGCGCCCACCGAGGCACCGATCACCAGCACGCAGGCGGCGATCACCAGCACCTTGTTGAGCAGGCCGCGAAAGAACGGCCGATAACTCACCGGCCAACGCCAGATCAGCACCGCCGGCAGCACGCCGAGCAGCAGCACGTAGGCCAGCAGTTTGCCGTTGAACAGCGCGGCGGCTTCGCCCGGGTTGGTTTCGAACACGTTCTGGATCATCACCGTGTCGATGGTGATCCCGTATTCATTCATGAAATACGCGGCGCAGGCCGAGAGCAGGGCGACCACGGTCAGCGCCGGTTTCAGGGTCCAGCGAAACGACACCAGGGTCAGCAACAGCGTAATGGCGGCCCACAGAAACAACCCGAACGAGGCAAAAAACGCCAGTTTGTGCGCGCCTTGCAGGGTGATCAGCGTACCCAGTGCCTTCCAGGTCGCCAGGTTGTACAGCGCCACCAGTGCCAGGGAAAACAGCAGCACCAGACGGGTTGAAGTGATGGACGATAAACGCAGTCCTTTGCCCAAAGCCATTGCAGACATTCCTCTACTCGATAGAAAACACGCGCGATAACGCGCGTAACTGTAGAAGAACAATAGTAAAAATTTTGTAAACATCCTGTAACAACTACAGCCGCACCCACGCATTCCCCTGTAGGCGCTGCCGAAGGCTCGGGCCGACTGGCGGTGCTTGTCAGTAAAATTCCACAGGAGTACAAATGTACTCCATGACCAATCTCACTCCCCGCCGTACCGCCATCCTGACCTTTATCCGCGAACGCATCGCCGAACACGGTCAGCCCCCAAGCCTCGCTGAAATCAGCGAGGCTTTTGGTTTTGCCTCGCGCAGCGTGGCGCGCAAGCATGTGCTGGCGCTCACCGAAGCCGGGTTTATCGAGGTCAATCCGCATCAGGCCAGGGGCATTCGTCTGCTTGGGCAACCGGCGCGACCGGAGCTGCTCGATATTCCCGTGCTCGGCCGGGTCGCCGCCGGTGCGCCGATCGGCGCCGATGCCGACATCCATAGCCGCTTGATGCTCGACCCGGCGCTGTTCTCCCGCCCGCCCGACTATATGCTGCGGGTGCAGGGCGACTCGATGATCGAGGACGGCATTCTCGACGGTGATCTGGTGGGGGTGAAGCGCAATCCCGAGGCGTTCAACGGGCAGATCGTGGTGGCGCGGCTCGACGGTGAAGTGACGATCAAACGCTTCGAGCGTGTCGGCGCGACGGTGCGCCTGCTGCCGCGCAACCCGGCGTACCAGCCGATTGTCGTGCGCGACGATCAGGACCTGGCCATCGAAGGGGTGTTCTGCGGTCTGGTGAGGCAAGGCTGATGGGCGCCGTCGTTGCACTCGATACGCTGTTCAATGGCGGCCAGGTCTGGAAGGGCCGGCCTGCGCCCCCGGCTGCCAGCCCGCAACCCACGGGGCATGCCGCGCTCGATGCGGCATTGCCCAGCGGCGGCTGGCCGGAAGCGGCGCTGAGCGAAATCCTTCTGGCCGGCCCCGGGGTTGGCGAACTGCAACTGGTCTGGCCGACCCTGGCGCGGTTGTCGGCGGCGGGCGAGCGCATCGTGCTGGTGGCGCCACCGTTCGTGCCGTACCCGCAGGCGTGGGAGAACGCCGGGATCGATCTGCGTCAGTTGTCGGTGATCCAGGCCAGCGAACGCGAGGCCTTGTGGGCGGCGGAACAATGCCTGCGCTCGGGCAGTTGCGGCGCGGTGCTGTGCTGGCCGCACAAGGCCGATGACCGCGCGTTGCGGCGCCTGCAAGTGGCGGCGGAAACCGGCCAGACCCTGGCCTTTGCCTGGCGCCCGCTGAGCGAGGCGGTCAACCCGTCGCCGGCGGCGCTGCGCATTGCCATCGACGCCAAACCTGCCCAGTTGCGCGTGCTCAAATGCCGGGGTGGACTGGCGCGCACGGCGCCGATTGCGTTTGCCGTGGGGCACTGAGGTCGTCATGCGCTGGGTCTGTATTCTATTCCCGCAATTGGCGCTCGACGCGGTGCTGCGTCAGCGTCCCGATCCCGATGAACCGTTGGTGCTGCTCAGCGGCCCGGCCCAGCGCCGGGTGCTGCAAGCGGTGAATGCCCCGGCGCGTCAGCTCGGCCTGCGCGCTGGCCAGTCGATGACTGCCGCGCAGGCTTTGAGCAAAGGTTTTGCCACCGCCGACTACGACCTCGCCGAGGTCGAGCACTGGCAGCAGTTTCTTGCGGCGTGGGCCTATCGGTTCAGCGCGCAGGTCAGCGTGCATTACCCGCGTACCGTGGTGTTCGAGATTGAATCCAGCCTGGGCCTGTTCGGCTCCTGGGCGCAGTTCGAAGCGCGGCTGCGCAAGGAACTGACCGAACTGGGGTTCCGGCATCGCATCGTCGCCGCACCGAATCCGGTGGCGGCGCGCGTGCTGGCCAACGCCTACGACGGTCTGGTGGTGCCCGACGGTGAGGCCTTGCAACATCACCTCGGGCAGTTGCCCGTCGACCGCGTCGGGCTGGAGCCGCCAGTCGCTACGGCGCTGGCGCGCATGGGCCTGCGCAATCTGAGCCAGGTGCAGAGTCTGCCGCGTCAGGCCCTGGCCCGGCGTTTCGAAGCGTCGATGCTCAAACACCTCGATACCCTGTTCGGCGCACGCCCACTGGCCTTGGCGTTCTATCTGCCGCCGGATCGCTTCGATGTGCGCATCGAGCTGAATTTCGACGTGCAATCCCATCAGGCCTTGCTGTTCCCGTTACGCCGGTTGACCGGTGATCTGTCGGCGTTCCTCTGCGGACGCGACAGTGGCGTGCAGCGTTTCGACCTGCACCTGGAGCACGCCGGGCTGCCGGACAGCGTGATCAAGGTCGGCCTGCTCAGCGCCGAGCGCGATCCGGCGATGCTCTTCGAACTGGCCCGGGGGCGACTGGAACAGGTGCAGGTCGAGGCGCCGGTGCGTGGTTTGCGCCTGCGCGCCGAAGATCTGCCGAGTTTCGTGCCGCAGTTTCAGGAGCTGTTCGATGAGCGTCCGCAACAGACCTTGCCCTGGGAGCAATTGCGCGAGCGCCTGCGCGCACGGCTCGGCGATGACGCGGTGCAGGGCCTGCGCTTCCAGGCCGACCATCGCCCGGAATGTGCGTGGCAGAACGGCGTCGACAAGCAGCGCTGCAGCGGGTTGCCGAGCGTTCAGCGCCCGGGCTGGCTGCTCGGCGAACCGCAAAGCGTGCCGGAAGGCTCGGCGCGAATTCTCATGGGCCCGGAGCGCATCGAGTCCGGCTGGTGGGACGGCGACGATGTGCGCCGCGATTACTACCTGATCCAGAACCGCGCCGGTCAGCAGGGCTGGGCCTATCGGGCCGTGGGCGAGGGCGGTCCGTTGTGGCTGCAGGGCTGGTTTGCATGAACGACGGCTATGCCGAGTTGCACTGCCTGTCGAACTTCAGTTTCCAGCGCGGTGCCTCCAGTGCCCTTGAACTGTTCCAGCGGGCGAAAAAACACGCTTACCAGGCGCTGGCGATCACCGACGAGTGCACGCTGGCCGGGATCGTCCGTGCCTGGCAGGCGGCGAAATCGGTTGAACTGCCGCTGATCATCGGCAGCGAAATCCGCATCGACAACGGCCCGAAACTGGTGCTGCTGGTGGAGAACCTCGCGGGTTATCAGGCCTTGTGCGGCTTGATCACTCAAGCTCGACGGCGTGCGCAGAAAGGCCAGTATCAGGTAATGCGCGAGGATTTCAGCGAGCCGTTGCCAGGGTTGCTCACGCTGTGGGTGCCGGACACCGTGGATGACGTGGAGGAGGGCCGCTGGCTGAAACAGACCTTCGGTGCGCGGCTGTATCTGGCAGTGCAGTTGCATCGTGGGCAGGACGACCAGCGCCGGTTGGCGGCGCTGCTGAATCTGGCGGAGCAACTGCAGATTACCGCCGTGGCCAGCGGTGATGTGCACATGCACGCCCGTGGCCGGCGAGCCTTGCAGGACACCATGACCGCGATCCGTCATCACGTCCCGGTGGCCGAGGCCGGGTTGCGCCTGCACCCCAACGGCGAGCGCCATCTGCGCAGCCTCGATGTATTGCGCGAACTGTATCCGCCGGCGTTGCTCGACGCGTCGGTGCAACTGGCGCGGCGCTGCACTTTCGATCTGGGTGAGTTGTGCTATCAGTATCCGAAAGAGCTGGTGCCCGAAGGGCATACCGGTAGTTCGTGGTTGCGCCAGTTGACTAAAGAGGGCATCGCCTGGCGCTGGAAAAAAGGCGCGCCCTTCAAAGTGCTGAGGCAGATCAACAAAGAGCTGAAACTGATCGCCGAACTCGGCTACGAAAGCTACTTCCTCACCGTGCATGACGTGGTGCGCTTCGCCCGCGAGCAAAAAATCCTCTGTCAGGGCCGGGGTTCGGCAGCCAACTCGGCGGTGTGTTTTGCCTTGGGCATCACTGAGATCGACCCGGACCGCACCACGCTGCTGTTCGAACGCTTCATGTCGAAAGAGCGCAACGAGCCGCCGGACATCGACGTCGACTTCGAGCACGAACGCCGCGAAGAAGTCCTGCAATACGTGTTCCGCCGTTATGGTCGCCGGCGTGCGGCGCTGACGGCGGTGGTCAGCACCTATCACGCCGCCGGTGCGGTACGCGACGTGGCCAAGGCCCTCGGCCTGCCGCCGGATCAGATCAATGCGCTGGCCGATTGCTGCGGTCACTGGAGCGATGAAACGCCACCGCTGGCGCGCTTGCTCGAAGGCGGGTTCGACCCCGACAGCCCGGTGCTGCGTCGGGTGCTGAGCCTGACCGGGCAACTGATCGGTTTCCCCCGGCACCTGTCGCAACACCCTGGCGGTTTCGTGATTTCCGAGCAGCCGCTGGACACGCTGGTGCCGGTGGAAAACGCTGCCATGGCCGAGCGCACGATCATTCAGTGGGACAAGGACGACCTCGACGCGGTCGGGCTGCTCAAGGTCGATATCCTCGCCCTCGGCATGCTCAGCGCGATCCGCCGTTGCTTCGACTTGCTGCGCCGTCATCGCCATCGGGATCTGAGCCTGGCGACGATACCGGCCGAAGACAAACCGACCTACGAGATGATCAGCCGCGCCGACACCATCGGTGTGTTCCAGATCGAATCACGGGCGCAGATGTCGATGCTGCCGCGCCTGAAACCGGCGAAGTTCTACGATCTGGTGATCGAGGTCGCCATCGTTCGTCCGGGGCCGATCCAGGGCGGGATGGTCCATCCGTACCTGCGCCGCCGGAACAAGGAAGAAGAGGAAACCTATCCTTCGGAAAAGCTCAAAGTGGTATTGGAGCGCACCCTCGGCGTGCCGCTGTTTCAGGAACAGGTGATGCAGATCGCCATCGTCGCCGCCGACTACAGCCCCGGCGAGGCCGATCAGTTGCGCCGCTCCATGGCCGCATGGAAACGCCACGGCGGGCTGGAACCGCACAAGGAACGCCTCGCCGCCGGCATGAAGAAAAACGGCTACACCCCGGAATTCGCCGCGCAGATCTTCGAGCAGATCAAGGGTTTCGGCAGCTACGGCTTTCCCGAATCCCACGCCGCCAGTTTCGCCTTGCTGACCTACGCCAGTTGCTGGCTCAAGTGCCACGAACCGGCGGCGTTCGCCTGTGCGCTGATCAACAGCTGGCCGATGGGTTTCTACAGCCCGGATCAGATCCTTCAGGACGCGCGCCGCCATCAATTGCAGATCCGTCCGGTGGACGTGCGCGCCAGCGACTGGGATTGCAGCCTGGAACCGATCAGTGGTGCGCAACCGGCGATCCGCATGGGCCTGCGGATGATCAAGGGGTTTCGCGAGGACGATGCCCGGCGCATCGAAGCGGCGCGGGCACGGGGCGCGTTTGTCGATGTCGCCGACCTGGGCGAGCGGGCTGCGCTCGACAGTCGGGCCCAGGCGTTGCTTGCCGATTCCGGGGCGTTGCGCGGGATGGCCGGGCATCGGCATCGCGCCCGCTGGGAAGTGGCCGGGGTACAGAAACAACTGGGCCTGTTTGCCGGGTTGCCGAGTCAGGAAGAGCCCGATGTGCTGCTGCCCAAACCCAGTGTCGGTGAAGACCTGCAGGCCGACTACGCGACGCTCGGCACCACGCTGGGGCCGCATCCATTGGCGCTGCTGCGTGGCGAACTCAAGGCCCGGCGCTGCCGCAGTTCGCAGGAGCTGATGGACGTCGAGCACGGGCGACCGGTGAGCATCGCCGGGCTGGTCACCGGCCGGCAACGACCGGGCACTGCCAGCGGCGTGACCTTCGTCACCCTGGAAGATGAATTCGGCAACGTCAACGTGGTGGTCTGGCGTGATCTGGCTGAACGGCAGCGCCAGGTGCTGGTCGGCTCGCAACTGCTCAAGGTCGATGGCCGCTGGGAGCGTGAAGGCGACGTCCGGCACCTGATCGCCGGGCGGCTGAGCGACCTGAGTTCGCTGCTCGATGGCATTCGCGTGCAGAGCCGCGACTTTCATTAACACCAATCCCCTGTAGGAGCTGCCGAAGGCTGCGATCTTTTGACTTTGATTTTATAAAACAAGGTCAAAAGATCGCAGCCTTCGGCAGCTCCTACAGGGTGGGGGCGGCAGCCAATTCATTGGCGTCAAAAATTCCTGTCACGAATGATGGCACTTTGTCATAATGCCGCCCCTTTTCCCGCTCCCCACCGCGTTGCCGTGCCGGGATACACCGTTTTTTCAGAAGGAATGCACAGTGAGAATGATCTCCCGGATGTTGGTCTCAGGCGTTGCAATTGCCGTGCTTGGCACCCTCGCCAGCTCCCTTGCCGGCTGCGCCACCGAAAGCTCCCGCGCACTGCCGGTGGCCAAGGTCGAGAGCGCCACTCAGGTCTGGACCGGGGCTCGCGTGCCGATGGCGGTGGGCAAGTTCGACAACCGCTCCAGCTACATGCGCGGGATCTTCTCCGACGGCGTCGATCGCCTCGGCGGTCAGGCCAAGACCATCCTGATCACCCACCTGCAGCAGACCAACCGTTTCTCCGTACTGGATCGCGACAACATGGGCGAGATCCAGCAGGAAGCGGCGATCAAGGGCCAGACCCAGCGTCTCAAAGGCGCCGATTACGTGGTCACCGGTGACGTCACCGAATTCGGCCGCAAGGAAACCGGCGACCACCAGCTGTTCGGCATTCTCGGCCGTGGCAAAACCCAGGTCGCCTACGCCAAGGTCAATCTGAACATCGTCAACATCAGCACGTCCGAAGTGGTCTATTCGACCCAGGGCGCCGGCGAATACGCCTTGTCCAACCGCGAAATCATCGGCTTTGGCGGCACCGCTGCGTACGACTCCACCCTCAACGGCAAAGTCCTCGATCTGGCCATGCGCGAGGCGATCAATCGTCTGGTTGATGGCATGAACGCCGGTGCCTGGAAACCGGGTAACTGATCGCGATTGATTGCAAGGAGCAATACCCCATGAACTTGACTTTGTCGCGGTCGTTGCTGGCCCTGACGCTGGCCGCCAGCGCCTTGCTGGCCGGTTGCAGCAGCCCGAAAACCCTGTACCAGTGGGAAGACTACCAACCGCAGGTCTACGAATACTTCAAAGGCGAAGAGCCGAAAGAAGCCCAGGCCGAAGTGCTGGAGCGTGACCTGCAGAAGATCCGTTCCACTGGCAAGGCCGTGCCGCCGGGCTACCACGCACACCTGGGCCTGCTGTACCTGAGCATGGGCAAGGACGATCAGATGGTGCAGCAGTTGCGCACCGAGAAAGCGCTGTTTCCCGAGTCCGGCCCGTACATGGATTTTCTGCTTAAAAACGCCAAGACCGGAGACGCCCAATGATCTCGCGCACCCTGAAACTGTTGGCCGTCGGTCTGGCTCTGACCGTGCTCGGCGGTTGCGTTGCGCCGAAAACCGTCGACTATTCGGCGTACAAACAGGCGCGCCCGAAGACCATTCTGGTGCTGCCGCCGCTGAACACCTCGCCCGACGTGAAAGCTTCGTACAGCCTGTTGTCGCAAGTGACGTTTCCATTGGCCGAGGCCGGTTACTACGTGCTGCCGATCACCCTGGTGGACGAAACCTTCCGCCAGAACGGCCTGACCACGCCGGATGACATCCATCAGGCACCGGCCAACAAACTCAAGGAAATCTTTGGCGCCGACGCTGCGTTGTACATCACCGTGACCGAGTACGGTACGCGGTACATGGTCATCAGCAGCGAAACCGCGGTGACCGCCACCGCCAGACTGGTGGACCTGAAGTCCGGCACCACGCTGTGGACCGGTTCGGCGCGTGCGTCGAGCGAAGAGGGTGGCAACAACAGCGGTGGCGGCCTGGTCGGCATGCTGATCACTGCCGCGGTGAAGCAGGTCATCAACAGTTCGACCGACGCCGGTTACCCGATTGCCGGTGTGGCGAGCAATCGACTGTTGTCGGCGGGTCAGCACGCCGGCCTGTTGTACGGCCCGCGCTCGCCGAAGTACGGCACTGACTGAAGATCAAAAGATCGCAGCCTTCGGCAGCTCCTACAGGGCAATGCATTCCAAAATGTAGGAGCTGCCGAAGGCTGCGATCTTTTTTGCTT
Source organism: Pseudomonas serboccidentalis (assembly GCF_028830055.1). NCBI lineage: Bacteria > Pseudomonadati > Pseudomonadota > Gammaproteobacteria > Pseudomonadales > Pseudomonadaceae > Pseudomonas > Pseudomonas serboccidentalis. Next base: position 2,026,647 of record NZ_CP101655.1, read on the forward strand.
ATTTGGATATAGCCCAAAACCGCTCGCCCCCCCGGCGCTTGCAACGAGCGCACCGACCAGGCTCCATTTGCATCATCACGGGCCTCTCGTTCACTTGATCCCATTCAACTGGCAATCCAGACCCTGCATCTCGACGCCGAAGGCGATATCCTGCGCCACACTTATGTGCACAAATGGCGCATAACGCTGGAACACCGTGTGTGCCCGAGGCTAAAGGAGTGTTCGAATGACCGAGAAGAAACTGGAAACCACGGTCGACCGCGTCTACCAAGGGGTTTACCAGGCGATCAGCAAGCGTTCGTTGCGTCCGGGGATGAAGCTGGGCGAAGCCTCGCTGGCCGAACTGTTCAATGTCAGCCGCACGTCGGTACGTGCCGCGCTCAAGCAACTGGAAGCCGAGGGACTGGTCACCACCGAACCCAACAAAGGCGCGTCGGTGTCGTTGCCCGGCAACGAAGAGATTCGCTCGCTGTTCGAAACCCGACGACTGATCGAGATCGGTATTGTCACTGAGCTGTGCCGACGCAAGGACACGGCAGCCATGCAGGACTTGCGCGAGCATCTGCTGCTGGAAAACGAGGCCCGCGCGGCGGGCGATCACCAGCGACTGATTCATCTGCTCGGTGAGTTCCACATCAAACTGGCGCGCAGCCTGAACAATCCGGTGCTGCTCGACTGGTTCCAGAAACTGATTTCCCGTGCCTCGCTGTACGTCGCCGCGCTGGATGACGACAGCCATGAAGCCTGCCGCGACAATGAGCATCTACGCCTGATCGAGCATATCGAAGCGGGCGACCAGAGCGCCGCCATCGAGCTGACCTGCACGCATTTGAACGGTATCGAAAAGGCCATTCTCGACGTCGCCGCGAAGATGAAAACTGGCTACCATCCGCTCAAACACCTGATCGGGGTCTGATCCGGGCCCGCTGTGAAATCGGCTATACCTCTAATGAAACCAATAAGCTTGGCGACGCTCGAAACAGACGGGCGTCGCGTCGTTCTGGCGTCGCGATGTATCGGGCAAACATCACAGGACACCGAGTCAATCGATGCAGTTTTTATCCGATAGCCACGGTTGTGACGGCTGGAAAGGCGAGATGGCCGGGCGCATTTGCGCGTTCGACTGGCGCCAGACCGAACTCGGCCCGCTCGATACCTGGCCTGCCAGCCTGTGCAGCGCCGTGCAATTGATGCTGGCCTCACCGTTGCCGATGGTCATGCTCTGGGGCCGCGCCGGCTACATGATTTACAACGACGCCTACTCGCAGTTCGCCGGTGGCCGCCATCCGTACCTGTTGGGCGCGCCGGTGGAACTGGGCTGGCCGGAAGTCGCCGACTTCAACCGGCACGTGGTCGACACCTGCCTGGCGGGTGGCACCTTGTCCTACCGCAACAAGGAACTGGTGCTGTTGCGCGATGGCGTGCCCGAAGACGTCTGGATGGATTTGTATTACAGCCCGGTGGCCAACGATGACGGCGTGCCGGCCGGGGTGATGGCAATGGTGGTGGAAACCACCGAGTTCATGCACTCCGAACGCTTGCGCCAGGCCGCTGAAGATGCGTATCGGGCGGACAACGAACGGGTGCGCCTGGCGCTGAATGCCGGGGCCTTGCTCGGCTCGTTTGTCTGGGACGTGAAGAACAATGTGTTGTCGGCCGACGAGCGTTTCGCCCGGACGTTTTCGTATCCACCGGATCAGGACCTGAGCAACCTGTCGCAGTCCTTCACCGAATCGCGGATCCACCCGGACGATCTGGCGTGGGTCCAGGATCGGGTCAATCATTCGTTGCAGACAGGCGAGCCGTATAACGCCGAGTACCGCGTATTGCGCGCGGACGGCAGTTATCTGTGGGTACTCGCCAGTGGTGCGTGCGAGTTCGATGAACACGGTGAGCCGTTTCGTTTCCCCGGCGTGTTGATCGACATCCATGAACGCAAGAGCGCCGAAGAATCCCTGCTCAAATTCACCCGCAACCTGGAACAGCGCGTGGCCGATGAAGTGGACGCGCGGCTGGCCGCCGAAGAGCAGTTGCGCCAGTCGCAGAAGCTTGAAGCCATCGGCGGACTCACCGGCGGCGTGGCCCATGACTTCAATAACCTGTTGCAGGTGATCGCTGGCAACCTGCATTTGCTGGCGCGGCATGAGCCGGGCAATGCCAACGTGCAACGTCGGGTCAACGCCTCGCTGGCAGCGGTCGAACGCGGGGCCAAGCTGTCGTCGCAACTGCTCGCATTCGCCAGGCGTCAACCGTTGTCGCCGGCGGTGTGCGATCCACGGCAGATCTTCGATGGCGTGGGTGAGTTGCTGCAGCGTGCGCTGGGTGAAACCATCCAGATCGACGTGCAATTGCCGCAAGAACCGTGGCACATCAACGTCGACCGCAATCAACTGGAAAACGCCATTCTCAACCTGGCGATCAACGCCCGGGACGCGATGAAGGGCGAGGGCACCATTGTCCTCAGCGCCCTCAACACGCGGCTGGACAGCACCTTTTGCGCCGGCAAAGGCATTGTCGCCGGTGATTTCGTGCGTGTGGCGGTCAGCGATACCGGCGCCGGCATCCCGCCGCAAATGCTCGAGCAGGTGTTCGAACCGTTCTTCACCACCAAGGCCGACGGCCAAGGCACCGGGCTTGGCTTGAGCATGGTGTTCGGCTTCGTCAAACAAAGTGGCGGGCATGTCGAGATCGACAGCACCCTGGGCGAAGGCACGCGCGTGCAGTTGTATTTTCCGCGCAGCCTGCGTCCGCTCCTTGATGAGGCGCCGAGTCTCGACAAGCAGCAGGGCGGCGGCCACGAAACCATTCTGGTGGTCGAGGACAACGACGCGGTGCGCGCCTCGGCCGTGGAGCTGCTGCGCGAAGAAGGTTACCGCGTGCTGACCGCCGGCAATGGCGACGTGGCGATGCAGATGCTGCTGGAAGGCACCGAAGTGGATCTGATTTTCACCGACGTGGTCATGCCGGGGCTGATCAAAAGTTCTGATCTGGCAGCCTGGGCCAAGGTGCAGGCGCCACCGGTGGCGGTGCTGTTCACCTCCGGCCACACCCGCGACATCATCTCGCGCAACCACCAGTTGAGCCCGGACACGCACTTGCTGGGCAAGCCGTACGGCCCGGAAGCGTTGTTGCAAATGATCCGGTCGGTGCTCAGTGCCTAGCTGGCTAATTCCCAAGTCCCTGTGGCGAGGGAGCTTGCTCCCGCTCGGCTGCGCAGCAGTCGTAAATCCGGGAACCGCGGTTTACCTGCCGGGTTGATTCGTCCGGATTTGGGGCCGCTTCGCAGCCCAGCGGGAGCAAGCTCCCTCGCCACAGGTTTTGTGTTCGACTCACATTTTCTGATCAAGGCCCGCCAATGACTGCCAAACGCACCTCCAAAGCACCCGCCGGCATGGTTCGCGTGCGTGGCGCCCGTGAACACAATCTGAAGAACGTCGACGTCGACATTCCTCGTGATGCGCTGGTGGTGTTCACCGGGGTGTCCGGTTCGGGCAAGTCGTCGCTGGCGTTTTCGACGCTGTATGCCGAAGCCCAGCGACGCTATTTCGAATCGGTGGCGCCGTATGCGCGGCGGCTGATCGATCAGGTCGGCGTGCCGGATGTCGATTCCATCGAAGGTTTGCCGCCGGCCGTGGCCTTGCAACAGCAGCGCGGCACGCCGAGCACGCGTTCGTCGGTGGGCAGCGTGACCACATTGTCGAGCCTGATCCGCATGCTCTATTCGCGGGCCGGCAGTTATCCGCCGGGGCAGCCGATGCTGTACGCCGAGGATTTCTCGCCGAACACCCCGCAGGGCGCCTGCCCTGAGTGCCACGGCCTCGGACGGGTCTATGAGGTCACCGAAGCACTGATGGTGCCCGACCCGAACCTGACCATCCGCCAACGCGCCGTGGCCTCCTGGCCGCTGGCGTGGCAGGGGCAGAATCTGCGCGACATCCTGGTGACCATGGGTATCGACGTCGACATCCCCTGGAAGAAACTGCCGAAAAAACAGCGCGACTGGATTCTGTTCACCGAAGAAACCCCGACCGTGCCGGTGTACGCCGGGCTGACGCCGGAAGAAACCCGCGTCGCCCTCAAGCGCAAAATGGAGCCGAGTTATCAGGGCACCTTCACCGGCGCCCGGCGCTACATCCTGCACACCTTCACTCATTCGCAAAGCGCGTTGATGAAGAAGCGGGTTTCGCAGTTCATGCTCGGCAGCCCGTGCCCGTTGTGCGACGGCAAGCGCCTCAAGCGCGAGGCGCTGTCGGTGAGGTTCGCCGGTTACGACATCGGTGAGCTGTCGCAGATGCCGTTGCTGCAGGTAGCCGAAGTATTGAAACCCGTGGCAGCGGCAGCGTATCTGGAACACGCCGAAGATACCGGCGAAACCCTGAGTCACGCGCAAACCCGTGAGGCTCGCCAGCAACGCGTCGCCCACGGTGCCAGCGGTCATGTCAGCGCGCCGGATGTACGCCATACGCCGAACCTGTCGCTGGAGAAGCGTCTGGCGGCGCAGCGCATTGCCGAGGATCTGCTGGAGCGAGTCAGCACCCTGACTGAGCTGGGCCTGGGTTATCTGGCGCTGGAGCGCAGCACGCCGACGCTGTCGTCCGGCGAGCTGCAACGTTTGCGTCTGGCAACGCAATTGGGTTCGCAGCTGTTCGGCGTGATTTACGTGCTCGACGAACCGTCCGCCGGCCTGCATCCGGCTGATGGCGAGGCGCTGTTCGAGGCCTTGCAGCGGCTGAAGGCCGACGGCAACACGCTGTTTGTGGTCGAGCATGATCTGGAAACCATGCGCCGCGCCGACTGGCTGATCGATGTCGGCCCGGCGGCGGGCGAGAAGGGTGGCCGGGTGCTGTACAGCGGTCCGCCGGCAGGGCTGGCCGAGATCGACGAATCGCAGACCCGGGCCTACCTGTTTGCCGAAGCCCGAGGCACCTCGCGCACCGCACGCCAGCCGCGCGGCTGGCTGCAACTCGATGGCATCAGCCGCAATAACCTGAACAACCTCAGCGCCGAATTTCCCTTGGGCTGCTTCACCTCGGTGACTGGGGTTTCCGGCTCCGGCAAGTCGAGTCTGGTCAGTCAGGCGCTGCTGGAACTGGTGGGCGCGCAGCTGGGGCGGCCAGCGGTTGAGCAGGAGCCTGAAGAGCTCAGCCTCGAAGACGACGCACCGCAGGCCAGCAGTGGCCAGGTGACGGCGGGGCTGGAATCGATCAAGCGGCTGGTGCAGGTGGATCAGAAACCGATTGGCCGTACGCCGCGTTCGAACCTGGCGACCTACACCGGGCTGTTCGACAACGTGCGCAAACTGTTCGCTGCCACCGCCGAAGCGCGGGCGGCGGGGTACGACGCCGGGCAGTTCTCCTTCAACGTCGCCAAGGGCCGTTGCCCGACCTGCGAGGGTGAGGGTTTTGTCAGCGTTGAATTGCTGTTCATGCCCAGTGTGTACGCGCCGTGCCCGACCTGCCATGGCGCGCGGTACAACCCGCAGACGTTGGCGATTCAGTGGCAAGGCTTGAGCATCGCGCAGGTGTTGCAACTGACAGTGGACGAGGCGGTTGAGGTGTTCGCCGAACAGCCGGGGATTCACCGCTCACTGCAAGTGCTGCGTGACATCGGCCTGGGCTATCTGCGGCTCGGACAACCGGCCACCGAGCTGTCCGGTGGCGAGGCGCAGCGCATCAAACTGGCCACCGAGCTGCAACGCAATCAGCGCGGCGCGACGTTGTACGTGCTGGATGAACCGACCACTGGATTGCACCCGCGGGATGTCGACCGGTTGCTGGAGCAACTGGACAACCTGGTCACGGCGGGGCACACGGTGATCGTCGTCGAGCATGAAATGCGCGTGGTGGCGCAGAGCGATTGGGTGATCGACATCGGCCCGGGGGCCGGGGATCAGGGCGGCAAAATTGTCGCCGCCGGCACACCGCAGAAAGTCGCCGCGAGCAAGAAGAGCCGCACGGCGCCGTTTCTGGCCCGGGCCTTGAGCCGATAACTGCGGTGTCCCGAACGGCCCTTTCGCGAGCAGGCTCACTCCTACATGTTTATGGGTGTATTCAGAAGATGAGTACACCGTAATCCCCTGTAGGCGTGAGCCTGCTCGCGATAGCGGAGTATCAGCAAAGCAGGAGTTGGCTGACTTGACGCCATCGCGAGCAGGCTCACTCCCACACGTTTATGGCTGTATTCAGAAGATGAGTACACCGTAATCCCCTGTAGAAGTGAGCCTGCTCGCGATAGCGGAGTATCAGCGAAGCAGGAGTTGGCTGACCTGACGCCATCGCGAGCAGGCTCACTCCTACACGTTTATGGGTGTATTCAGAAGATGAGTACACCGTAATCCTCTGTAGGCGTGAGCCTGCTCGCGATAGCGGAGTATCAGCAAAGCAGGAGTTGGCTGACCTGACGCCATCGCGAGCAGGCTCACTCCTACAGGGTCTGGAGTCGACTCATCTTCTGAAAACTGTCGCGTGTTCGAAACCAGCGATGTTTTGAACGTTGGCGCTACCCAGGCTTCGAATCTTCAAGGCCGGCCGGTTTCAGTCGCGCCGGTAGTGAAAAACGAGGTGGTTATGAACGACCAAACGAAGCAGCAACAGACCGATGGCGATCAGGCACAAAGTGCCGATCCGGCGGTGGATCAGAAGAACAAGCATACCGACAATGACAATGACTTCAGCCCGGGCTTCAAACCGCAGCCTGATCGTGCAAAGCCGGGTGAGGAGACGGACGCCGATATTGACACGGACGGGGGCTAGTCCACGGTAGAAACGATAAGGCCGCATTCAATGAATGCGGCCTTTTTGGTGCGCCGTTACTTGCCTGGATGCTTGGCCTGCAGCTCTTTGGCGGCCGTCAGGTGTTTTTCCAGCGCCGGCAGCATTTTCTGCGCGAAGGCTTTCAGCTCGGTAGCGCCCTTGGTCTTGTCGTCGGTCACGGTGTTGGCTTCTTTCTTGAACAGTTCGATGGTTTCTTCGTGGGCCTTGACCTGGTTGTTGGCGTAGGCCGCGTCGAAGGACTCATCGCGCATGTCGAGAATCTTTTCCTTGGCCTGTTTGACCAGGGTGGTGGTGTCCGGGACCTCGATGTCATTGGCCTTGGCAATGCTGGCCAGTTCGTCGTTGGCCTTGCCATGGTCGGTGATCATCATGTTGGCGAACGCCTTGATGTCGGCCGACTGGCTTTTCTCCAGAGCGAGGCGGCTGGTCTCGATCTCCGAGATGCCACCGGCAGCGGCGTTGTCGACAAAACTGTTCGAGGTGGCGGCGAAGGCACTGCCCATACCACTGCTCAAAGCGACAGCCAATACGAGATGACGCAGGTTGAATCCGTCCATTGGTGTTTCTCCACTCAGGTTTTTGTTGACGTTATTCAATGGAGGGAGCGACGCGGGTAAAGGTTTGATCGCGTTTACGACAGGGCGACGAACGGCCACCGCTGGTCTGACAGGTGGTCGACAGAACGGCCTAACCAAGGCCATTCTGATACTCGCTGACGCAATCGGTCGCGTCGGCTGCCGATCAACTGACGGAGGTGTTCCATGCCGGTTCCCCATGACCTGTTTCAGGACTTGAGCTGCACGAAGGAAGAGATCCAGCAAAAACGCACCCAGGATCCACGACTGGATTCACTGATCAACAAGTATTCCCAGGCTGACGCTGAGGTGGTCAAGGCCGAAACGGCCACCTCGGACGCCCCCAGCGACGACGCACTCAAAAAACTCAAAGAGAAGCGTCTGAAGGTCAAGGACGAAATTGTCAGCCATTTGCAGGCTCCGTCCTGATCGTCGGGTGATCCGCCGACCCACGGTTGCGGATTGATTGGAACGACAGCCACCACCGGCACCTCGAATGTTCAGAGTCTTCATTCAGCGACTCTTTACGAGGTGCCTTATGAACAAACCCAGATTCCCCAGTGAAGAGCAGGGCGCATTCGACCCGGTTCCAACGCATCCGGAGCCCAACAGCCCGGCCCACACCACGACGCGGCCTGAAGAACCGGACGAGGATCTTCCCGAAGACGAAGATCCCGACAAGTTCGACAGGTCCGGAAACTGACAGATCGCTTTCGCGAGCAGGCTCGCTCCCACAGTTGAAATGCAATCCTCCGTAGGAGTGAGCTTGCTCGCGAAGAGGCCAGCACAGTCGATATCGTCATCGCCTGACGCACCGCGTTCGCGAGCAAGCTCGCTCCCACATTTGCCAGGCATCACTTCAACGCATCCGCCAACGGCAACCGCGCCATGTGCGAAGCCTTCAACGAACCCAGATACAACCAGTCTCCATACTCGCGCGCCGTGGTGATCGGCGAGTAATTGCCGCTGCTGGCATCCTGCAGATTGGCGATCACCTTGCCCTCCAGATCCAGCCCCAGCACAAACCCGCGTTTCTCCACCGGTTTGGGCAGCACGGTCAGTGCCCGCACGATCATCTTGCGCAGCAACGGATGCCCGGCGGTGCCATCGAGCAAGGCGTTGCGTGGCGCGTAGAGCGCGACCCAGAAGCGGTTGCTGCCATTGAACGCGAGGTTGTCTGGCAGGCCCGGCAGGTTGTCGATGAACAGGTCGTGGGTTCCTGCCTTGGGGCCGCTCAGCCAGTAGCGACTGATGCGATAGGCGCCGGTTTCATTGACCAGCACATAGGCGTCATCCGGGCCGAGGGTCACGCCGTTGGCGAACTGCAGCTTGTCCAGCAGCACGCTGGTCTTGCCGGTCTGAAAGTCGTAGCGCAGCAAACGCCCGTCGCCACCGTGCTCGATGATCGCCTCACCGTCATGGCCGTAGCCCCAGCGGCTGCTGGCATCGCTGAAATAGGCATAATGCCCGGGCTTGTCGATGGCCACATCGTCGGTGAAGCCGAACGGCACACCGTTGGCTTCCGTGGTCAGGGCGGTCAGTCGCCCTTGGGCGTCGAGTGACAGCAAGCCCTTGACCCCGTCGGCGATCACCAGCAAACCGTTGGGATGCCGCGCCAGACCGAGAGGGCGGCCGCCAGTGTCGCTCAGAACTTTGCGCGTCTTGCCGTCGAGGCTGGTGCGGATCAGCCGGCCGTCATGCAGGCCGGTGATCAGGAAGTCGCCTTCCAGCAGCAGTGCTTCCGGGCCATCGATGTCGCCCGGACCGACCTGTTCGACAGCCTTTAGCCGCTGGTTTTCGGCGTACAGCCCTTCGCTCAACGACGGTGCCGGTGGCGGCTTCCAGGCCACCGGTTGCACCTTGGTCGGCATCAGCAGCAGAAACGCGATGATGAGGATGACCAGCAGCAACAGCAGTCGCTTCATGAGTGATGCCCCGTCAGCGCCAGGTGTTTGAGCGTCATGTCGCGCAGGGCCTGCATCGACGTGGCGGACTCACGCTCGATGCGCCGCTTCAACAGCAACAGATTGGCAACACGCATGCCCAATCCGTCGAACCGATAATCCAGCGTGCGCACAAATCGCGTGCCGTCGGACTCGGCTGTGCATTCGTAGGTCAGCAGCAACGACAAACCATTATCGCCCTGCGCTCGTGCGCACCAGCGCCGACCGGGCAGATACTCGGTGACTTCCCAGCTCAAGTGACCGGCGCGCCCGCCGGCATGAATGTCTTCTTCGAAGCGCGCGCCGGCATGCAGCGGGCCTTGCGGGCCGTCGATCTTCAGTGACGACGGGTGCCATTCGGGCCAGTGGCTGACGCTGGCGGCGTAGCGAAGCACGGCGATCGGTTCGCCGGCGATGTCGATCTGGTGCTGCATGCGGGTCATGGGCGCTCTCGAATAACGCAACGGGGTGGGTTGCGGCTCCCAGTACAGGGTGCCGAACAGGTAGTCCATCAGCGGAAAAACGATATTGAAATTGCGCTCCTGCATGCGCTCGCGGCGGTGATGCAGTTCGTGCAGATGGCGCATCTGGTGGATCCACGGCAGGCGGGTCAGCGGATTGTTCGGCGGCAGATGCTCACAGGCGTGAAACACCTCGTAGGTCAGATAACCCAGGACCATGCAGCCGCCGAACAGGCCGGCAACGTTGGCGTTGACCTGCGCAAGCAGCCACCACAGCGGCAGCGTGATCAGCAGCGTATGCACGACGACCAGCCAGGCCGGAAACAGGATCACCCGCCAGTCGCGGGCGCCGTCATAGGTCATGTGGCCGGGGGTGAAAAAGCTGTGGTGGTCACCGGCATGCCGCGCATAGAACAGTTTGGCGAAGGTCTTTTTGTGGTGGCCGAGATGGCGATGGACCATGTACACGCCGAAATTGAAGAACAGCAGGGTCAATGGCACGGTCAGCCATTCCAGCGCCTGCACCTGCTGCACGCGGCTCCAGAACGCGCCGATCGCCAGCACGCCGAACAGCAGCACGAACGTTCCGTGCAGCCACGGGTTGTACAGCGGATGGATGGCCGCACGGTAGCGGCTGCGAAATGCCTCGGTGGTCTGCCTCACTGCGTTCACCTGTGGGTATTGTTGTTATACCCGGCAGATTAGCCGATCCGGCCGTTTGTGCAGGCCGCCGCTTGAGGTCACTTGCGCCATGCTCCGGTGTAACGCGGCCGATTCAGCTCAACGGGTTCCAGCGTTGCGACCAGTCGTCATCGGTCGCGATCACCTGCCGCAGCAGATCGAAGGCCTGCTGCAGCGTGGCCGAGTCACGTTCGCGGGCGTACACCAGATAGGTCGGGTAGCCGAACTCCGGGGCCTTGGTCACCGCTTCGAGCGCGCCGGTTTCCAGATAGCTGCGCACCACGCGCGTGCGGAAGTAGCCGCTGCCGCCGTGCTCGAGGATGTATTGCAGGGCCAATGGGCCGAGGTTGAAGCTCAGCGCGGCCTTGGCTTTGTCCGGCAGGGCGGCGTCGTGCTGCCGCCGGAAGTCCGGACCCCAGTCGATGTAGACATAGGGATCGGGGCGGTTCGGGGCGCGCACCAGAATCAGTTTTTCTTCCAGCACCTGCTCGACTTGCAGGCCGGGCCAGTATTCCGGCTGATAGACCAGCGCGGCATCGAGCACGCCGAGCTCGAGTTGGCGCAGCAGGTTTTCGCCGTCGCGGATCTCCATGCGCAGGGCATGTCCGGGGATTTTTTCGCGCAGTTCAGCCGCCCAACTGAGCATCAACGGGTTACACAGGCTGACTTCACCGCCGATGTGCAGCACGTTGTGATAACCGTCCAGCAGCGGCAGGTCTCGCCGCGCCGCTTCCCAGGTCTGCACCAGTTGATTGGCGTAGACCACGAAGGCTTCGCCATTGGCCGTCAACTTTGCCCCGGCGCGGTTGCGCACGAACAGCGTACTGCCCAGCTGACTTTCGAGTTTCTGCACCCGGGCGGTGATCGCCGTTTGCGTGACGAACAGCTTCTGTGCCGCCGCAGCCAGGCTACCGTGGCGGACGATTTCCAGAAAAGTGCGGGCGAGGTCAATGTCCATGGGCGGGCCGGGGTCTGAGGGGCTGACATTGTAAGTGCCGGCTCGACACCGCGTCATCGTTCATCGCGAGCAGGCTCACTCCTACAGGGTTCTGCAGTGGACATGGATTTTGCGAACGACACAAATCCCTGTAGGAGTGAGCCTGCTCGCGATGGCGGTCAGTCTGTCAAACCATTGTTGCCTGACACACCGCTTTCGCGGGCAAGCCCGGCTCCCACAGTGCTTGGTGGTGGACATGGATTTTGCGAACGACGCAAATCCCTGTAGGAGTGAGCCTGCTCGCGATGGCAGTCTGCCTGTCAAACCATTGTTGCCTGACACACCGCTTTCGCGGGCAAGCCCGGCTCCCACAGGGTTTGGCGGTGGACATGGGTTTTGCGAACGACGCAAATCCCTGTAGGAGTGAGCCTGCTCGCGAAGAGGCCCGCCCGGTCACCTCACATTCAGCCCGCCAACTCAACCTTGCGCACCCGCGCCCAGTCCGCCACCAGCCGCGCCGGCGTGCCGCAGGCTTTGCGCTTGTAGACGAAGTGACTGCACTTCTCGGCGAACTGGTTGCGGTTGTAGAGCATGTCTTCCTGCATTTCCTGCAGTTCGCTGTCCCGGCATTGCTGAATCAGCACCTGATCAACCCGCAACTTGCGTTCCCGCACGGCGACATAGGTCGGATCGGTCAGTGCCGCGTTGGCCCGTTGCAGCAGCCACAGCGAGAACTCGTCCGGGCAGCGCGGGCCGATTTCCTGGACCATGCCCAGTTGCAGCGCCTGCGTGGCGCTGACCGGCAGACAGGCCTGAGTCAGTTGCTCGGCCATCGCCGGGCCGACCGCACGGGGCAGGCTGTAGGTCCAGTATTCGGAGCCATACAGGCCCATGCTCTTGTAATGCGGATTGAGCACAATATCGGCCCGGGCAAACACAATGTCGGCGGCCAGCGCCAGCATCACGCCGCCGGCCCCGGCATTGCCGGTCACGCCGCTGACCACCAGTTGTCGCGCACTGAGCAGCTCGGCGCAGACATCGTCGATCGCCTGAATGTTCGCCCAGGCCTCGGCGCCCGGGTCCTGTGCGGCCTGAATCACGTTCAGGTGCACACCGTTGGAAAAGCTGCCGCGTCCACCCTTGATCAACAGCACGCGGGTGTCACGGGACTTGGCCCAGCGCAGCGCTTCGACCAAGCGCTGGCACTGTTCGGTGCTCATCGCGCCGTTGTAGAACTCGAACGTCAGTTCACCGACATACCCGGATTCGCGATAGCGGATCGGCTGATACGCCTCGTCGTTGAACGGCTCGCTGGCGATCGACCAGTCGAGGGTCGGCACGCCGGCCAATTGCCCGGCCAGCACATGCCGCGCCGGTTGTTTGAAGGTTTCTTCGCCGGGTTGCGGTTTGCGCCGCAGCGAACCGATCCACAAACTGTGATCGCCGGTGGCGACCAGCACCGCATCGTCATGCACCGCGAGGATCTTGCCGGGAATGCCGGTGCGCTGATCGGGGTGCGCGTCGTACACGTAATACTGCCCGCCGACCAGACTCGCCAACACCCCGGGCTGGCCGTCGGCGGCGTCGATGCAGCGTTTGATAAAGCGCGAACAGTCGTGCCAGCTGAAGGTGCGGTCGGCCTGTTTCATGTTCGGTTGCAGGCGGCCACGAACTTTGCGGTCGGTGTAATCCAGTGCGACGGGAACAAAGCCTTCCATGAATTTCTCGACCACTTCGCGAATGCAGCGAATCGCTGCATCGCTGACCCGGCCGTTGTACAGCTCGGACTTGCGCAAGCCCGGTGGCAGGTTGAATTCGCAGGTGGCCCAGACCGGGCCGGCGTCCATTTCTTCCACCGCTTGCAGGGCGGTCACCCCCCAACTCGTCAGTTCGTTGGTGATCGCCCAGTCCAGCGCACTCGCGCCACGGTCGCCGACGATGCCTGGGTGAATGATCACCACCGGACGCCGGGCATTGCTCCACAGTGCGTGGGGGACGCGGTCCTTGAGGAACGGGCAGATCACCAGATCGGCGCCGCTGTGTTCGATTTGTTCGCACACCGAGGCTTCGTCGGTGAACACCACGACGCTGGGCGAGTGCCCGGCCTGGCGTAGTTCCAGCCAGGCACGTTGGGTCAGGCCGTTGAAGGCCGAGGACAGCAGAATAATCTTGAGTGATCGCATGGTTTTCTTCCCTGAAAAGTCAGCCGCAGGCTCCCGGTGAACCGTCCTTGGCGTTCGATGGAGCGGGCAGATTAGTGAGTGCTTCAGGGCTGGCCACTGACCGGGGTCAACGTTGTGTCAGTCAATATTTCTGCGGCGACGGAACGCCTTATTCTCAATGGTTTGCTTATCCTGATTTTTTATTGCTTCAAATGTAGGCACGGCCTGACTTACTTGTTCATCAGTCACGACCTGGCGGTGGTGCGGGCGCTGGCCCATGACTTGATTGTGATGAAGGAGGGTGAGGTGGTGGCGCGAGGTGAGACCCGCGAGCTGTTCAGCGCTGCGCAACACCCTTATAGGCAAGAGTTGCTGGCCGCGTCATTCGCCGGTTGATGACCTTCACCAGTGGCGTGTCAGGCAACAATGATATTGCCAGAGCTGACGCCTTCGCGAGCAAGCTCGCTCCCACAGGGGGATTGGGTTGTGTCGGGATTTCCGGGTTGCCGCCGGATCCAGGGTGGGAGCGAGCTTGCTCGCGAAAGCAATCAGGGCGTCAGCGAATTCCTTGATGCCTGAACGCAAAAATCCCGCCACCAGGGCGGGATTTTCTTCAAACCGGACGACGTCTTACGACGGGAACAGCTCGGACAGTTTCATCGACAGCATCATGTCGCCTTCAACGCGCAGCTTGCCGCCCATGAACGCCTGCATGCCGTCGGTTTCACCGCTGACGATACCTTTCAGGGTTTCGCTGTCCATGATCAGTGTGCAGTTGGCATCCGGGTTTTCGCCTTCCTGGATGTTGCAAGTGCCATCCTTGACGATCAGCGCGTAGTGCTTGTCTTCGTCGGTGATGTTGAAACCGAAGACCAGATCCAGACCGGCAGCGGCGGCTGGGTTGAACTTGGCTTGCATCGCTTTTACGGCATCAGCTACGGAGGTCATGGTTCGATCCTTTCTTGGGTAATAGGAGCTGGGTGGTTACAGCAAGGGTCACAGTAATCCGGGACTCAGCGGAAAGTGATGAGTTCCGGAGCCTTCAGCAGTTGCAGATGTGCATGACTGTTGAAGGAAGCCAAAGCCACCTCGCGACCGCGGAACTTCAGCTGGTTGAGCGAGGTGTTGACGATTTGCCAATTCAGTTCGAACGCCTGCCTGGCAGGCATTTGGGTAATCAGATGGAGCAGGGCGGTGATAGTGCCGCCGGAGGTGAACACGGCGATTTTCTGGTTGCCGTCGGCCTGTTCGAGGAGGCGGTGCAGCCCGCCCTGAACCCGCTCGACGAAACCCAGCCAGCTTTCCAGCCCCGGAGTGTCGTAGGTGCCAGCCAGCCAGCGCTCGATGACCAGAGCGAAAATGCGCTGGAACTCGGCGCGGTTCTGCGCCGCGTTGCGCAGGATGTCGATGGCTTCCGGTTCGTCCGTGAGCATGGCGGGGATCAGGGCGCGGATGACCGCGTCGGCATCGAATTCGTTGAACGCGGCGTCGGTTTCCAGAGCCGGTACCGGCAGACCTTTGGCGGTGAATTGCTCCAGCGCACTGGTGGCCGTGTGCTGCTGACGGCGCAGGTCGCCGCAGAGGCAGCGATCGAAACGGATCCCCAGTTCGGCGAGGTGCTGGCCGAGGATTTCTGCCTGACGCACACCGATCGGCGACAGGACGTCATAGTCGTCTGCACCAAAGGAGGCCTGGCCATGTCGAATCAGATAGATGCTGCCCACGTCCGCGTCATCCCGGTACGTTGAAGGTTTGGCGAGGTTATGAGGATGACGGAGTGCTGTCAATGAAAAAACATACGCTTGTTTGAAATGCTTGTTACAGGCCTGTTGCCAGAGGTTTCACGGCTGGCCGACGAGGCGGCGCATGGGTATGCTGGAACCATCCCGCGCGTGTTTTGCATCCGTGCATTGTTTTAAGGAGTCTCTGTGGAGTTTTTCACCGAATACGCCAGTTTCCTGGCCAAGACTGTAACCCTGGTGGTCGCCATTCTGGTGGTGCTGGCCAGTTTTGCGGCATTGCGCAGCAAGGGCCGACGCAAGTCGTCGGGACAGTTGCAGGTCAGCAAGCTCAATGATTTCTATAAAGGCTTGCGTGAACGCCTGGAGCAGACGCTGCTCGACAAGGATCAGCTCAAGGCACTGCGCAAGGGGCAGGCCAAATCGGAAAAAACCGAGAAGAAGCAGAAGAACAAACCCGAGACCAAATCCCGGGTGTTCGTGCTGGATTTCGACGGTGACATCAAGGCCTCGGCCACCGAGAGCCTGCGCCACGAAATCACTGCACTGCTGACCCTCGCCACGCCAAAGGATGAAGTGGTGCTGCGCCTGGAAAGCGGCGGCGGCATGGTACACAGCTACGGTCTGGCGTCGTCGCAACTGGCGCGTGTCCGCGAGGCTGGCGTGCCGTTGACCGTATGCATCGACAAGGTCGCGGCCAGCGGCGGCTACATGATGGCGTGCATCGGCGAGAAGATCATCAGCGCACCGTTCGCGATTCTCGGTTCGATCGGTGTGGTCGCACAGCTGCCCAACGTCAACCGTCTGCTGAAGAAGCACGACATCGATTTCGAAGTACTGACCGCCGGTGAGTACAAGCGTACCCTGACCGTGTTTGGCGAAAACACCGAGAAGGGCCGGGAGAAGTTCCAGGAAGACCTGGACATCACCCATCAGTTGTTCAAGAACTTCGTTTCCCGCTATCGCCCACAACTGGCCATCGATGAAGTGGCCACCGGTGAAGTCTGGCTCGGCGTTGCGGCGCTGGACAAACAACTGGTCGACGAACTCAAGACCAGCGACGAATACCTGGCCGACCGGGCGAAGAAAGCCGAGGTCTACCACCTGCATTACGCCGAACGCAAAAGCCTGCAGGAACGCATCGGCATGGCCGCCAGCGGCTCGGTGGATCGCGTGTTGTTGAACTGGTGGAGTCGCTTGACCCAGCAACGTTTCTGGTAAACGACTTAAAAAAGGCCCTTCATTGTTCTGCAATGAAGGGTCTTTTTTTTGGGGTGGTATATATGTACTTTTTAAGTTTGAAATGTTGATTGTGTTACCGAAGTTTTGATCTGTTATTCGCGCTTTTATAAAAGAAGATGCTCGTTAAGCTGAACGTTCCTTTCAGTAATCGAGATAATCATGTCTTCTTTGCCTGACGCAAAAACGATAGCCGTTCCAACCTCTGAACAAAAAGGCATCTTTTTTGATTTGATCAAAAAGAATGCACCTCCCTGGCTGCTGGCCGCCTCGGAAGCGTTGCGCCGTGAACTCTACAACAGCCTCATTACCAGTCATCGCACGCGCAGTACGGCGGGCGTGCTCCTGAAAAAACTGCAGTCGCCGGAGCAGTTCTGCGCGCCCTTGCTGGCCAAGGCCATGTCCGACAAGCTGTCCAGTCCGCTGGACGTGACCGGCGTGGTGTTTCAGCACGTGCGTTCGACATCGAGCCTGTTGGGGTTGCGCAGAAAACTGGTTCTACCGATCAATCGGGACCTGCTGGCCGCCGCGTGCGAGAACTTCGAATCCAGCGAAACCGAGGCGGATAACTACAGCGATACTTCACTGATATATATCCCGGAGAAACTAACCGGTGGTACTGCATCGGTGTTGCCAATACAACCCCATGAATTTGCGCAGTTGTGCCGGACACTGGATCTGGGCAAACAATATCAGGCTCATCTCCAGTCGGTATTTGAACCCAAGGCCGAATCGAGCAACGTGCGTAACAAATGCGTTGCCCATGTGCGAAGTTGTTTTGATGTGGATCGGCATATTGCGCTGATGAAAAAGCATATCAGCGCGCCGGTTCACCAAATGTTGAAGTCCGTGAAGGACGGCGACAGCTCGATCAAACTGGGGAAAAACACCCTGGGGTATCAGAGTCTGGAAATGTTCGATATGACCCTGCATGGCCCATTGTTCATCGGGCCTGTCAGTGAGCACACCGACGATGATTATCGCTGCGTCGTTTACCTGCCGGGTGATCCGCTGCACCCGCTGAAAGAATACGCCTCGTTCACCGACTTCGAAGTCGAGTTGAGCAAGCGCCTGAAGAATCCGGCATTCAAGGCGTTTTTCATGGAATTCCTGAAGATGAGCGATCGGGCGGTCTTTCAACAGGAACTGAACATTCGCTTTTACCCAAGTGGCAGTTCACCACTGCCCAGTACCGCCATCTACGTGACGTTGACTGGCGTCGATGTCGAGGGGGACCCCTTTGCTCTGATCCACCGTCAGCGGGTTGCGCAGACCCTGGCAAATGCCCGGCTTCTTGTGGTTCCCACAGACGATGAAGACGAGAAAACACGCCTCGCGCGCCTGGAAACCTACAAGGAAATCGGCATCGATCTGCTGTTGGTCGCGGCGTCGTTTCTGCCTGGGGTGGGTGAAGTGCTGTTGACAGTGGGGGCTATACAGCTCCTGTCGCACGTGTACGAAGGCATCGCAAGCTGGACCCGTGGCGAGCAGGAGCAGGCCACGGATCACCTGTTCGATGTCATCGAAAACATCATTCTGATGGCCGCTTTCGCAGCCGGTGCGAAAGCCGTCGGGGCAACCTATAAAACCGTCAGGTCGTCGGCATTCGTCGAGCGTTTGATCGCGGTCAATCCGGGTGGCGCGCGCCTGCGTCTGTGGAAGCCCGATTTGAAGGCCTATCACCAGCGTCGTCGGTTACCGAAAGGGTTGCCCGTCGACGAGCGCGGATTGCGTTGGCTCGAAGGGCAGGCTTACGTCAACCTCGATGCCGATCAGTACGCGGTGCGTCAGAAACCTGAGACCGAACTGTGGGAAGTGTTGCCACCGAAGGAGGCGGCAGAAGGCTATCGACCGTTGCTCGAAACCAATGGTTGCGGCGCCTGGCGTTATGACTCGGAACGGGTGCAGGCTTGGGGGCGGCTGACCTTGTTCCGGCGCTTCGGCTACGCCAGCGAAGCGATTCCGGACGCTACGGCGACGCGCATACTGGCGGTCAGTGGGCTTGAAGACAGCGTGTTGCGTCAGGTGCATATCGATCAGGTGCAGACCCCGGCATTGTTGGTCGATACCACACGACGTTTCATGGCAGACGCCGCGGTCAGGGAATTTATCGGACAGTTGCAAGCCCCGACTTCTGCGGCGTTGGCCGACCCGGATCTGCAATTGCATTTGCTTGTCGCTGCAGCGAAATGGCCGTCTGACAGCGCGATCAGTGTCGTCAATGCGCTGGATCGACAGGTCAGCCGTTATGGCCCGGAAACAGCCAGGAGCGTGATCCGGCTGACTGAGAACGCGCTGCACAAAGGTCAATTGCACAGCTCGCTGCTGTCGGGGCTTGAGCGCCATCAGCGAGAAAACCTGCTCGGTACGGCTTCCACGGACGCGATAGTGCAAGCACGGGAACTGACGCGGATCGTTGCCGAACAGGCTGAAACAGCACGCCCCGGGCTGTTTCGACGGGTCTACCAGCGTAGCGAAGTGCCAAGCCATCCACGGGTCTCGGTATTGATGGAAAACTTTACCGATTTGCCCGCCAGTGTGGCCGAGGAACTGGTGAACAACGCCTTCAGTGGCGAATGGCGCGAGCTGGATGCGAAACGCGTGCCTTTGCGGCTGGCGGAGGAAGCCCGGCGTTATCAGAAGATGATCCGTGTGTGTCGCGCTTACGAAGGTCTGTATCTCGACGGGACGGGAGGGCAGTACACCAATCGGCTGGTGCTCGATGCACTCGAACACCTCCCGGGCTGGCCGGGCTCTGCGTTCGTGCAAATACTGGAATGGACCGATATCCATGGTTCGGCGGCCGCGATTGGATCGGCGAAAGCGAGCGAACGGACGGTGGTCAGCCTGTTCGCGGATCGAATTGACGTGATTCAGGGAACCGACGCAGCGCTCGTCACCTTCCCCCAACGCACCCGCGAACATTATTTCCAGGCGCTTTGGGAGGGGCTCTCGACGCAATGCAAGACGGCGTTGGGCGTACAAGCGGAAAACGGTGCCGCCACCCTGCAGGAGAAGATTACGCAACTGGCGCTGGAGCGGCGGGCGATCTTCGCGCCGACCATGGGCGCGCGTCTGGGGGAACTGTCACCGATGGGGCTGGCCGAGCGTCCTGTTGTCGTGTCCGGTACGGTCTCTGGCGAGGTCAGCAATGTCATGGTGCGGCGGGCTCAGGAACTTTATCCCATGCACACCCCGGTGCAGATTCAGCGCGTGCTGGATGCCCTGGGCACGGACGAGGTCGAGGCGCTGATGAAGCTCGAAGTGCTGCGGCTGGAATTTTTCGGTCTCAGAGAGACCTTGAGCCGCTGGGTCAGCCGTCAGACCTGGCACCTGACCGCCGATGGCACGCGGCAGTCGACACCACGGGCCAGCAAGCTGCGCGCCATGCAGGCGATCATTCGCAGCTGGCGCAAGGAGCCGGGGAACGTTGCTTCAGACAGAGGGTTATACGGCACATTGCGATTCGCACCCGAGCCGTTGGGGGAACTGCCGCTGATCGTCGCCGATTTCAGCCATGTCGGGCGAGTGATCATGGAGGGGGTCATGCCGCATGCCGGGCTGAGCGCGTTTCTGCGTAACTTCAGTCAGCTGCGCAGCCTGTCGCTGAGTGACAATCAGCTCAGCCAACTGCCGGAGTCTCTGGAGCGGATACGCTGGCTGACGCATCTGGACCTGAGCAGCAACCGTCTACTGTCCTCCGAGGCATCACTTGCCCAATTGGGGCGAATGAAAGACCTGCGCGTGCTGCATCTCGATTTCAACCCGAACCTGGCGCAGGTTCCCGATCTCGGTGCGCTAGCGCATCTCGAACAGTTGACCGTGCGCGGCAGCAGAATTGCACACTGGCCACAGTACCTTTCCGGGCTGCGCCGATTGCAAATGCTGGATCTGCGCGACAACCGGATAGAAACCCTTCCGGCGCAGGCGTTCGACACGGCCCGCGCGCACCAGATGATTCGGTTGCACGGCAATCCGTTGTCCCCCGAGACGCTGAAGAAGATTGCGACGTATCAGCAAACCCTCGGTGCCCGTTTCGGCGTGACGGCAATGGCGGCGCGGAAATCTTCAGTGGAGGCTGTGGCCCAGGAAAATCAAAGTGTGCAGTGGCTGGCTGATGAAAGCGCCAGTGTGGCGTCGTCCCGGCGCGAGGTATGGGACGCATTGCGAGCGTCGCCCAATTCCGCTGATTTTTTCCATGTGCTGTCGCAACTGGTGCACACCGCAGACTTCACTCGCGTTTATCCGCACTTGCGTCAGCGTGTCTGGGATGTTGTGGACGCGGCTGCCGGCAATGAGCGTCTGCGTCGTTCATTGTTCAGTGTTGCGCGCAGCGCCAGGGTCAGTGTCGACGGGTACAGCGCATTGTTCAGTGAAATGGAGGTACTGGTCTTGTGTGCCCGGGCGAGGGAGGCGGCCACCGCAGGTGGACAGGCGCTGGAAGAGCAACTGGTGAGTCTGCTCAAGGGCTTGTTCCGTTTGCACGAAGTGGAAAGCCTGGCCCTGGCGGACATCAGCGCGCGTTTTCATACCGCGCCCATGGACTACGATCAGGCGCTGGAAATCAGTCTGGCCTACCGGGTGGGTCTGGCGCAACGCCTGAGCCTGCCGGCGCAACCCCGGACGCTGACCAACCCGTTGAGTGTCGAGGTGTCAAAGACCGCACTGGATCAGGCCTGGCAACAAGTGGTCAAGACCCAAAGCAGCGGCGCCTTGCATGACTGGAGCATGGCTCAGGCGTTCTGGATCGAATATCTGGAGTCGGCCCACGGTGAGCGGTTTTCGGTCGTGAGCGAACAGACGGCGCAGGCGATGGCTCGACTGGAAGGGCAGATCGAACTGACGCGGGAGGCGGCCTCGGCGCAAATGAATGCCATCCTCGACAACTTCAATAACCAGCGACGGGAATTGATCGGCGAACTGACAGGTCAGGCGTTGGCACGCCATGTCGATCCGCAGGTGTCGACGACGCCAGTGGCTGAGAAGGCTTGAAGGTCAAAGAGGCGCTGGCGTTAAGCGGCAGCCAGGAATGAACAACGCCTTGAGCCCGATTGCAGGCTCAAGGCGTTTTTCGATCAGCGGCGACGGAACAGCGGCAGCGGTTCGTCGGTGGCGGCCTGATAGGTGACCGAGAAGTCCTTCAGGCTTTCCAGTGCGTCGTACGGGTCTTTGTCGGCGCGCAAGGCGAACGCATCGAAACCGCAACGGCGCATGTAGAACAACTGGTCACGCAGCACATCACCAATTGCCCGCAGTTCGCCTTTGAAACCGTAACGGTCACGCAGCAGGCGTGCGTTGGAGTAATTGCGGCCATCGGTGAACGCCGGGAAGTTCAGGGCAATCACCTGGAACTGCGCGACGTCGTCACCGATTTCCTCGGCTTCTTCATCGGCGTCCAGCCACACACCCAGACCGCCGTCGCGGGCTTTCAGGGCGTGGGCATGATCACGCCACAGGGCCAGCGGCACGATCAGGTCGTCACAGTTGGAAATACCGTCGAGGGTCGCGTCCTTGGGCAGCAGGTGCCAGGTTTCGTCGACAACCTCGTTGTTCTTAATGATTCGCTGCATAGACGCGTTCCTTGAAGAGGTCGATGCCAATACGCTGGTAGGTGTCGATGAAGCGCTCGTCTTCGGTACGTTGTTCAACGTACACGTCGATCAGCTTCGAGATCACGTCCGGCATGTCGTCCTGAGCGAAGGACGGGCCGAGGATCTTGCCCAGGCTGGCGTCACGGCTGGCGCTGCCGCCGAGGGACACCTGGTAGAACTCTTCACCTTTCTTGTCCACCCCGAGGATGCCGATGTGGCCGACGTGGTGGTGACCACAGGCGTTCATGCAACCGGAGATGTTCAGGTCCAGTTCACCGATGTCGAACAGGTAATCCAGGTCGTCGAAACGGCGCTGGATCGATTCGGCGATCGGGATCGATTTGGCGTTGGCCAGCGAGCAGAAGTCACCGCCCGGGCAGCAGATGATGTCGGTCAGCAGGCCGATGTTCGGCGTGGCGAAACCGCCTTCGCGCAACTCGCCCCACAGGGTGAACAACTGGCTCTGCTCGACGTCGGCGAGAATGATGTTCTGCTCGTGGGAGGTGCGCAGTTGACCGAAGCTGTAGCGCTCGGCCAGGTCGGCGACGGCGTCGAGCTGCTTGTCGGTGATGTCGCCCGGGGCAACGCCGGTCGGCTTCAGCGACAGGGTCACGGCCACATAACCCGGCTTCTTGTGCGCCAGGGTGTTGCGGCTGCGCCAGCGGGCGAAACCCGGATGTTCTTTATCGAGTGCGGCCAACGCGGCAGTCTGGTTATCCAGCGCCTTGTAGTCCGGGTCGACGAAGTGCTTGGCAACGCGATGCAGTTCGGCTTCGGTCAGGGTGGTCTGGCCGCCGCGCAGGTGTTCCATTTCCGCATCGACTTTCTGCGCAAAGACTTCCGGCGTCAGTGCCTTGACGAGGATCTTGATCCGCGCCTTGTATTTGTTGTCGCGACGGCCATAGCGGTTGTAGACCCGCAGGATGGCGTCGAGGTAGCTCAGCAGGTCCTGCCACGGCAGGAACTCGTTGATGAACGCACCGACCACCGGGGTACGGCCCAGGCCGCCGCCGACCAACACGCGGAAACCCAGTTCGCCGGCTTCGTTGTGCACCGGCTCCAGGCCGATATCGTGGACTTCAATGGCTGCCCGGTCAGCGGTCGAACCGTTGACGGCGATCTTGAATTTACGTGGCAGGTAGGCGAATTCCGGGTGGAAGGTGGTCCACTGACGGACGATTTCGCACCATGGACGCGGGTCGATCAGCTCGTCGGCCGCGACACCGGCGAACTGGTCGGTGGTGACGTTGCGCAGGCAGTTGCCGCTGGTCTGGATCGCGTGCATTTGCACGGTGGCCAGTTCCGCGAGGATGTCCGGGATGTCTTCCACCGCCGGCCAGTTGAACTGCACGTTCTGCCGGGTACTGATGTGGGCGTAGCCCTTGTCGTAGTCACGGGCAATCTTGGCCATCATGCGCACCTGACGGGAAGTCAGTTGGCCGTAAGGCACCGCCACACGCAACATCGGCGCGAAACGCTGGATGTACAGGCCATTTTGCAGGCGCAGGGGGCGGAATTCTTCTTCGCTCAGCTCACCTGCCAGATAGCGTCGGGTCTGATCACGGAACTGCTTGACGCGGTCCTCGATGATCCGCTGATCGTACTCGTCGTATACGTACATATAAGTCCTGTTCTCAGGCTTTGGGCTACTCGGAAAACGCTGCGTTTTCGCTTGCTGGAGTCCGATGGTGCCTCTGCAATTACGCGCGCACGGCCGCGCACTCCCTAACGGAGCCGGGGCAATATACCTGTTTGCAGTTATGCGCAAAAGTGATGTTTGAGTATATGTAAAGAACCAAATCGCCTAACGAGAATAGTTGTTGGTTAACCCACATTTGTCGCGGGGACAATCATCGTCTTAACTGTGATCGAGTCTTTCTGCAATCACCGATAAAACCGACAAGAGGCGATGCAATGAGCAACCCGACCAAGGCAAGAAAAAGCGATAGCAGTGTCGATGCGTGGGCCATTTTGTTCCTGATCATTCTCGTTGTAGGGACGGCGGTATTCTGGGTCAGTCATCAGTAAACGACCAATCCGGGTCCGCTTCCGACGATTGTCGGACAAAAAACGGGATCAGGCGTCAATAGCCGCTGATTCGGGGGCTATAATGCGCGGCCATTTTTCCTTGGGCCCGGATCATTCATGTTGAAGTTTTTTCACCTCAGCCTCCTGCTGCTCGGCACGGTTTTCGGACCCGTGGCACGGGCGGAGTCGGTGCTGTTCCTCAATCCGGGTACCACTCAGGAAGCCTTCTGGGTCAGTTACTCGCAATTCATGCAAGCGGCGGCTCGGGACCTGGGTGTCGATTTGCAGATTCTGTATGCCCAGCGCCAGCCCGAACTCACCGTGGCTCAGGCGCGAGTCGCCCTGCAAGGGCCGCATCGTCCCGATTACCTGGTGTTCGTCAACGAACAGTACATTGCGCCCCAGATCCTGCGGCTGGCCGAAGGCAGCGGGGTCAAGCTGTTCATGGTCAACGCAGTGCTGACCGCTGATCAGCAGGCGCTGGTCGGGGAGCGGCCCGATCGTATCGGCAGTCTGGTGCCCAACGACGAGGAGGGCGGCTACCTGATGATGAAGGAGCTGATTCGCCTGCATCCTGCGGTGGCGCGAGGCGAGCAGATCGAGGTACTGGCGTTCTCCGGCCTGAAAATCACGCCGTCGGCGCAGCTGCGCGAACGCGGCATGCAGCGAGCCTTGGCCGAACATCCTCAGGTGCGACTGCGGCAACTGGTCTACAGCGGCTGGACACAGCAGCGCGCCTACGAACAGGCGCGGCAACTGCTCAGCCGATACCCGAAGGTGTCGCTGGTGTGGTCGGCCAATGATGAAATGGCGTTCGGCGCGATGCGCGCGTTTGCCGAAGCGGGCAAGGTCCCGGGCAAGGATGTGTTGTTCAGTGCGGTCAACACCTCGCCCGAGGCGCTGCAGGCGGTGGTCGATGGACGCCTGAGCGCGCTGGTGGGCGGCCACTTCACCCTTGGCGGCTGGGCGCTGGTGGAATTGCACGACTACGATCAGGGCGTCGATCTGGCCCGGTATGGCGGACGTGATCGCCAGTTGCCGCTGTTGCAACTGATCGACAGGAATCAGGCCCGGCAGATGCTCGCCATGGGCTCGTCGCTCGGTTATGGCGTGAATTTTCGCAAACTGTCAGCCAAGGGCCGTCCGGCCACGTATCGCTACCCGTTCTTCCTGCAGACCCTGATGCACTGAACACCGTCAGACGCCGGCGAAATGCAGCACCAGTTTGACGATGGCAAACAGTGTCAGGGCAAACACGGCGGTGAACCCGATCCCCAGAATCACAAAGTGGCTGGGCTTGCCATGCGTGAAGTCCCTTGCCCGATTCTTTCCGCTCTGCACCCCGAACGCCGCCGCCAACACGCTGTGCAGCATCTGCCAGAAGCTCGGCGGTTTGTTGTCGACTGGATCGTCCATAAATCCCCCGTCTGTAAGGTATGTCCCGAAAGCATAGCCAATTCGCGGGTTTGTGCCGGGGCAGCCGGCGGTTTGCTGACGTGATTGGTAACAACCTGCCGTCGATGCGATAACTATGTACCGCAGATCGGCGGCGCGGACATGGTGTTCTGTTTTCCCATTTTTCGGAGAGACAGGATGTCCACTCAACCCCCTCGCAAGCCCTTGAGCGTTGAAGACGCGATACGCGCCAATGCCAGCCTCCATAGCCCGCTCCTGGCTCAGACGACGCCGGCCTGGCTGGTTGATGCCACCCCGGCCAGGCGCGCGGCCATGAAGGCCGCAGATACGCAGTTGCCCGGTTGGTACCAGGCACTTCCTGCCAACCAGCAACGGACCCTGCAGGCGCAAATCTGCGCCGGATTTGTCACCCAGTCGACGCTGGATAAAACCATGGCGGGCCTTGAAAACATCGAGGTCTTCGCCGAGGCGTTGCTGGTCAAGGCGCTGAAAGAGCAATTCAACGTTGAGGTCGACGTCAACAAAACCTTGTTATGCCTGCGCCATCCGCTGGAAATCGGTGTGCTGGAAATCGAGCTGTCGTCGTTTGAAGTGTTGAAGCTGCCCCTGCTGCAGGCCGCGCTGCACAACTTCGAAGCCGCAGAGTGCAAGGACGGTGCATATCATCATCAGTCCGGGTTCGTGCAGGAAACCTCGACCCCCGGCACCTTTCAGGCGGTCGAACCGGGGATGACCGTCGGCCAGTTTCTCTCGCTCTGTCGCACGCTCGACGTCGGCGCCCGTTATCAGGAGCGGCTGCAGGCGTTTTTCGAGTCGACGGCTGCATTGCGCGAGCAATTCATCGCCAGCCAGAAAGCCGCGTTGCGTGCCGCTGCCGAACTGGCCTTGCTGAAAAAGGACATCGAACCTGACGACTACAGCATGATCCTGTCGGTGGTCGACGGTGAGATCCATCCGCGATTGGGCGGCAAACCGGTGTGGTTTCGTGATCTGAGCCTGATGAAAAGAAGGATGACGGGCTGTGTCGTTTTCAGTATCAGTGAGCGCTATCGCTACACCAGCGAGTTCATCGTCTACATTCCGCACGATCCCGAACAGCCGCTCAAGCGCTGCAGCGGGGCGCAGATGCAGGAGATGCTCAAGAGCAAGTTCACCGCTACCGACAGCACGCCCGGCACCGGCGAGACAACCGCCTATCAGCGCTTTTTCAGTCAGTTCGTGGCTTATGCCGACCGGCCTTATTACTTCAGCCAGTTCAGCGAACCCACGGCGGATTCTCCGCCTGATCCGTTGCATTCGATCTGGGTCAAAGTCGCGCAGATGATTCCGCCGATTTCTACCGTGGCAGGGATCAAGGAGTTGCCCCCCGAGACACAAGGCAAGCGCCAGCCGGTGGCCGATCCTTACCTCAATCCATTCGGCATCACCCGCGCAGGCGTGGCCGGGATCTGGGCAGCCAACACCGATCTGTGGCAATACCTCTACGAGCAACACCACGCGAAGCTGTTGGCCGATGCCCGCGCTCACGCCGTGCCGACGGCGGATGCCGATGCCAAGGCGCGGGCAGAAAAGCTTGGCCATCTGCTGGAGTTCGGCATGTTCGCCTTTAATCTGGTGTCGATGTTCGTCCCGGTACTGGGCGAGATCATGATGGCGGTCATGGCCGGGCAACTGCTTTATGAGTCGTTCGAGGGGGCGATCGAGTGGTCCGAGAACGATCGCCGCGCAGCCAAGGCGCATCTGGTCGATGTGGCGCAAAACCTGGCGTTGATCGGGGTGATGGCCGGCGTCGGCAAGGGCCTCGGCAAACTGAGTGCGATCAAGGCCGAGCCCGTGATCGAAGGGCTGGAGCAGGTCAAGCGGCCTGATGGCAGCACCCGACTGTGGCAACCTGACCTGACGGCTTATGAAAGTGATGTCACGCTTGCCGCAACCTCTGTTCCCGATGCCCAAGGCATTCACCGGCTGAACGGCAATACCTACATTCGGTTGCACACCCGGGTTTACCAGACGCTCTTCGATCAACGTCTGCACAAGTGGCGCATTCTGCATCCGCGTGAGGCGGCAGCCTATCAACCGATTCTCGAACACAACCGCCTCGGCGCCTGGCGCCATTCTCTGGAGCGTCCGCTGGCGTGGGACCGCTTGACCCTGCTGCGGCGCATAGGGCATTCGACCGAGGCCTTCTCCGATGAACAATTGCTGCACATTGCCGAGGTCAGTGGCATCGGTGATGACGCCTTGCGCCAGATGCATCTGGACAACGCACCGGCCCCTTTGCCGTTAGCCGATGCCCTGCGCCTGTTTGAGACTGAGCAGGGCGTTGCGCGAATCATCGATCAGGTCGAGCGCGCGACGCCTCTTGATGAGCAATACCTGCTGACGCTGCCATTGCTGACCGAGATGCCACGCTGGCCGGCCGGGCGCGTGCTGGAGGTTTTCGAAGGCCCGGACCTTTCAGGCGCCAGTGTGCGCTATGGCGCTGAATCGCAGTTGCCGGGTGACAGTGCCAAGGCACCGATCCGCCTGAGCCGCGCCGATGTGCTGGGCGGTCAGATGCCTGCACGCATTCTGGCAAGCCTGGAGGAGTCGGAAATCATCAGACTGTTGGGGGCCGAGCCGGCTCGGGTGGTTGAGTCCAGGCCGCAGGAGTTCGGCAAGCAGTTGACCGACTTCCTGAAAACACACCAGCCGGCCATGTTCGAAAGGCTTTACGCCGAACCGGCGACCACAGATCCACGTATCGCTCTCCTGCAAAGGGCGACCCCGGGACTGGGCAGCGACGCGGCGACCCGGGTGCTGCTGCAGGCGAATGCCGAGGAGCTTGCCCGCCTCGAGTCATCGCCGCACGTCCCGTTGAGGTTGCTGGAGACATCACGCGATTACGCCCGGCAGAGGCAATTCGATCACGCCCTGAGCGGTCTGCACATGGAAAACCTCGGCGCAAGCCAGAGCAAGTGGCTGGCGCTGCGTGCGTTGGAAAAACTGCCCGGGTGGTCGGACGATATGCGTCTGGAGCTGCGAGAGGGTGGTGTCCACGGGCCGTTGCTCGACAGCATCGGCAGTGAACATGCCAGTCAGCTGAAGTATCTGGTCAAGCAGGGACCTTCCTATCAGGCGTTCAATGAGCATGGCGAGGCGCTCAACGGCATCGCGCGTCAGGGCGACAACTTTTTCGATTCGATCATGCACGCATTACCCGATGAGTCCCGCCAGGCACTCGGCTTTGCCGATGTGGGGGAGAGTGCAGGTTTACGCCGGGCAGTGCTCGACCATGTCATGCGCAACCGTACCGAATTGAAGCGTCTGGCAGACAAGCGTCATGGCGCCTCCAAGGGGTTCAAGCCGCCGGTTCGTGTGGCGGGAGGCAGGTTGGGTTATTACGCCAGCGGTCGTGGTCAGGGCGTCAATCCGTTGCTGGTCACCCGTGTGCAGGATG
This sequence comes from Pseudomonas serboccidentalis, assembly GCF_028830055.1. NCBI lineage: Bacteria > Pseudomonadati > Pseudomonadota > Gammaproteobacteria > Pseudomonadales > Pseudomonadaceae > Pseudomonas > Pseudomonas serboccidentalis. Next base: position 2,055,631 of record NZ_CP101655.1, read on the forward strand.
TCTATCCAGCGCTCACCGATCAACAGGCCGGCGGGTTTATCCTCAAGCAGATGGCGGCGGGGAAGAGCGATGCGCAGATCTACGAGCTGTTGCAACGGCGCCTGCGCGAATGGCAGGCGCTGGAGTCAACCCTCGCCGAATGGGAAGGAGGGGCGGCACCCGAGCCGATGCTGGTGTCGCTGATCGGTGGCAAGTCGAGTGTCGTGCGCAACCTCAAACAGTCCTGGCGCAGTGCGCCGCTGAGCGAGTATCAATCGGCAGCCGCGCGTCTGGACATCGTCTGTGACGAGCCGTTGCCCGCGTTGCCGGCAGACTTTTCCCATGTGCGGGAGTTGAGCGTCAGAGGGCGTTGTATCACCGATGCCAATGCCGATGCGCTGCTGGGTGCCTTTCCCGAATTGCAAACGTTACGCGTCAATGCGACCGGCGGATCATTCAGCAACCTCCCTGCTGCCTTGCAGCAGATGCCACAGCTGACAGATTTGACGATTTACAGCGCGACACCGTTAGCAACCGACATGCCACAGCGCCTGGGCCAACTGACCCGACTCGAAGCATTGACGGTGTGTTCGGCCGGTTATCAGCCGATCACCTTCGACGTCAGCCGGATGCGTCGTCTGCGCAAGCTGGAAATCGCTGCCTACTCATTGCTGGAGTGGCCGACCGGCGCACTGGAACTGCCCGATCTCGAGCGCCTGAATCTCAGGGACACGGGGGTCAGCACCTTACCCCAAGGCATGCTGCAGGGGCATGGAAAACTCTGGTCAGGGCTGTCGCTGGACTGGTCGCGCTTCTCGCGCGAGTCTTTCAAGGGCGCGTACGAATACGTCAAGACCCACCCCGAACACCTGATCGATCAAGAGATGATGCTCAGAGACTATTGCAAGGGGGAGCTGAGGCGTTTGGGTGAGGGCGTGAATGAATCGCTGGAGAGCATGCAGAACCGCTTTTTTCAACAGTGGACCGATGCCCATCAGCGGTTCACCGCGATCGAGGCCTTGAGCGAGCAATATGCAGCGCTGGAAGCGCAGTTGTACGAGTGGTCGCACCAACTGTCGCCTACCCAGGAAAACCTGCTGGAGAGCATTCACCGTTCGAACGCCGCGAATGCCCTGAGAACCAACTGGCGCAAGGGCCTGTTCAAACGTTATGGCTCGTCGATCAGTGCCTCGACCGTGGACTTGTCGGGGCTGATGCTCACGGAGCTTCCTGCGTTACCGGCCGGCACGTTTTCACATGTGCGCAGCTTGCTCCTGCACGGCCAGCGAGCCAGTGCCGTGCAGGTGAGGCGATTTGTCAGCGCCTTCAGCGAGGTACAAACCCTTGACCTGAGCGACAACGGATTGCGCGAATGTCCGATTGAACCCGGTGAGCTGCCCCGGCTTTCCCGGCTTAATCTCGCAGACAACCGGCTGACCGAGTGGCTGCCGATGCAACAGACCCTGGAGACGTTGCCGGCGCTTGAGTATCTGGATTTGCACAACAATCCACTGACCGAGCTTGAGGTCAGCGGCCTGACGCGTTTGAAGGCATTGAGCCTGCGGGATACGCATTTGCAAGCCTGGCCCCAAGGCGCAGAAGGCCTGCGGCAGTTGACCTGGGTGGATTTGCGCAACAGCAAGATCTCTACGCTGCCAGGGACATTTCTGCACAGCACAGCGTTGATCCATACCAACCTGGCAGGGACGCCGTTGACTCCGGACACGGTTGCAGCACTGCAAGTGGCGCGACGTCGAATCGAGTTCGAGATCGGCTTGCCGGACGGTGCGTTGCAGGCGTTTGCTCAAGAGCCTGTCCCGTCCCGCTTCCCGCCCTCCGAAGACGGGCTGTCGGTGGCCCGGCATCTGCTGCCATTGCCACAGGCCCCGGTCGGCGAAGGGTCTGCGTTGATGATCAAGCAACTGCAGCGCATGCAGCCGGGGTTCTCCGACGCGCAAGCGTTGCAGGCTATTGAGCAACTGCAACTGAGCGGGTTGTCGCAGGCTGAGGTCGGCCAGCGGATCGCCGCCTGGAACCAGACCTTTGAGACGCTGGTACGCAGCCTCAATGGCTGGTTGTATACCCGCGAGACTCAGGGCCCCGGCTGGATGATCTCCTCGCAAAATCGCAGTCTGGCCGCTTGGCGCATCCTCAGTTGCTGGCGGGCGCGACTGCCCGGCGCAATTGAATCGACGCATGTCGTGCTGGACCTCAACGGCTTGCAGTTGGGCGATTTGCCGACGCTGCCGGAAGATTTCGCGCATGTCACCTCCGTGAACCTGACGGGCGCGAGAGTGACGGCCGACGGCTCCAACGGGTTCCTCGGTGCTTTCGCCCAGGCGCGGGCTTTGGTGCTTAACGGCAATGAACTGGAAACCTTGCCCGAAGCGGTCAGGCGCATGACTGGGCTTGAGCGACTGGAGTTGTCCAGCAACCGTTTCTATAACCCGGAACCCTTGTACGAAGCCCTGTCCGGTCATGCGCGCCTGACCTGGCTGGATCTGAGCTACAACAACCTCGAATCGTTCGAGGTCAACTACTTCGAACAACTGGAGGCGCTCGATCTGAGCAGCAACAATCTGATCGATTGGCCAGCCGGGGCACTCAATGCCGAGCATCTGCAGACACTGAACCTGAGCCGCAACGACATCACGACGATTCCCGAAGGAGCGTTTGACGGTAGCCATGAGTTGCTGCTGGACGGTATCGACCTGACCGACAATTACTATCTCTCGGAAGATAGCCTCGAGCGACTTCGAGCCTATCAGGCCGCAAGCGGGCGCGAACGGGTTCTGGGTTTTTCGCAAGCTGAACTTGCAGAAATGGAAGATGATCTTGCCGGCGGACTGACCGAAACGACCGACAGCATCGAGTCGGATGAGATACTTCCTGGCGAGCAGGCGCATGCGCAACAAAAAGCGCCATGGCTGGCTAACCTCGCACCGGACGAGATGATTGCCCGCGACAAACTCTGGGATCAACTGGCCGCAGAGCCGGAGAGCGGCGCGTTCTTTCATTTGCTTGAGCGGTTGCAGGATTCGCGGGAATTTCGAGTGGCAAACGCTGACCTGACCCGACGGGTCTGGGTGGTCATGGAGGCTGCGGCCAGCAATACCGAACTCAGAGAGATCATCTTCGCCAGCTCCACGACCCACGGCACCTGCGTCGACGGACGTATCCTGACGTTCAGTGGTCTGGAGAGCAAAGTGTTCATCCACAATGTCTTGCTCGACCTCCCGGAACGCGGTGCCACGGTTCGGGGTAAAGCCTTGCTGACGTTGTCGCGGCAACTCTTCCGGCTGGACAGGGTAGACGAACTGGCAAGAGCCGCCTCCGCACGCAGCGGCTTCGACGAAGCGGAGGTGCGCCTGGGCTACCGTATCGGTTTGACGGGCGGTTGGGAGGATGGACTGGAACTCCCCGGGCAGCCGAAGAACATGTCGTTCGCCTCTGGTGTCACCCCGCAACAGCTGCTCAACGCTCGAGCCGAGGTGGTTACCGCCGAACGCTCTGACAGGTTTCTTGAATACCTTATCCAGCGTGATTACTGGATGGATTTTCTCAAGGAACAACAGCCTGACGCGATCCGGGAGCTGGACGAAACGTCATTGTCGGAGGAGGGCGGGGAAGAAGGATTATCTGCCGATGATCCAGAGTATGTGACCCGGTTGTTCGACCACATGGCAGCGCGTAACGCCAGGTTGATCGAACTGTCGCGCCAGGAGGTCGAGCTCATCGGCTCAGCTGCCGACAACGAGCCCGTCCCCGGTTCGTCAAAACACCTGACAGGTGCTTGACGCTTAACGACCGCTCAACCTGCGCCGCCGGTTTGCCCGGCGGCGCAGATTATCGATCGGCGCCCGGTCAGTTGTCGTAACCCAGGTTCGGCGCCAGCCAACGCTCGGTCACGCTCAGGTCCTGGCCTTTGCGCGAGGTGTAGCTTTGCACTTGGTCCTTGTCGATCTTGCCCACGGCAAAGTATTGCGCCTGCGGATGGGCGAAATACCAACCGCTGACCGCTGCCGCCGGGAACATCGCGTAGTGTTCGGTGAGGAACACGCCGCTGCGGCCAGCGCGCATTTCGCTGGCTTCAGGGTCGAGCAGGGTGAACAGCGTGGCTTTTTCGGTGTGATCCGGGCAGGCCGGGTAGCCCGGTGCCGGACGAATACCGGTGTACTGCTCTTTGATCAGTGCTTCGTTGTCCAGCACTTCGTCCTTGGCATAGCCCCAGTGTTCCTTACGCACCTGCTGGTGCAGCCACTCGGCGCAAGCCTCGGCCAGACGGTCGGCGAGGGCCTTGACCATGATCGAGTTGTAGTCGTCGCCAGCGTCCTGATACGCCTTGGCCACTTCTTCGGCGCCGATGCCGGCGGTGGTGATGAAACCACCAACGTAGTCGGTCACTTCGCTGTCCTTCGGCGCGACGAAATCGGCCAGCGAGAAGTTCGGCTTGCCGTCGGTCTTGATGATCTGCTGACGCAGGTGATGCAGGCGCGCCATTGGCTTGCCGTCATCGCCGTACAGTTCGATGTCGTCGTCATGCACCTGGTTGGCCGGCCAGAAGCCGAACACCGCACGGGCGCTGATCAACTTCTCGTCGATCAGCTTGGTGAGCATCTCGCGGGCGTCCTTGTACAGCGCGGTGGCGGCTTCACCGACCACTTCGTCTTCAAGGATGCGCGGGAACTTGCCGGCCAGGTCCCAGGAGATGAAGAACGGCGTCCAGTCGATGTACTCGGCCAGAACGTTGAGGTCGATATTGTCCAGCACCCGGGTGCCGGTGAAGGTCGGTTTGACCGGGGTGTAACCGGCCCAGTCGAACTGCGGCTTCTTGGCAATCGCCGCCGCGTAGCTCAGGCGTTCGGTGCGGGCGCTGCGGTTGGCGGTGCGCTCGCGTACATCGACGTAATCGGCACGGGTCTTCTCGACGAAACCGGCCTTCAGCTCCTTGGACAGCAACTGCGTCGCCACGCCCACGGCACGCGAGGCGTCGGTGACGTAGACCACGGCGTCGTTGCTGTACTTCGGCTCGATCTTCACCGCGGTGTGCGCCTTGGATGTGGTCGCGCCACCGATCATCAGCGGCAGGTGGAAATCCTGACGCTGCATTTCGCGGGCAACGTGGACCATTTCGTCCAGCGACGGCGTGATCAGGCCGGACAGGCCGATGATGTCGCACTTCTGCTCTTTGGCGACCTGGAGGATTTTTTCCGCCGGGACCATCACACCCAGGTCAACGATGTCGTAGCCGTTACAGCCCAGCACCACGCCGACGATGTTCTTGCCGATGTCGTGCACGTCGCCTTTCACCGTAGCCATGAGGATCTTGCCCTTGGCTTCCGGCTTGTCGCCTTTTTCCAGCTCGATGAACGGGATCAGGTGCGCCACGGCTTGCTTCATCACGCGAGCGGATTTCACCACCTGTGGCAGGAACATTTTGCCGGCGCCGAACAGGTCGCCGACGATGTTCATGCCGGCCATCAGCGGCCCTTCGATGACTTCGATCGGGCGGCTGAACGACTGGCGCGACTCTTCGGTGTCTTCAACGATGTGGGTGGTGATGCCTTTGACCAGCGCATGTTCCAGACGCTTGTTGACGTCCCAGCTGCGCCACTCTTCGGTCTCGGCTTCCTTGACGCTGCCGTCGCCCTTGTACTTGTCGGCGATGGCGAGGAGGGCGTCGGTGCCTTCCGGCGTGCGGTTGAGGATCACGTCTTCAACGGCGTCACGCAGTTCCTGCGGGATCTGGTCGTAGATCTCCAGCTGACCGGCGTTGACGATGCCCATGGTCAGGCCGGCGCGGATTGCGTACAGCAGGAACACCGAGTGAATCGCCTCACGCACCGGGTTGTTGCCCCGGAACGAGAACGACACGTTGGACACACCACCGGAGCTCAGCGCGTACGGCAGCTCGTCACGGATGTAGGCACAGGCGTTGATGAAGTCCACCGCGTAGTTGTTGTGTTCTTCAATGCCGGTGGCGACGGCGAAGATGTTCGGGTCGAAGATGATGTCTTCCGGCGGGAAGCCGACGTCGTTGACCAGAATGTCGTAGGAGCGTTTGCAGATCTCTTTCTTGCGCGCTTCGGTGTCGGCCTGGCCGGCTTCGTCGAACGCCATCACCACCACCGCCGCGCCGTAGCGTTTGCACAGCTTGGCGTGGTGGATGAACTGCTCGACGCCTTCTTTCATGCTGATCGAGTTGACGATGCCCTTGCCCTGAATGCACTTCAGACCGGCTTCGATCACTTCCCATTTCGAGGAGTCGATCATGATCGGCACGCGGGAGATGTCCGGCTCACCGGCGATCAGATTGAGGAAGGTCACCATGGCCTTCTTCGAATCGAGCATCCCTTCGTCCATGTTGATGTCGATCACCTGCGCGCCGGCTTCGACCTGCTGCAGGGCGACTTCCAGGGCTTCGGTGTAGTTGTCTTCACGGATCAGCCGGGCGAATTTGGCGGAACCGGTGATGTTGGTCCGCTCGCCGACGTTGACGAACAGCGAGCTGCGATCGATGGTGAACGGTTCCAGACCCGAGAGGCGGCAGGCCTTGGGAATGTCCGGAATCTGCCGCGGCGCGTAACCGGCCACGGCGTTGGCGATGGCTTCGATGTGGCCCGGGGTGGTGCCGCAGCAACCGCCGACGATGTTCAGGAAACCGCTCTGGGCGAACTCTTCGATGACCTTGGCGGTTTGCGCCGGCAGCTCGTCGTACTCGCCGAATTCGTTCGGCAGGCCGGCGTTCGGGTGTGCCGAAACGTGGGTGCTGGCCTTGTCCGACAGCTCTTCCAGGTACGGGCGCAGTTCACGGGCGCCAAGGGCGCAGTTCAGGCCGACGGAAATCGGTTTGGCGTGGGCCACGGAGTTCCAGAACGCTTCGGTGGTCTGGCCCGACAGGGTGCGGCCGGAGGCGTCGGTGATGGTCCCGGAGATCATGATCGGCAGCTCGAAGCCCAACGCTTCGAACACCCCTTGCACGGCGAAGATCGCCGCTTTGGCGTTGAGGGTGTCGAAAATGGTTTCGATCAGGATCAGGTCGACGCCGCCCTCGATCAGGCCTTTGGTGGCCTCGGTGTAGTTCTCCACCAGTTCATCGAAGGTAACGTTGCGGTAGCCAGGGTTGTTGACGTCAGGCGACAGCGAGCAGGTGCGGCTGGTAGGGCCGAGCACGCCGGCGACGAAACGCGGCTTGGCCGGGTTCTCGGCGGTTTTGGCGTCGGCCACCTTGCGCGCCAGGCGTGCGCCCTCTACGTTTAATTCGTACGCCAGCGCTTCCATGCCATAGTCGGCCATGGAAATGCGCGTGGCGTTGAAGGTGTTGGTTTCCAGAATGTCGGCGCCGGCATCCAGGTAGGCTTTCTCGATGCCACCAATCACATCCGGACGGGTGATCACCAACAGGTCGTTGTTGCCTTTGACGTCACTCGGCCAGTCAGCGAAGCGTTTGCCACGATAATCCTGCTCTTCGAGCTTGTAGCTCTGGATCATCGTGCCCATGCCGCCGTCGAGAATCAGGATGCGCTCTTTGAGGGCTTGCTTGAGAGCTTGAAGGCGGACGCTGCGATCGGACATTTGGACTACTCGAAAAGACCATTACGAAGGGCCGGGATCATAACAAACCTGTGCGCTTTTAGAGCATGTGACGCTTTTTCATGAATATCGCTCATGTTGGTACGAGTGTCATACTGTAGAATCGCCGCGTTTTTTCCAGGATCGGGATCAAAGGCATGTCGTACCGCGTCATCAGCATTTTCTTGCTGTTCTTAAGCTGGGGCGCCATTGCGCAGGAGTCCACGATCTCGCCTCCGATTTCCTACAGCCGGGACATTCAACCGATCTTCACCGAGAAGTGCGTGGCCTGCCATGCGTGCTACGACTCCGCCTGTCAGCTCAATCTGGGCAGCGGCGAAGGTGCTGACCGTGGCGCCAGCAAGATGCCGGTCTACGACGGTGAACGCCCCCGGGCCGCGCCCACCACTCGACTGTTCTATGACGCCTTTGGTAAACGCGCCTGGCAGCAGAAGGGCTTCTATTCGGTGCTCGACGCCCAAGGCAGCCAGGCGGCGCTCATGGCCCGTATGCTGGAACTGGGCCACAAGACCCCGTTGACGCCCAACGCCAGGCTCCCCGACGAGATCGTGCTGGGCCTCAATCGCGAAACGATGTGTCCCATGCCTGCCGAATTCGAAGGCTACGCCGCTACGCATCCGAAAGAAGGCATGCCGCTGGCCGTCACCGGCCTGACCGATCAGCAATACCAGACCCTTCAACGCTGGCTGGCGTCCGGTGCGCCGATCGACGCGCAAGGCCTGGCGCCGAGTGCCAAAGAAGCCGTGCAGGTCATCCAGTGGGAAAACCTGCTCAACACCCCGGGGGCGCGGGAAAGTCTGGTCGGACGCTGGTTGTTCGAACACTGGTTCCTCGCGCACATCTACTTTAAGGACGGCGAGCCGGGGCATTACTTCCAGTGGGTGCGCTCGCGCACGCCGACGGGCCAGCCGATCGACCTGATCGCCACCCGTCGCCCGAATGACGACCCGGGCACCCAGATCTACTACCGCTTGTGGCCGGTGCAAGGGGTGATCGTGCACAAGACCCACATCACCTATCCGCTGAGCGCGGCGAAGATGGCGCGGGTCAAGAGCCTGTTCTACAGCGGCAACTGGCAGGTCAATGCGCTGCCGGGTTACGGGCCGCAGAGCCGGGCCAACCCGTTTGCCACGTTCGAGGCGATTCCGGCCCAGGCGCGTTACCAGTTCATGCTCGATAACGCCGAATACTTCGTCCGCACATTCATTCGCGGGCCGGTGTGCCGTGGGCAGATCGCGACCGACGTGATCCGCGACAACTTCTGGGCGCTGTTCCAGGCCCCGGAACACGACCTGTACATCACCGACCCCAACTATCGTGGCCAGGCCACGCCGTTGCTGGCGATGCCGGGGCAGAACGACGATGTCGGCAGTGTGCTGAGCCTGTGGCACAACTACCGCAACAAACGTAACGAATACGAGGCCCTGCGCCGCGACAGCTACGCCGAAATCCCGGCCCCGAGCTGGTCGACCCTGTGGGCCGGCAACGACAATGCGCTGCTGAGCATCTTTCGCCACTTCGACAGCGCCTCGGTGACCAAAGGCCTGATCGGCGAGGTGCCACAGACGATGTGGCTGTTCGACTATCCGCTGCTGGAGCGCACCTATTACCAGTTGGCGGTCAACTTCGATGTGTTCGGCAACGTCTCTCATCAAGCGCAGACCCGCCTGTATTTCGACCTGATTCGCAACGGCGCCGAACAGAATTTCCTGCGCCTGATGCCGGCCGACTCCCGCGAGGATTACCTCGACGATTGGTACCAGAGCAGCGGCCAGTTCAAGATGTGGCTCGATTACGAGGCCATCGATGACGACAAGCCGACCGGACTGAAACTGGACCCGAAGAATCCGAAGCACGACTTCGCCATGCAGTTGCTGACGCGTTATGGCGACCTTAATGCGAATCCTGATCCGATCAACCGTTGCGATGGCGCCTATTGCTCGCGACCGAACATCGATCCGGCGCTGCAAAATGCCGAGCAGGCGCTCAGTCGCCTGACCTCGCGCCCGGCCGCCGGTTTGAAAGTGATCGACCAGTTGCCGGAAGCCACCATGCTGCGCATTGAAACCCGCAGTGGCAAACGCGAGATGTACAGCCTGCTGCGCAATCGTGCGCACAGCAACGTGGCGTTCCTGTTGGGCGAATCGCTGCGTTATCAGCCGGGGCTGGACACCTTGACCATCTATCCGGGCGTACTCAGCAGTTACCCCAACTTCATGTTCAACATTCCGGCTGAGCAGGTACCGGATTTTGTCGACGCGATGGAAAACGCGAAGGATGCCGACCGCTTCGAGAAAATCGTCGAACGCTGGGGAATTCGCCGCAGTCATCCGCAATTCTGGTTCTATTTCCACGACCTGAGCCAATACATCCACGAAACCGATCCGGTGGAAGAGGGCGTACTGGACATGAACCGCTACGAGAATCTTTGATCGTTTGAGAGTGACCTGCTGTCCCAAACTCTAACAACACCGCAAAACCCTGTAGGAGCTGTCGAGTGCAACGAGGCTGCGATCTTTTGATCTTTTACCAACAAGATCAAAAGATCGCAGCGTGCCGCAGCTCCTACAGGTGGGTGGTGGTGGTTCGAGAGATGTGGTCAGGAGCCCTCAATGTTGATTTCAGTGCAGGCCCTGCGGGCGCTCGCCGCGTGGACGGTGGTCTGTCACCACTTCATGCAGATTTTCTTCGACTTCAAGGCGCGCGGCCCGGGACCCTGAATGTCGGCTGGACCCTCAATTACGAAATGCTGTTCTACGTGCTGTTCGCCTGTGCGCTGGTGTTTCGGCGCGCTGGCCATCGGCGTGGGGTCGTGGTTGAGCTACGAATGGGTGGAAAAACGCAGCTATCAGTGGCTTAAAGCGCGGATCGATCGCGAATCTGCGGGTCCATCGGTCGTCGAGCTTTCCCGACAAAAATACTAGGACTTTGTGCGGCGCGATGATTGGCGTAAACTGCGCCCAAGCCTGCGAGGAGTTTCCATGACCGCTATTACCATTACCGACGCCGCCCACGATTACCTGGCCGATCTGCTCTCCAAGCAGAACACCCCGGGCATCGGCATCCGCGTCTTCATCACCCAGCCTGGCACCCAGTACGCCGAAACCTGCATTGCCTACTGCAAGCCGGGCGAAGAAAAACCCGAAGATACCGCGCTGGGGCTGAAAAGCTTCACCGCTTATATCGACTCGTTCAGCGAAGCGTTCCTCGACGATGCTGTCGTCGACTACGCCACCGACCGCATGGGCGGCCAGCTGACCATCAAGGCGCCAAACGCCAAAGTACCGATGGTCAACGCCGACAGCCCGGTCAACGAGCGCATCAACTATTACCTGCAAACCGAGATCAACCCGGGGCTGGCCAGCCACGGCGGTCAGGTCAGCCTGATCGATGTGGTTGAAGACGGCATTGCCGTGCTGCAATTCGGCGGCGGTTGCCAGGGCTGCGGCCAGGCCGACGTGACCCTGAAGGAAGGCATCGAGCGCACCTTGCTCGAGCGCATTCCAGAGCTCAAGGGTGTGCGCGACGTGACCGACCACACGCAGAAAGAAAACGCCTACTACTAAGTAAGGTGTTCACTGCGGACATGAAAAACGGCGCCCCGTGAGCGCCGTTTTTTTATGGGTGAAGCAAAAGATCGCAGCCTTCGGCAGCTCCTACAGGGATACACATTCCAATGTAGGAGCTGCCGAAGGCTGCGATCTTTTGACTTTTAGGGTCTGTAGAGATGCGCATGCCCCGCGCGATACAGCGATGACTCGCTGAACACCTCACTGCCCAGCACCCGACCCACCAGAATCAACGCCGTACGCCGAAACCCCTTGGCCTCAACCTTTTCGGCAATATCCTCCAGCGTTCCCACTACCCAATCCTGATCCGGCCACGTCGCCCGGTGAATCACCGCAATCGGGCAATCCGCGCCGTAATGCGGTAACAGTTCGGTGATGATCTTCTGCAGATGATTGACCCCCAGATGAATCGCCATGGTCGCGCCGTGCTGCGCCAGATTGCCGAGTTCCTCGCCTGCCGGCATCGCGGTCTTGTCGGCATAGCGGGTCAGAATCACGCTCTGCGAAATGTCCGGCAGCGTCAACTCGGCGCCGAGCAACGCCGCGCAGGCGGCTGTGGCGGTGACGCCGGGGATGATTTCAAACGCAATATTCAACTCGCGCAGATAACGAATCTGCTCGCCAATCGCGCCATACAGGCTCGGATCACCCGAGTGCACTCGCGCCACATCCTGCCCCTTGGCGTGGGCGGTTGTGATCAATTCGATGATCTGCTCCAGGTGCAACTCGGCGCTGTTGATCACGGTTTCGGCCTGATGTCCCTCGAGCACGGCGGCCGGGACCAGCGAGCCTGCGTAGATGATCACCGGACAGCTGCGGATCAGCCGCTGGCCTTTGACAGTGATCAGTTCCGGGTCGCCGGGGCCGGCGCCGATGAAGTAGACGGTCATGAAGACATCCTGTGAAAAACGGGGCAGGGCAAGGCTTCAGATGAAGATTGCTCATGATCAAAGAGGGGGATTATCGGGATTTTACGCAGCGCCGGCCAATGCCAACGTGGCCTGAGCGTATTTTTGCCGGGAAATCAGCAGTTTTGCCGGTGCCTGAATCAGTTGTTCCGCGAGCGCCAGCGCGGCACTTTCCGCCACGCCGTAGCAGCCGGTGCGCTCGTAGGCGATCTGTGAATGATGGCTCAGACGTTGCTGATAACTGGCCAGTTCTTCACTGCTGAAATACAGCAGCGGCAGCGCCAGTTGCGCGGCGAGTTCCTGCAGACCCGGTTCGTCGCGTTTCAAGTCGATACTGGCCAAGGCCCTGACGGCTTCCAGTTCGATGCGATGCGCCTGTAAGACCTGGTCGAGCAACGCGCGCAGGGTGCTGACCGGGCAGCCGCGCTGGCAGCCCAGGCCGACCACGAAGGTCGGCGCTGCGCTGTCAGCGGTCATGCGTGGTATTGACCATCGCTTTTGCGGCGGAACAACCAGGCACTGATCAGGCCCAAGGCCAGCCAGAACGCCACGTTGGTCAACTGCGAGGCGATTTTGAACTGGGCTTCCAACGCTTGCGGGGCGAGCATCGAATGCACTTCCGGTTGCGGAGCACCGATCACGTGCGGCACGGCCAGGATCGCCACGCCCAGCAGCTTCATCAGCCACTGCCGGCTGAACACGATCAGGGCCAGGCCGACAGCGGTAGAGGCGGCCGTACCGATCCACCACGTTTGCCGCGACGCCAGATCGGCCGCGGCGGTGCCCGGCAGTTCCGGCGGCAGACCCAGGGTTGGCGCGAGCACGAAGGTCGCGTAACCGGCCAGACCCCAGAGCAGTCCCTGTGAGGTTTTGGTCGGGGCGCGCAGGGTATACAGGCCCGCAAGCATCAGCGCGAAACCGACTGCCACCACCAGATTGCCACCGGTGGTCGAAACCACGCGCTGCCAGCCATCTTCCGGCTCCCAGGCTTCGGCATCGTGGGTGTGTGCAGCCACGCCAGCGGTGTGTTCATGAACCTGGGCCACAGGTTCCGACTTTTCGAAGGTTTCGGCCTGCAGAATCAGCGGCGAGACCCAGAAGCTTTGCAGCAACGTCAGCAGCAGGGCGGCCAACAGGCCGGTGAAACCTGCGGTTTGCGCAATACGCTTGATCATGTCGGCAGGTCTCAGTGGCACGGGAACGCGGCGCTGTGGCGGGTATCGTGGGCGGCGTTGTGCACCGCTTCGATGTGCGAGAAGCCGGCGAACCAGACGAGGGTGGCACCGAGGATCGAGGCGAAGATCGCCGCCGTCAGGCGCTGGCTCAAAGTGGCGGTGCTGGAGAGTTGGTCAGTATTGCTGCCGGTGCTGCTGATGATCGACATGGCGCTTCCCTCTGGAGTGTCAGCGGGTGAATAGAGCGCATGAAAACCCCTGCGAGTCGGGCACGCAGAGGTTCGAACAGCGCCCGCCCACCGCGGGTTTGTTAGGTTCAGCGACGCAAGTGCGCACTGTGTGTTGCGGGCCGGTCTCCGGGCTCACGAGGGGTTGGCGTCAGGCCGACCTGCAAGCGTCACCTTCCCATGCCGTACCGGCACAGTGGATCTGACGCTTCGCTCGCTTACCGTTGCGGGGGCAGCACCGGACTGACATGGCTTTGAGTAAAGCACATGATTCACCGGTTTCCCGTTTCACCCTGTGAAGGGCACCCGTAACAAGTTGTGTAGGAGAGCATGGGTTGGGGAATTTAGTCAATTTTGTGGGCATATCCGTTGCTGCGGTAACGGCCTCCTAAGGTTCCGCCCTTACCGCGGGTCACTTTTGGCAAACGCCAGCGATGGCCGCCTGACAGCCGACCAATTTCCAGCTGAATACGCCTACTTCTGTGTAGGAGCTGCCGAAGGCTGCGATCTTTTGATCGGCTTCGGCTTCGGCGTTTGGAAAAGGTGACTCGCTGTAAGAGCGAAACCGCCAGCGGCAACACCCGCAGCAACGGATATGCCCTAAATCCCATCAAACCCCAAACCCTTGACCCGGCGTTTGGAAAAATTGACCGCCGTAAGGGCGGAACCCTAAGTAGCCGTTACCGCAGCAACGGATATACCCCCCAATCCAAACATTGACCCATCCCCACACCATGCGTAGCCTTGCACATTCGAGGTTCTTCGGCCGTTGCCGAAGCTAAGAAGGGAACGCGGTCAAAGCCGCGGCTGCCCCCGCAACTGTGAACGGTGATGTTCGCTGCCACGCCACTGCCAGCCCTGCCAAGGTGCCAGCGGGAAGGCGCAGCGAATGCCGGGCCCAAGGCCTGAACACCGTCAGCCAGGAGACCTGCCTCGTGACAGATTTCTCACTACAACCGGGCGGGGTGATCCGGTGGCGAACTCTTCCGCGCGCACGCTCGCAGCGGATCTCGTCCCGTATGCCCGCCACCTTGCCAAAGGGCATCCGATGAAAACACTGGCCAAACTCCCTGTCACCATCGTTACCGGTTTCCTCGGCTCGGGCAAAACCACCTTGCTGCGACACATGCTCGACAACGCTCAGGGCCGCCGCATCGCGGTGATCGTCAACGAGTTCGGCGAGCTGGGCATCGACGGTGAAATCCTCAAGCAATGCACCATCGGCTGCACCGAAGAAGAGGCCACCGGCCGTGTCTACGAACTGGCCAACGGCTGCCTGTGCTGCACGGTGCAGGAAGAGTTCTTCCCGGTGATGCGCGAACTGGTCGCCCGTCGCGGCGATCTCGACCACATCCTTATCGAAACCTCTGGCCTGGCCCTGCCAAAACCGCTGGTACAAGCTTTCCAGTGGCCGGAAATCCGCAGCGCCTGCACCGTTGACGCGGTGATCACCGTGGTCGACAGCCCGGCCGTAGCCGCCGGCACCTTCGCCGCGTTCCCCGATCAAGTCGACGCCCAGCGCAAACTCGACCCGAACCTCGATCACGAGTCGCCGCTGCACGAACTGTTCGCCGATCAACTGGCCAGCGCCGACCTGGTGATCCTCAACAAGGCCGACCAGACCAGCCCGGAAGACCTGGCTCGCGTACGTCTGGAAGTCGCTGAAGAACTGCCGCCCGCGGTAAAAGTCATCGAAGCCAGCAACGGCCGTCTGCCGCTGGACGTGCTGATCGGCCTTGGCGCCGGTTCCGAAGAACACATCGACAGCCGCCATAGCCATCACGATCACCACCACGACGGTGATGACGATCACGATGACCACGATCACGACGCCTTCGATTCGATCTCCATCGAACTGCCGCAAGCTGACGAAAGCCTGCTGCTCGACGCGCTGACGCAACTGGTGGTGCAGCACGGCATTCTGCGGGTGAAGGGCTTCGCGGCGATTCCGAACAAGCCGATGCGTCTGTTGATTCAAGGCGTGGGCACGCGTTTCGACAAGCACTTCGACCGCCAGTGGGGCGCCGATGAAGCGCGCGTCACCCGTCTGGTGCTGATCGGTCAGGAACTCGACGCCGCGCAACTCGAAGCGCAACTGCGCGCTGCGCTCAGCGTTTAAGCCATGCACCTGCTCAGGACCCAGCCCGGCGGTTTCGTGTCGGATGACAACATTGCCGACCTTGGACAAACCCCCGCCGAGCTGGTGATCCTGTGCAGCGGCGACTCCAGCCTGGCGCTGCTCGCCGAAGCCGCGCAGCAGTTGCCCGAGGACTATCCGAGCCTGCGTCTGGCCAATCCGATGCAGGTGCAGAATCACGCCTCGGTCGATCTGTACGTCGATGAGGTGCTGCGTCACGCCAAGGTGATCCTGATTTCGCTGCACGGTGGCATCGCCTATTGGCGGTACGGCGTCGAGCGTTTGGTCGAACTGTCCGAGCGCGGCGTGCAGGTGATTCTGGTGCCGGGCGATGATCGCCCCGACCCGGAACTCAGCGACCTGAGCACCGTGCCCGCCGAAGATCGCGACCGCCTCTGGCAGTTCCTGCGTCAGGGTGGCATGGGCAATGCGCTGGACTTCTTCAACTGTCTGGCCAACCGCTGGCTGGCGCGTGACTATGCCTGGGGCGAGCCGCAAGCGCTGCCGCGCACGGCGATTTACCACCCACAGAAAAACACCGCCGCGCTGAGCGACTGGCAAGCCGAATGGCTGCCCGATCAACCGGTCGCGGCGGTGTTGTTTTATCGCTCGCATTTGCAGGCGGCCAACACTGCGTTCATCGATGTGTTCTGCCAGCGCTTGCAGGCGGCGGGGCTCAATCCGCTGCCAATCGCGGTCGCCAGTCTGAAAGAGCCGGGCTGCCTGAGTGTGGTCGAGAATTGGCTGGATGAAGTCGAAGCGGCGGTGATTCTCAACACCACCGGGTTCGCCCAATCCAGCCCGGAAGCGCCGCATCTGCGGCCGTTTCGGCGCAATATTCCAGTGATTCAGGCGATCTGCGCCCAGGACAACGAACCCGGTTGGCGCGCCAGCGAGCAGGGCCTGGGGCCACGAGACCTGGCGATGCACATCGCCTTGCCGGAGCTTGACGGGCGCATCATCAGTCGGCCGATCAGCTTCAAGGACCTGGCCTGGCGCAGCGAGCGCAGTCAGTCGGATGTGGTCTGCTACCGGGCGCAACCCGAGCGCATGGATTTCGTCGCCGAACTCGCCCGGCGCTGGAGCGATCTGGCGCGGGTGCCGAATGCGGAAAAACGCATCGCGCTGATCCTCGCCAATTACCCGACCCGCGACGGTCGCATCGGTAATGGCGTCGGTCTCGACACGCCGGCGGCGGCGTTGAATATCTTGCGTGCGTTGCAGGCTGAAGGCTTTCCGTTAACGGCTGAGTTGCCGGGCAGCGGCACCGCGCTGATCCAGCAATTGCTCGGCGGTGTCAGCAATGACCTCGACAGCATCGACCTGCGCCCGTGCCAGCAAAGCCTGGCGATGGATGCTTATCTGGCGATGTTCAATGCGCTGCCGGAGGCCAATCGCGCGGCGGTGCTGGAACGTTGGGGGGCTGCGCAAAACGACCCGATGTGCCGTGACGGGCGGATGATGATCGCCGGTCTGCGCTTTGGCCTGGCCTTCGTCGGCATTCAACCGGCGCGCGGTTATCAGGTCGATCCGAGTGCGGTGTATCACGACCCGGATCTGGTGCCGCCCCACGGTTATCTGGCGTTCTATTTCTGGCTGCGCAACACCTACGGCGCCCACGCGGTGATTCACGTCGGCAAGCACGGCAACCTCGAATGGCTGCCGGGCAAGGGCGTCGGGCTCTCGGAAACCTGCTGGCCGGACGCGCTGCTCGGGCCGTTGCCGAACATCTATCCGTTTATCGTCAACGACCCGGGCGAGGGCGCCCAGGCTAAACGGCGCACCCAAGCGGTGATCATCGACCACCTGATGCCGCCGCTGACCCGCGCCGAAACCTACGGACCGCTGCGCAATCTGGAGCTGCTGGCCGACGAATATTACGAAGCCCAACTGCTCGACCCACGCCGTGCCCGCGAGCTGCAGCGCGACATCCTGCAACTGGTGCGTGAGACGCAGATCGACCGCGAACTGCAACTCGACGCCGGCCTGGACAGCGACGCCGACGCGGCGATCTGGCTGCCGCGGCTGGACACCTATCTGTGTGATCTGAAGGAATCGCAGATTCGCGATGGTCTGCACATTTTCGGCGAGTCACCGACCGGGCGTTTGCGCATCGACACGTTGCTGGCGTTGCTGCGCATTCCGCGCGGCGATGGCAAGGGCGCGCAGTCGAGCCTGCTGCGGGCGTTGGCGAGGGCGTTTGAACTGGGGTTTGATCCGCTCGATTGCGCGCTCGCTGATCCCTGGAACGGCCCGCGCCCCGATGAACTGCAATCACTCAGTGACGAAATCTGGCGCACCGCCGGCGATACCCGCGAACGCCTCGAACTGTTCGCCACCGACCTTATCTCCCAAACACTGCAAATCCCCTGTGGGAGCGAGCTTGCTCGCGAAGGCGGCGTGTCAGCCAACACTGCATTGCCTGACCTGACGCCATCGCGAGCAGGCTCACTCCTACAGGGACCGAGTTGGGCCGAAGTGAGTGCAATCATTGAAAACTTGCGCGAAGTCGTCGCCCCACGCCTCGACGCCTGCGGCCCCGCCGAAATGCGCGGTCTGCTCGACGCCCTGAACGGCCGCTTCGTCCCCGCCGGCCCCAGCGGCGCCCCTAGCCGTGGCCGCCTCGACGTGCTGCCCTCCGGGCGCAACTTCTACTCGGTGGACGTGCGCAACCTGCCGACCACTACCGCATGGCGCATCGGTTTCCAGTCCGCCACGCTGATTCTTGAACGGCACCTGCAGGACCATGGCGATCACCTGCGCCAACTCGGCCTGTCGGTGTGGGGCACCGCGACCATGCGCACCGGTGGCGACGACATCGCCCAGGCCATGGCCTTGATGGGCGTGCGTCCGGTATGGGCCACCGGCAGTCAGCGGGTCGATGACTTCGAGATTCTGCCGCTGAGTCTGCTGGACCGGCCACGGGTCGATGTCACGCTGCGGGTCTCGGGGTTCTTCCGCGACGCCTTTGCCAACCTGATCCGCCTGTTCGACGCCGCCGTGCAAGCGGTGGCGGCGCTGGACGAACCGGATGACCTCAATCCGCTGGCGGCGAAAGTGCGCGTCGAGCGCGAGGCGTTGCGGCAATCGGGGCTGGATGAAGACGCGGCGCGACGCCAGGCCGGCTGGCGGATCTTCGGGGCCAAACCCGGAGCGTACGGAGCGGGCGTGCAGGGCGCTATCGACGGGCGTCTGTGGCAGAGCCGCGAGGATCTGGCCGAGGTCTACCTGAACTGGGGCGCCTACGCTTACGGCGGTGCGGACGAAGGCACCGCCGCCCGTGAGCAGTTCGTCCAGCGCCTGAGCCAGGTGCAGGCCGTGCTGCAAAACCAGGACAACCGCGAGCATGACCTGCTCGATTCCAACGACTACTACCAGTTTCAGGGTGGCATGCTCGCGGCGGTGGAAACCCTGCGCGGGGAGGCGGCGGCCAGTTATCACGGCGATCACAGCCAACCGGATCTGCCGAAAATCCGCACCCTCAAAGAAGAACTGAACCGGGTGATCCGCTCGCGGGCGGCCAATCCGAAATGGATCGACGGGGTCAAACGCCACGGCTACAAAGGCGCGTTCGAACTGGCGGCGACGGTCGACAACCTGTTTGCCTTCGATGCCACCACGCAACTGATCGACGATCATCAGTATGCGTTGCTGGCCGATGCCTATTTGCTCGACCCGGCGACCCGCGACTTTGTCCGCGAGCACAATCCACATGCCCTGCGCGACATGACCGAGCGCATGCTGGAAGCGCAACAGCGCGGTATGTGGCAGGCACCCGGCGTGTATAAAGAAGCACTGGAAAACCTGCTGCTGGATATAGAAGAAGACACCTGACACACCGCGATCCCCTGTAGGAGTGAGCCTGCTCGCGATAGCGGTGGGTCAGCAAACAAATATATTGACTGATACACCGCTATCGCGAGCAGGCTCAGTCCTACAGTTAAAGCAGATCACCGACCATGACCGAGTATTGAAGATGACCGACACCCCGCATTTCCCGCTCTCCGCCGTGGTCGGCGCCGATGACCTGAAACTCGCCCTGTACCTCACCGCCATTGACCCGAAAATCGGTGGCGTGCTGATCGAAGGCCCGCGTGGCATGGCCAAGTCGACCCTGGCCCGTGGCCTCGCCGATCTGCTGGCGAGTGGTCAGTTCGTCACGCTGCCGCTGGGCGCCACTGAAGAGCGTCTGGTCGGCACGCTCGATCTCGACGCCGCGTTGAGTGAAGGGCGTGCGCAGTTTTCCCCCGGCGTGCTGGCCAAGGCCGACGGCGGCGTGCTGTACGTCGATGAAGTGAATCTGCTGCCCGATCATCTGGTGGATCTACTGCTCGATGTGGCGGCCAGCGGCACCAACCTGATCGAGCGCGACGGCATTTCCCATCGGCATTCGGCACGGTTCGTGTTGATCGGCACGATGAACCCGGAAGAGGGTGAATTGCGTCCGCAACTGCTGGACCGTTTTGGCCTGAACGTCGCCCTCAGCGGTCACACTGCGCCGGCCGAACGCGGGCAGATCATCCGCCGCCGCCTGGATTTCGACAGCGAGCCGCAGGCGTTCTGCGCGCAGTGGGAAGCACAGCAGCAAGCCCTGCGTGAACGTTGCGAGCGGGCGCGTAATGCCTTGCCGGGCATCCCGCTGGACGACGACGCGTTGGCGCTGATCACCGAGCGCTGCTTTGCGGCCGGCGTCGATGGCTTGCGTGCCGATCTGGTCTGGCTGCGCGCTGCCAGGGCCCATGCGGCATGGCGCGGCGCCGAAGCGATTGCCGAGCAAGACATCGACGCGGTGGCGGAATTCGCCCTGCGTCACCGCCGTCGTGAATCGTCTTCGTCCAGCCCTCAGCCCCCCGCGCAGAACCCGGCCAATACCCAGGCCGAACCGAGCGAAGGGCAGGGACAGTGGGGCGATATGCCGGCTCCGGCGCTCGCCACCGGTGCCCGCCGTGAAGTGCCGAGCTGGCCAAAAAAGTAACCGGCATTCGTCCCCGATCCGACGCGGGGGCGAATGCCAGACCCCGCGCCGGACGACTCGACCACGGACGCCAGGGCAAGCGTCACGCCGCGCGCAGCGGCTCGGTGAACTGGTCGGGGACGCTGCTTAACGGTCGGCCGCGGACACGGGAAGATTTGCAGTTCCAACTGCGCACGCGTTCCCCCCATGAACTGTGGCTGGTGATCGTCGACGCGTCGGCCTCGACCCGTCGGCATCAGGCGCTGAGCGATGCCAAGGGCTTGCTCACGCAACTGTTCGACGACGCTTATCGACAGCGCGCCCGTCTGGCATTGCTGACCGCCAGTGGCAGCGCGCCGAAGTGGCAGGTGCAGGGTTTGAAGGCTTCGAGCGGCTTGCGCACCTGGCTGGAGGCGTTGGGCGCAGGGGGCGGCACGCCGTTGGTGGCGGCGCTGGCTCAAGCGCAGCAATGGCTGCTGCAGCGGAAAAAGCGTTTTCCGGCTGAACAGCAGCGCTTGCTGGTGGTGACGGATGGGCGCTTGAAAGCCTTACCGCCGATGCCGCCGCTGGAATGCCCGGGGCTGTTGATCGACATTGAGCGTGGGCCGATCCGCTTGGCACGGGCGCGGGAGTTAGCCGCGGCGTTGCATGCGGAATATCGGCATATTGATGATCTGATTTCGCTCTAAAATCTGTGTGTTTGAACAGTCGCTTTCGCGAGCAAGCTCGCTCCCACAAGACGTGTGACCGCCGCGCGATCTGTGGGAGCAAGCTTGCTCGCGAAGATATCACCTCGGTTTAAGCGGCTAGCACCAAAACCTCAGCGCTGCTCTATGCTCCAGTCCAATCACAAGGAGTGAATCATGCGGGTACTGGTCGCCAATCCCCAGGACGATTTTCGCGTCAAAGCTTACGCCGGCACCAACGGCGTGTTGCTGGCCATGGATCTGGCTGAATCGCGGCGCAAAGGCTTGCTCGGTTTTGCCATCGAGAAGCAGCAGGGCGACAAACCCTGGCTGTTCCTGTTCAACAGCCTGACGTTTCCCGGCAAGGCGCACACCTTCCCCCAATACCACGCCACGCCCAGCGATAAAGCGCCGTTGCAGAAATTCCGCTGGGCCGATTACGCGGTCTATCCGGGCACGACTTTGCACTATCGCGTGCACCTGGCCTACGGCACGGCGGACGCGCCGCAACTGGGCGAAGCGCTGGAGCTGAGCATTATTTCCGACGACGGCCACCCGGCCAATCAGGGCGTGATCTTCAACCGCGCCGTGGCCGCCAGCCAGGCCTTCCAACGCAAGTTTCCCGACCTCGACGCGCAGATCAGCGCCAACAAGAACCTGCCGATCGAAGCCTGGCCCGACGCAGCGCGCCTGTGGCTGGAGAACGGCTTGCTGGAGCGTTTGCTGGGGTACATCGAGCGTGCGGTGGACGCTCAATGGGCGCTGGATATCGCGATCTACGAGTATCAGTTGCAGGCGATCGTCGATGCGGTAAACGCGGCGTTCGCTCGAGGCGTTCTGGTGCGCGTGCTCTATCACGCCCAAACGGATGATCCCGATACAACCCTGAATGAAGCGAGCCTGGCGCTGTTACCGGCGGCGAACAAACGCGGTAGGGTCACCCACAACATTTTCCACAACAAGTTCATTGTTCTCAGCCGCATCGACGGTGTTGGTCAGCGTCAACCGCAAGCCGTGCTGTGCGGCAGCACCAATTTCACCGCCAATGGCGTGTATCGCCAGGCCAATGTGGTGCATACGCTCGACGACGTGACGATTGCCACACGTTACCTGCAAACCTTCGAAGAGGTCTGGGCGAACCCCGCCGATGTCGGCGCTACGCGCACCTGGATCAGCGCACATAACCCGATGGACCCCACGCAACCGCTGTTCGCCGGGTTCTCGCCACGCAGCGGCGGGGCCGATCTGCGCGAGTTCGTCGAGATCATCGAGGCGGCCCAAAAGGATGTGCTGTTCGTCACGGCATTCAGTTTGCCGGACGCGATTCTCAACGCGCTGCTCGGCAAGCCTCATGACGACATCCTGCGTTACGGCCTGCAGAACACCGCCAGCAGCATCACCGGCTTTCACGCGGACCGAACGGCGGAATTCGCCGCCACGGCTTTGCTCAACACCGGGCTGGAAGGCTGGCTGAAGGAAAACATGAAAGGCCAGAGGGGCAACCTGCTGGTGCACACCAAAGCGGTGGTCACCGACTTCACCACGGATGCGCCGACCATCATCAGCGGCAGCCACAACCTCAGCACCTCGGCCAGTAACGGCAATGACGAGAACTTCCTGATCATTCGTGACGACACCGATCTGGCCGACCGTTATGGCCTGGAATTGCTGCGGTTCTACGAGCATTACCGCTTTCGCTATTTCGCGAAGAAACTGGCGCTGAAGCAGGTGAGTCCGCTGGCAGTGGATGACAGCTGGACCAACGATTACTACGTCGAGGGGGATTTGCGGCAGTTGTCGCGGTTGCGTTTTGCCGGACGCTGACAGCCAACTGTAGGAGCTGCCGCAGGCTGCGATCTTTTGATCTTGACCTTGAAAAAACAAAGTCAAAAGATCGCAGCCTGCGGCAGCTTCTACAGGGGGCAGTGGCCCGTTGATACAGATTTTGAAATGATTTGCCGCTGTAGAAAATGTGCCTTGAGACTGTACGCTCCAAGGCCATTTTTCATTCAGGATTTGCATGAACACCCTCTCGGAGCCTCCCAGTCGTACCTTCTCCTCGCGCCATGGCGCGGTCTTGACGCACTCGCAGCATCCGGTCTTCCGACTCCCGACTATCGTTGACAACGCGGCTCCAGAGCCTTCGCGTTGCGCTTTGCCGTGTCCGGCAGCCTGAATTCACTGAAGAGAGATCAAGACATTTTATGGAATGGTTAGCGGATCCCACGGCCTGGTTAGGCTTGTTGACTCTGATCGTGCTGGAACTGGTGCTGGGTATCGACAACCTGGTGTTCATCGCGATCCTGGCGGACAAACTGCCGCCGCATCAGCGCGACCGTGCGCGGATCATCGGCCTGTCGCTGGCACTGATCATGCGCCTGGGCCTGTTGGCGAGTATTTCCTGGCTGGTCACCCTCACGCAGCCGCTGTTCGAGGTGTTCGGCAAGAGCTTCTCCGGTCGTGACCTGATCATGCTGTTCGGCGGTGTGTTCCTGTTGTTCAAGGCCACCATGGAGCTGCACGAGCGGCTCGAAGGCCATGTCGGCCAGCGCTCGACCAATGCCGCTTACGCGCTGTTCTGGCCGATCGTGGCGCAGATCGTCGTGCTCGACGCGGTGTTTTCGCTGGACGCGGTGATCACGGCGGTCGGCATGGTCGATGAACTGGCGGTGATGATGATCGCGGTGATCATTTCCATCGGTTTGATGATCGTGGCCAGCAAGCCGTTGACCCGTTTCGTCAACGCACACCCGACGGTGATCATGCTGTGCCTGGGCTTTCTGATGATGATCGGCTTCGCCCTGACGGCCGAAGGCCTGGGCTTCCACATCCCGAAAGGCTACCTGTATGCGGCCATTGGTTTCTCGATCCTGATCGAGGTGTTCAACCAGATCGCTCGGGCCCGTCGCAAACGCTCGATGCAAGGCCTGCGGCCAATACGTGAGCGTACGGCCCACGCGGTGATGCGTTTGCTGGGTGGGCGCAAGCTGGCGGTGGAGGAGGTCGGCGAGGAAATCTCCGATCTGCTGGACGACGGCGAGGCGCCGAGTGCGGAACTGTTCGACCGGCGCGAGCGGGTGATGATCAGCGGTGTGCTGCAACTGGCCGAGCGCCCGATCCGCAACCTGATGACGGTGCGTGCCGACGTCGACACCATCGACCTGGCGGACGACGCCGAAGCGATTCGCACGCGCCTGATGCATTCGTCCTACTCGCGCTTGCCGTTGATTCGCAACGGTGCGGTGGATGAACCGCTGGGCTTCGTGCACAAGAAGGAACTGCTCAAGGAGTACCTGGCCGGGAACGAACCGAACCTGGAACATCTGGCGCGCAAGACCATCAACCTGCTCGACAGTTATTCGATCCTCAACGCGCTGGAACAGATGCGCGCAGCCTCGACCCACATTGCCTTCGTGGTCAACGAATTCGGTGATTTTGTCGGCGTGTTGACCATGACCGACATCCTCGAGTCGATTGCCGGCGAGCTACCCGATGCCAGCGAAATCGAAGGCCCGGACGTGATCGAAGAGCAGGGCGGGTTCGTGGTCAGCGGCGCGCTGAACCTGATGCGAGTGCGTGAGCGCACAGGCTTTGGCGTGCCGCCGACCGAGGACTATCAGACCTTGGCCGGATTGGTGATGAGCTTGCTGGATCGGCTGCCGATGATGGGTGATCGTCTGGAATATGAAGGCTGGCAGATGACTGTCAAGGCTGTAGAAGAGCGGCGGGTGACGCGGGTGTTGCTGGTGCGTAATACCGCCTAAACACGAATCTCCCCTGTAGGACCTGCGGCACGCTGCGATCTTTTGATCTTAAAAAACAAAATCAAAAGATCGCAGCGTGCCGCAGCTCCTACATGGATATCGAGTGGTGTCGAAGTGACTGCGCACGCGGGCTGGTGCAAAGGTTACGCAAAGTGCGACGAAGCCAGCCCAGGTCATGCCGTGGTTTTTGCCGCACCACCGGTGCCCTGGTCCTGCCAATATGCCGGGCAAAGTCCGCCGCCAGTGTTTCCTCCGTGCCAATCCCCTTGAGTTTTTTCACCAGCTTGCCGTTCTTGTAGAACAGCACCGTAGGTGTACCGGTGACCAGCGGATGGCGCGGCGACTGGCTGGTGTTGAGCATGTAAATGTTCGCCCGCAGCCGATAGGGCTCGGCCACCTCACGAAACACCGGCCCGGCGAATTCGCAGGCGGGGCAGTGTTCGTTGGCGAAGTACAGGATTACCGGGCGCCAGGTTTTCAGGGCTTTGCGGTAGGTGGCCGGCAGGTCTGAAAGGCGAGTCGTCGAGCGCATGGGAACCTCCTTGAAAAAGCGCTGTTAGCGTTGCTGACGCTAATCCCATGGGCGACTTTCCTCTACTGTCAGAGTTGACAGTAGACCGTGCGCCTTTTCGGTGAGCGCGCACTCAAATGTGGCCTGAGTACCCGAGCGGTGTGGCCCACGGTAGCGCCTGAGAAAACGCACTGCGAGTAACATCTGTCCGACACTTTCCCGCATCCTGTTGATTCCAAAAACATTTCAAACCACTCAGATTCCCTGCGTTTCCTGTGGCACACTTTCTGCTGTCTATTCCGTAGTAACAAACAGAGTTCCGGTATAGCGGAATAAACATCATCCTGGAGTGCTTGCCATGCATCGCCGTCCTTCGTTGTTCAAAGCGTGTGTTTTTGTTCTTGCGGCTTCGTCCGCTGTCATGGGCATGGCCCAGGCAGCCGACAGCAAGCTCGACAGTGTTCTGGCCCGTGGCAAGCTGATTGTCGGCACCGGCAGCACCAACGCGCCGTGGCACTTTCAGGGCGCGGACGGCAAGTTGCAGGGTTTTGATATCGACATCGCCAGGATGGTGGCCAAGGGGCTGTTCAATGACCCGAACAAAGTCGAGTTCGTGGTGCAGTCGTCCGATGCGCGGATTCCCAATCTGCTGACCGACAAGGTCGACATGAGCTGCCAGTTCATCACCGTCACCGCCAGCCGTGCGCAGCAAGTGGCGTTCACCTTGCCGTACTACCGCGAAGGCGTCGGCCTGCTGTTGCCGGCCAACAGCAAGTACAAGGAAATCGAAGACCTGCAGGCGGCCGGTGACAGCGTCACCGTGGCCGTGCTGCAAAACGTCTACGCCGAAGAGCTGGTGCATCAGGCGCTGCCCAAGGCCAAGGTCGATCAGTACGACAGCGTCGACCTGATGTATCAGGCGGTGAACTCCGGCCGCGCCGATGCCGCTGCCACCGATCAGTCGTCGGTCAAATACCTGATGGTGCAGAACCCTGGCCGTTACCGCAGCCCGACCTACGCCTGGAGCCCGCAGACCTACGCCTGCGCGGTCAAACGCGGCGATCAGGACTGGCTGAACTTCGTCAACACCACCCTGCATGAAGCCATGACCGGCGTCGAGTTCCCGACCTATGCGGCCTCGTTCAAGCAATGGTTCGGCGTCGATCTGCCGTCCCCAGCGATCGGTTTCCCAGTCGAATTCAAATGATTCCGTGAGAGCGGGGCGCCTGAATCGCCCCGCTCAAGGTACTGCTGACCATGAACTATCAGTTGAACTTTGCCGCCGTGTGGCGCGATTTCGACACCTTGCTGGCGGGGCTCGGTCTGGGCCTTGAACTGGCTCTGGTGTCGATCGCCATCGGCTGCGTGATCGGCCTGCTGATGGCGTTTGCCTTGCTGTCGAAGCATCGCGCCTTGCGGGTGCTGGCCTCGGTGTACGTCACGGTGGTGCGTAACACGCCGATTCTGGTGTTGATTCTGTTGATCTACTTTGCCTTGCCGAGCCTGGGGATTCGCCTGGACAAGATCCCGTCGTTCATCATCACGCTGTCACTGTATGCCGGGGCCTATCTGACCGAAGTGTTCCGTGGCGGCTTGCTGAGCATCCCCAAGGGCCAGCGTGAAGCCGGGCTGGCGATCGGCCTCGGTGAATGGCAGGTCAAGGCTTACGTCACCGTGCCGGTGATGCTGCGCAATGTGTTGCCGGCGCTGTCGAACAACTTTATCTCGCTGTTCAAGGACACCTCGCTGGCCGCCGCGATCGCGGTGCCGGAGCTGACCTATTACGCGCGCAAGATCAACGTCGAGAGCTACCGGGTGATCGAAACCTGGCTGGTGACCACCGCGTTGTATGTCGCGGCCTGTTACCTCATTGCCATGCTGCTGCGTTACCTCGAGCAGCGTCTGGCGATCCGCCGATAGGAGGCTGCGATGTACCAATCCCCTAGTTGGTTGCATGAGTTGTGGATAGCCCGCGAGACGTTGCTGCAAGGCTTCCTGACCAGTGTGCAGGTGTCGGCGCTGGCGATTCTGTTTGGCACGCTGCTCGGCGTCGTCACCGGTCTGGTGCTGACGTACGGCAGGTTCTGGATGCGCGCGCCGTTCCGCTTTTACGTCGACCTGATTCGCGGCACGCCGGTGTTTGTGCTGGTGCTGGCCTGCTTCTATATGGCACCGGCGCTGGGCTGGCAGATCAGCGCGTTTCAGGCCGGCGCGCTGGGCCTGACGCTGTTCTGCGGCTCGCACGTTGCCGAGATTGTGCGCGGGGCCTTGCAGGCACTGCCACGCGGGCAGATGGAGGCGAGCAAGGCGATCGGCCTGACGTTCTATCAGTCCCTCGGTTACGTGCTGCTGCCCCAGGCGTTGCGGCAGATCCTGCCGACGTGGGTCAACTCGTCCACCGAAATCGTCAAGGCCTCGACCTTGCTCTCGGTGATCGGCGTGGCCGAATTGCTGCTCAGCACCCAACAGATCATCGCCCGGACCTTCATGACCCTGGAGTTCTACCTGTTCGCCGGTTTTCTGTTTTTCGTCATCAACTACGGCATCGAATTACTCGGCCGGCACATTGAAAAGCGGGTGGCCCTGCCATGACTCAAGCTCAAGTTTCCAACGTTGCAAACGGCCAGCCACTGCTGGACATCCGTGGTCTGCACAAACAGTACGGCGCGGTCGAAGTGCTCAAGGGTGTCGACCTGAGCATGCAGCGCGGCAACGTCGTGACGTTGATCGGCTCCAGCGGTTCGGGCAAGACCACACTGCTGCGCTGCGTGAACATGCTCGAAGAGTTCCAGGGCGGGCAGATCCTGCTCGACGGCGAATCCATCGGGTATGACGAGGTCGGTGGCAAACGCGTGCGCCATGCCGAAAAAGTCATCGCCCGCCATCGTGCCATGACCGGCATGGCCTTCCAGCAGTTCAACCTGTTTCCGCACCTGACCGCCTTGCAGAACGTCACCCTGGGCCTGCTCAAGGTGAAGAAGATGCACAAGGACCAAGCCGTGGTGCTGGCCGAAAAATGGCTGGAACGGGTCGGCCTGCTGGAACGGCGCAATCACTTTCCAGGTCAGTTGTCCGGCGGTCAGCAACAGCGCGTGGCGATTGCCCGGGCGATCGCGATGAACCCGAGCCTGATGCTGTTCGACGAAGTCACCTCGGCCCTCGACCCGGAGCTGGTCGGAGAAGTGCTCAACGTGATCAAAGGCCTGGCCGAAGACGGCATGACCATGTTGCTGGTGACCCACGAGATGCGTTTCGCCTTCGAAGTCTCGGACAAGATTGTCTTCATGAATCAGGGGCGCATCGAAGAGCAGGGGCCTCCCAAGGAGCTGTTCGAACGCCCGCAATCGCCGCGCCTGGCTGAGTTTCTCAAGAGCACGCGGTTTTAATTTTTGCTTTTGTCATCAGGAGAAGTACCCATGAGCATTACGCGTTACGGCACCGGCAGCACCGCCGCTGGCGGCCAGCCACGTCCATTCGCTCGCGCCGTTGAAGCGGATGGCTGGCTGCATGTGTCCGGCCAGGTGCCGGCGGTGGATGGCGAGATTATCGTGGGCGGCATCGTCGAGCAGACCCACCAGACCATGAAGAACCTGATCGCGATTCTCGAAGAGGCCGGTTATGGCCTGGAAGACGTGGTGCGTGCCGGGGTGTGGCTGGACGATCCGCGGGATTTCAGCAGTTTCAACAAGGTCTTCGGCGAGTACTTCAAGCCCGAGCATGCGCCTGCACGGGCCTGTGTGCAGGCGAGCATGATGGTCGATTGCAAGGTCGAGATCGACTGCATCGCGTACAAGAAGAAGGCCTGAGTGGCGGTGGCTCTTGTAGGCGCTGCCGAAGGCTGCGATCTTTTGGCTTTTTTGGATACGCCAGACAGGCAGGATCAAAAGATCGCAGCCTGCGGCAGCTCCTACAGGGGAACCATGAGTGGGTACTGACATGAGTGAAGACACCATCAAGCGCCGGGCCCGGGGTCTGGACCGGGCGTTCGATATCCTCGATTTCCTCAAGGAAATCGGCCAGCCGCTGCGTCCAAACGACATCGCCAATGGCATCGGCAGTCCGAAATCCACGGTCTACGAGCTGGTCGCGTCGCTGCTGGAGCGGCGCATTCTGGAGCCGGTGGGCAAGGACGGTCACGTCTATCTCGGTCGCCAGTTGTACTTCCTCGGGCAGGCGCACCTGCGTCATTTCGATCTCAGCCGCGAGGCCGATCACGCCTTGCAGGAGATCGTCAGCCAGACCCGGGAAACCGCGCAGATGTGCCTGCTCAACGGGCGCAAATACACGGTGGCGTTGATGAAGGAGGGCGAGCGGCATTTCCGCATTTCTTCCGACATCGGCGAAAACGCGCCGATCCCGTGGACCGCGTCCGGACGCCTGCTGTTGGCGCACCTGAGTGATCAGCAGATCATCGACCTGATCGACGAAGACGATTACATCCTGCCCGATGGTGAACGCCTGCCGCTGGAACGCTTTCTGGCGGAGATCCGTCAGGCCGGCATCGACGGCTTCTTCTCTTTCGACAGCGTTGCCGACACCTTCACCCATTGCTTCGCCGCACCGGTCAAAGACCCGAGCGGCGTGGCCATCTGCACCTTGTGCATCGTCGCCCCACGGGCCGATGCGAAGAACAATTACGACGACTATCGCCGGGTGCTGATCGAGAGCGCCAACAGCCTCGCCCGGCGTATCAACGAATAACCGCGGCTGCCTGCCGGCCGCGACAGTGAGGAGTTCGACCATGACGACTGCCATCAATTCTGCTGTGGAAAAGGGCGACGCCACCATCGGCGCGCATCTGGTGCGTGATGTCAGCCTGCCGGCGCTGGTGCTGCACCGCGAGGCGCTGGAGCACAACATCCGCTGGATGCAGACATTCGTCAGCGACAGCGGCGCAGAGCTTGCACCCCACGGCAAGACCAGCATGACCCCGGCCCTGTTCAAGCGTCAGCTCGACGCCGGGGCCTGGGGCATCACCCTCGCCAGCGCCACGCAGACCCGCGCCGCGTACGCCCACGGCGTGCGTCGCGTGCTGATGGCCAACCAACTGGTCGGCACGCCGAACATGGCGCTGATTGCCGATCTGCTGGCGGACCCTGCGTTCGATTTCTACTGCATGGTCGATCATCCGGACAACGTCGCCGATCTCGGCGCCTACTTCGCCTCGCGCGGGGTCAAGTTGAACGTGATGATCGAATACGGCGTGGTCGGTGGCCGTTGTGGTTGCCGCAGCGAGAGGGAAGTCATCGAACTGGCCCGGGCGATCAACGCGCAACCGGCGCTGGCCCTGACCGGCATCGAAGGTTACGAAGGGGTGATCCATGGCGATCACGCCGTCAGCGGTATTCGCGAATTTGCCGCGTCGCTGGTGCGGCTGGCGGTGCAGTTGCAGGACAGCGACGCATTTGCGATTGCCAAGCCGATCATCACCGCCTCGGGCTCGGCGTGGTACGACCTGATCGCCGAGTCGTTCGAAGCGCAAAACGCGGGCGGACGCTTCCTCAGCGTGCTGCGCCCGGGCAGTTATGTGGCCCACGACCATGGTATCTACAAGGAGGCGCAATGCTGCGTGCTTGATCGTCGCAGCGATTTGCACGAAGGCCTGCGCCCGGCGCTGGAAGTCTGGGCACATGTGCAATCGCTGCCGGAGCCGGGCTTTGCGGTGATCGCCCTCGGCAAGCGCGACGTGGCATACGATGCCGGCCTGCCAGTGCCGTTGCTGCGCTACAAGGCCGGCGTGTTGCCGGCGGTGGGCGACGATGTGGGGGCGTGCAAAGTGACGGCGGTGATGGACCAGCATGCGTTCATGACCGTGGCGCCGGGTGTTGAACTGCGGGTGGGTGACATCATTTCCTTCGGCACCTCGCACCCGTGCCTGACCTTCGACAAGTGGCGGGTGGGGTTGCTGGTGGATGAGCAGTTGGCGGTAGTCGAGAGTATGGAGACTTGTTTCTAAGGTCCGACACCGAGGCGTGGCCAATCGCGAGCAGGCTCACTCCTACAGTTGAAACGCGTTCCCCTGTAGGAGTGAGCCTGCTCGCGATGAGGGCCGCTCAAACACCACTGAATCAGCAGAGACACCCTAATGACCACCCTCAGCCCCCTGGGCCCGAACACCCCGCGCATCGCCCTGATCGGCGAGTGCATGATCGAACTCCAGCACCGTGCCGACGGCAGCCTGCAGCAAAGCTTCGGCGGTGACACCCTGAACACGGCGGTGTACCTGTCCCGCGCCCTCGGCGATAAAGCGCAAGTCGACTACGTCACCGCGCTGGGCGATGACAGTTTCAGTGACGCGATGTGCCAGAGCTGGGCCGAAGAAGGCATTGGGCTGGAATGGGTGCAGCGTCTGCCCGGTCGCCTGCCGGGCCTGTATTGCATTCAGACCGATGCCAATGGCGAGCGCCGTTTTCTCTACTGGCGCAATGAAGCGGCGGTGCGCGATTGCTTCACCACCCCGGCGGCCGAGCCGATTCTGGCGGCGCTGGCGGATTACGACGTGTTGTATTTCAGCGGCATCACCCTTGCGGTGCTGGGTGCCAAGGGCCGCGAGCGGTTGATCCAGACTTTGATCGAAGCCCGCCAGCGCGATGCGCGGATCGTCTTCGACAACAACTATCGACCGCGTTTGTGGGCGTCACAGGAAGAGGCGCGGGCGGCGTATCGCAGCGTGTTGCCGCATGTCGATCTGGCGTTGCTGACGGTGGATGACGAGCAGGCGCTGTTCCATTTTGCCGACTGCGACGCAGTGTTCGAGGCTTACGCGCAGATCGGTACGCCGGAAGTGGTGCTCAAGCGTGGCGCCGAGGCGTGCCTGATTCGTTGTGATGGCGAGGCGTTCGAAGTGCCGGCGCAGAAGGTCGAGAAGGTCGTGGACACCACGGCGGCGGGGGATTCGTTCAGTGCGGCGTATCTGGCGCGGCGGTTGCTGGGGGGCAGTCCGGCTGAGGCGGCGGAGGCGGGGCATTGGCTGGCGAGCAAGGTGATTCAAGTGCCGGGGGCGTTGATTCCGAAAGAATGAGTGTCCTTGTGGCGAGGGGGCTTGCTCCCGCTCGACTGCGCAGCAGGCGCAAGCCTTATTGGGGCGGCTTCGCCACCCAGCGGGAGCAAGCTCCCTCGCCACAAACGCCCGAAAGCAAAGCCTTCAGTCGCGAAAAAACACCTGCACCAGGTGATACCCGAACTTGCTCTTGATCGGCCCATGTACGGTGCGCAAGGGCTTCTTGAAGATCACCGCATCGATCGCGCCGACCATCTGCCCCGGCCGCACTTCACCCAGATCGCCGCCGCGCTTGCCGGACGGGCAGGTCGAGTATTTCTTCGCCAGCACATCGAACGCTTCGCCCTTGGCAATGCGTTGTTTGAGCTGTTCGGCCTCTTCGGCGGTTTTCACCAGAATGTGGCGGGCTTGGGCTTTCATCGTGCGATACCTGTAACGGGGTGACGGCGGGGCGCGGGATTATGCCTCAAGTGACGGCGTTTGGTTGATCATCGTGCGGATCTTGTTCGCCAGCACATCAATCGAAAACGGTTTGGCGACCATGTCCATGCCGTCCTCGAGAAACCCCTGGCGCTCTGCGGCCTTCTGCGCATAACCGGTCATGAACAACACTTTCAGGCCTGGCCGATGCTGACGGGCGATTTCCGCCAGCTGCCGGCCGTTCATGCCCGGCAAGCCGACGTCGGTCACCAGCAGGTCCACGCGCAGCTCCGATTCCAGCAGCGGCAGGGCGGCGCTGGCATCGGCGGCTTCGTGGGCGAGGTAACCCAGCTCCTTGAGCAGATCGAGCACCAGCATGCGTACCGCCGGGTCATCTTCAACCACCACCACGGTTTCGCCAGAAGTGGCAGTCGGCGCCGCGCTGAGGGTTTCCACGACTGGCCGCTCGGGTTCCAGCAGGTTCAGGCGCGGCAGGTACAGGCGCACGCAGGTGCCCTGATCCGGCAGGCTGTCGAGGCTGACGTGGCCGCCCGACTGCTGGGCGAAACCATAAATCATCGACAGCCCCAGCCCGGTGCCCTGGCCGATCGGTTTGGTGGTGAAGAACGGATCGAAGGCCTTGGCCCGCACCGACGGGGTCATGCCGGTACCGTTGTCGCTGACCGCCAGCATCAGGTAGTCGCCGGCCTTGACCGGTTCGAGGGTGGTGATGTCATTGCCGTCGAGGTAGACGTTGGCGGTTTCGATCAACAGTTCGC
This sequence comes from Pseudomonas serboccidentalis, assembly GCF_028830055.1. Taxonomy (NCBI): domain Bacteria; kingdom Pseudomonadati; phylum Pseudomonadota; class Gammaproteobacteria; order Pseudomonadales; family Pseudomonadaceae; genus Pseudomonas; species Pseudomonas serboccidentalis. The sequence continues at coordinate 2,089,333 of NZ_CP101655.1, forward strand.
CGCCGTTGGGCATGGCGTCCCGGGCGTTGATCACCAGGTTGAGCAGAGCGTTTTCCAGCTGGCTGACGTCGGTGCTGATCGGCCACACCTCTTCGGCCAGCCGCAGCGTGAGGCCGATCGGGTCGCCCTTGGTGCGGCGGATCAAATCTTCCAGCGAATGGATCAGCTCGTTGACGTCGAGGGTCTTGCGGTCCAGTGACTGCCGACGCGAGAACGCCAGCAGGCGATGGGTCAGCGCCGCCGCGCGGTTGGCTGAGGACACGGCCGCTTCGGTAAATCGTCCGATTTCATGGGAGCGACCATCGGCGATGTAGCGCTGCATCAGGTCGAGGCTGCCGATGATCCCGGTGAGCATGTTGTTGAAGTCGTGGGCAATACCCCCAGTGAGCTGGCCGACCGCTTCCATTTTCTGGGCATGGCGCAACGCATCTTCGGCGCGTTCGCGTTCGAACATCTCGTTCTGCAGGCGTTGATTGGCCTGGGCCAGTTGCTCGGTGCGGGCGCTGACCCGCTCCTCCAGGGTTTCATTGAGATTGCGCAGGGCTTCTTCGGTCTTTTTGCGTTCGGTCTCGTCGATCACGAAAATATAGAAACCGTTGACCGCACCATCGGCACCGTGGCGCGGCAGGTAATTCATCAGCGCGTGGCGACTGCTGCCGTCGCGATGCGGGGTATACAGGCTGAACGAGCAGGGCCGCCCGGCCAATGCTTCGGCGATGTACGGCGAGCGCAGGAAGTAGGCTTCTTCGCCGATCACCTCGCGAATGGTCCGGCCATACAGTTCCTGCGGGGTGAGACCGTACCAGTCCAGATAGGCGGCGTTGTTCAGGCGGAAGCGCTCTTCATGGTCGACGTAACTGATGAGGATCGGCATCGCGTTGATGATCAGTTGCAGCTCGGTCTGGCTCTGGCGCAGCGCCTGCTCGGTGTGTTTGCGGTCGGTCAGGTCCAGCGCGGCGCCGAGGAAGCGCACCGGTCGACCGTGGTGATCCTTGTAACAGCGGCCCCGGGCAAACACCCAGCGCAGTTCGCCGTCGGCTCGCAGCAGGCGATATTCCTCGGCGTATTCGGTGCCATGGGTGATGCAGTGTTTGATGCTGCGGGCGATCAGGGCGCGGTCTTCGGGATGCACGCCTTGCAGGTAATCGCTGATCGGCAACTGGCTGGCCAGCCCCGGGTCGATGCCGTGCAGTTGGGCGAAATGGGCGTCGGCGATGAAGCGGTCTTCGCCGATGTCCCAGTCCCAGGTGCCGACCGCATCGGTGGCCGCCAGTGCCAGCTGCAGGCGTTCTTCGCTGTCGCGCTGGGCCTTGAGGCTTTCTTCGGAGCGACGTTGCAGTTCGAGGGCGATGCGCCGGCGCTCGTTGGTTTCAATCGCGGTGACCAGAATGCCGGCCACTTGCGCATTCTCGTCACGGATCGGGCTGTAGGTCAGGTCCAGCCAGAAGTCGGATTCCTTGCCTTCGCGTTGCAGGGTAAATCGCCGTTCACTGTAGGTGCGCACCTGGCCTTGTAGGACAGCTCGATAAATCGGGTCGGTAAAGTCTTGAAGTTCCGGCCATATAAGGTGCGCCGGCTGTCCGAAAGCGTGCGGATGTTTGCTTCCGGCGAGCATTGCAAAGCCGTTGTTGTAGATCTGCGTGAGCTGTGGCCCCCACAACAGCAGCATCGGCATCGGCGAGTGAATCACGATGTCCACCGCGGTGCGCAGGCTCTGTGGCCAGGTGCCGGCAGCGCCCAGCGGAGTACGGCTCCAGTCGGTGCGGGCGATCAAGACTTGGGCGTCATCGGGGGAGGGGGCTACGTTCATCACATCTATCCTGAGCGTCGGTCAGTGCGTCGGCGTCGACTATTCTTGCACTTGCGGTAGACGCCGTATGACCTGTTACGTCACGACACGGGGTCATTTCTGTTCATTGAATGCTTCGCGGGTGCTTTTTGCCATGGAAATCGATGCACTGTTGCTCCGTCTGTCGAGCCAGCACGGCTCCGACCTGTTCCTGTCCACCGGTGCGCCGCCCAGTGCCCGCATCGACGGGGTACTGACGCCGTTCAGCGAGCGGCCGTTCAAGCCCGGAGAGGTCCAGGCCATCGCCCACGCCCTGATGGACGCCGAGCAGCGGCGCGAGTTCGATCGGGACCTGGAGATGAACCTGGCGATTTCACGTACCGGTGTCGGGCGCTTTCGCCTGAACATCTTCAAGCAACGCAACGATGTGTCGATCGTGATTCGCAACGTCAAACTCGATATCCCGCGCTTCGAAGACCTCAAGCTGCCGCCGGTGCTGCTGGACACGGTGATGCTCAAGCAGGGGCTGATCCTGTTCGTCGGCGCCACGGATTCCGGTAAATCCACCTCGCTGGCGGCGCTGATCGATCACCGCAACCGGCACAGCAGCGGGCATATCATCACCATCGAAGACCCGGTGGAGTATATCCATCGCCACCAGCGCTCGATCATCAATCAGCGCGAAGTCGGCGTCGATACCCGCAGTTTCCAGGCAGCGCTGAAAAACACTCTGCGTCAGGCCCCGGACGTGGTGCTGATCGGCGAAATCCGCGACCGCGAAACCATGGAGCATGCCCTGACGTTCGCCGACACCGGGCACCTGGTGCTGTCGACGCTGCACGCGCACAACGCCAACCAGGCGCTGGACCGCATCGTCAATCTGTTCCCCGAAGAGCGCCGCCCGCAGCTGTTGCATGCGCTGGGTAACAATCTCAAGGCGTTTGTCTCGCAACGGCTGGTGCGCACCCTCGACGGCCAGCGGCGGGCGGCGGTCGAAGTGATGTTGGGCACCCCGACCATCGCCGACCTGATCCGGCGCAACGAGTTGGGCGAACTCAAGGGCATCATGGACAAATCGGCCGAGGCCGGCATGCAGACCTTCGACGCGGCGCTGTACGCGCTGGTGGTGGAGGGGGTGATCAGCGAAGACGAGGCGTTCAAGCATGCCGATTCACAGAATAATCTGCGGCTGCGTTTGAAGCTGCATGCCGAGACGGCGCCGTCGCCGGCACCGCCGGCATCGGGCGACTGGGGCCTGATGGATTAACACCTCAGCCTTGTGAGAGCGAGCCTGCTCGCGAATGCAATCTGTCAGTCGATATCAGCGTGACTGACACACCGCTTTCGCGAGCAGGCTCGCTCCCACAAGGGGATGGCGGGTTAATCCGCCAGCTCCGGGCGATTGCGAAACTGCTCCAGCGCTTCAGGATTAGCCAGTGCATCGGTGTTTTTCACCGGCTCACCGTGCACCACATTGCGCACAGCGAGTTCGACCACTTTGCCGCTGATGGTGCGCGGGATGTCAGTGACGGTAACGATTTTCGCCGGCACATGGCGCGGTGTGGTGTTGGCGCGAATCACCTGGCGGATCTGCTGTTGCAGGTGCTCATCCAGCGCCACGCCACCCTGCAGGCGCACGAACAGCACCACGCGCACATCGTCCTGCCATTGCTGCCCGATGGCCACGCTGTCCAGCACCTGCGGGACTTTCTCGACCTGACGATAGATTTCCGCCGTGCCGATGCGCACGCCGCCGGGGTTGAGCACGGCGTCGGAACGGCCGTGAATCAGCATCCCGCCGTGGGGCAATTGCTCGGCGTAATCGCCCTGGGCCCAGACCCCGGGAAACAGGCTGAAATAGGATTTACGCAGCTTTTCGCCATCGTCATCGTGCCAGAGCCCGATGGGCATGGCCGGGAAGTGCCGGGTGCAGACCAGCTCACCTTTCTCGCCGACCACCGCGACGCCCGCGTCATTCCACACCTCGACCGCCATGCCCAGGCTCTTGCCCATGATTTCGCCACGGCGCACGGCCGACATCGGGTTGCCGTTGACGAAACACGACACCACATCGGTGCCGCCCGACATCGACGCCAGGCACACGTCGCGCTTGAAGTCGCGGTAGACGAAGTCGTAGCTCTGCGGCGACAGCGCCGAACCGGTGCAGAGCAACGTCTTGAGGCTACCCAGATCATGACTGTCGGCCGGTTTGACACCGCTGCTTTCCAGCGTTGCGAGGAACTTGGGGCTGGTGCCGAATACGCTGATGCGCTCATCGTCGATCAGGTCGAGCAGGCGTTGGTTATCCGGATGAAACGGCGAGCCGTCATACAGCACCACCGCGCTGCCGACCGCGAGGGCCGAGACCAGCCAGTTCCACATCATCCAGCCGCAGGTGGTGTAGTAGAACAGTCGGTCACCGGGGCCGAGATCGACGTGCAGGCCATGCTCCTTGACATGTTGCAGCAGCACGCCGCCGGTGCTGTGCACGATGCATTTCGGCACGCCGGTGGTGCCGCTGGAATACAGCACGTACAGCGGGTGATTGAACGGCACCGGGACAAAACGCGGTTCGCCACCGGGTTGGTAGAAGTCGTCCCACAACGTCACGTTGGCGCGGGTGTGGTAATCCTCGGCACGGGCCTGGGTGCGGGCATAGGGCACGATGATCAACTGTTGCAGCGACGGCAGTTGCGCGAGGATTTCGTTGACCTTGGTGGTCTGGTCGATGTCTTTGCCAGCGTAACGGTAACCGGCGCAGGTGATCAGCACCTTGGGTTCGATCTGGCCGAAACGGTCGATCACCCCGTGAGTGCCGAAGTCCGGCGACGAGCACGACCAGATCGCGCCCAGGCTGGTGGTCGCGAGCATGGCCACCAGCGTTTGCCAAGTGTTGGGCATGCACGCGGCCACGCGGTCGCCGAGGCCGACACCGGCGGCCTGCAGGCTCGCCTGAAAACCGGCGACCTGCTCGGCCAGTTCGGCCCAGGTCAGTTGTTCACGCTGACCGTTTTCCGCCACGGCAATCACGGCGACAGCATCGTCGCGGCGGCGCAGCAGGTGTTCGGCAAAGTTCAGGGTCGCGCCGGGAAACCATACGGCGCTGGGCATTTGCGCGCCTTCACGCAGAACGGCGTCGGGCTGGGTGTGAAAGCGGATGTCGAAAAAATCGACGATCGCCTGCCAGAACGCCTCGCGTTGTTCGACGCTCCAGCGGTGCAGGTCGGTATAGCTGTTCAGGGCCAGACCATGGCGCTGATTGATGTCGCGGCGGAACTGGTCCATGCGCGATTTGGCGATACGCTCGGCATCGGGTTGCCAGAGGATGTCGGACATTGGTTTGCCTCTTGTTTTGTTGTTCAGCGCACAGCGAAGGTGGTACATCGACCCCTGTAGGAGTGAGCCTGCTCGCGATAGCGGTGTATCAGCCAACATCAATGTTGAATGTAATTCCGCTATCGCGAGCAGGCTCACTCCTACAGGGACGCAGCATTACTGCGCCAACCACCCCCCATCAATGTTCCACGCCGCCCCCCGTACCTGGCTGCCAGCCTCGCTGCACAGAAACAGCACCAGTTCCCCCAGATGCTGCGGCGTGACGAATTCCAGCGACGGTTGTTTCTCGGCTAGCAAATCGTGCTGCGCCTGCTGCGGATCGATCCCTTTGGCGGCACGATCATCGATCTGCTTCTGCACCAGCGGCGTCAGCACCCAGCCCGGACAGATCGCGTTGCAGGTGACGTTGCTGGTGGCGGTCTCCAGGCCGACCACTTTGGTCAAGCCGATCACCCCGTGCTTGGCCGCAACGTACGCGGCTTTGCCGGTCGAGCCCACCTGACCGTGCACCGAGGCAATGTTGACGATCCGCCCCCAGCCCTTGGCGCGCATCCCCGGCAGGCTCAGGCGGGTGCTGTGGAACACCGATGACAGGTTGATCGCGATGATCGAATCCCAGCGCTCCACCGGAAACTCCTCGACAGCGGCGACATGCTGGATCCCGGCGTTGTTGACCAGAATATCGACACCGCCGAACTCGCGCTCGGCGTAAGCGATCATGTCGGCAATCTGTGCCGGATCGCTGACGTCTGCCGGGTGGTGACCGACCTTGCCGCCGAACTGGCCGACCTCGGCGATGACGCTCGACGCATCGCCGAAACCGTTGAGAATCAGGTTGGCGCCGGCCTTGGCCAGGCTCAGGGCGATGCCCAGACCGATGCCGCTGGTGGACCCGGTAACCAGTGCGGTCTTGCCCGAAAGAGTCGTCATGAATACCTCACACAATGCCAGTGGCGTAGAAAGTGCCGATCACTACGAAGACCGCCAGGGTCTTGATCAGCGTAATACAGAAAATGTCTTTATAGGCTTCGCGGTGGGTCAGGCCGGTGACCGCCAGCAGGGTGATCACCGCGCCGTTGTGCGGCAGGGTGTCCATGCCGCCGCTGGCCATGGCGGCCACGCGGTGCAGCACTTCCAGCGGGATGTTCGCCGCATGCGCTGCGGCGATGAACTGCTCGGACATCGCCGCCAGCGCGATGCTCATGCCGCCCGACGCCGAACCGGTAATACCGGCCAGCAGGGTCACGGTAATCGCTTCGTTGACCAGCGGATTGGGGATTTGCTTGAGCCAGTCGGCCAGCACCAGAAAGCCCGGCAACGAGGCGATCACCGCGCCGAAACCGTACTCCGAAGCGGTGTTCATCGCCGCCAGCAACGCGCCGCTGACCGCGCTTTTGCTGCCCTCGGCGAGTTTGCTGCGGATCGCCTTGAAACCGAACGCCAGCACCATCAGGATGCCCACCAGCAACGCTGCTTGCACGGCCCAGATCGCGGTGAGCTTGGCGATTTCCGTGGTCACCGGCGTGGCCATGCCCGGCAGCGCGAGGCTGTGGGTCTTGCCGTACCACTGCGGGATCCACTGGGTGAACAGCAGGTTCATGATGCCCACCGCCAGCAATGGCGACAGGGCGATCCACGGGTTTGGCAGCTTGAGGTTTTCGGCGGTTTCCGGCTCGTTACGCAACTCGGTGCCATAACCTTCGCCGGCGCGCTGGGCCTTGTTGCGTTGGCGTTGCAGGAACAGCATGCCGGCGCAGAATACGAAAATCGTACCGATCACGCCCAGCCACGGCGCCGCCCACGCGGTGGTGTTGAAGAACGTGCTGGGGATGATGTTCTGGATCTGCGGAGTGCCGGGCAGGGCGTCCATGGTGAACGAGAACGCGCCGAGGGCGATAGTCGCCGGGATCAGACGTTTAGGGATATTGCTCTGGCGGAACATCTCGGCGGCAAACGGATACACCGCAAACACCACCACGAACAGCGACACGCCGCCGTAAGTGAGCAGGGCGCAGACCAGCACGATCACCAGCATGGCCTGGCGGGTGCCGAGCAGGCGAATCGCTGCGGCCACGATCGAACGGGAGAACCCTGACAACTCGATCAACTTGCCGAACACGGCGCCGAGCAGGAATACCGGGAAATACAGTTTGATGAAGCCGACCATTTTCTCCATGAACACCCCGGTAAAGGCAGGGGCGACAGCAGAGGGATCAGTGAGCAGGACAGCGCCGAGGGCGGCGATCGGGGCGAAGAGGATGACGCTGTAGCCACGGTAGGCGGCGAGCATCAGCAGCGCGAGGGCTGCCAAGGCAATGATCACACTCATGGTGTGTCTCCAGAGATTGTTATTTTTGTGGGTGTTGCTAGGTAGAAGGGAGCGGAAGCGAGATGCGTGCCATGTTTGTAACGTAATGAAATATAAGGGGTTTGTTGATATTTTCGATCGACTATCCGGAGAAATATCTCGATAGTGAGACTTTTTTGGAGCGAAAAGATCGCAACCTTCGGCAGCTCCTACATGGAATTTCCGTATCTACCCTGTAGGAGCTGCCGAAGGCTGCGATCTTTTGATCTTGAAGTTTAAATCTCACTAATGAGACTAAATCTCCTTATTGAGACTCTGCGATACCCAAGGCCAGCATCTTCTTGTACAGCGTCGACCGCCCCAGCCCCAGGCGAGCCGCCGCCTCCGGTACCTTGCCTGCGCATTGCGCGAGGGCGGTCTGGATCAGTTGCCGGTCAAAACGCTGACGGGCCTGGGCGAATGTCTCGTCGGCCAAGGGCTCCAACGACGGTGCCGAAGGGCGTTCAACCGGGGTGAAGGTGCCGATGGAGCCGCGAATATCCTCTTCGGTGAGGATCAGGTCATCGCTGAGCAGCGCCGCGCGCTCCAGCACGTTGCGCAACTCGCGGATGTTCCCCGGCCATGCATGCTGGCCGAGCAGATCCAGCGCCGCGCGGCTCAGTTCGTGCTGACTGCGTAGCTCTTCGAGGATCGCTTCGCTGAGCGCCGGCAAATCGTCGAGACGTTCGCGCAGCGGCGGAACGTGGATCGGCAGCACATTGAGGCGGTAATACAGGTCGGCGCGGAACTCGCCGCGCTTGATCGCAGCTTGCAGGTCGGTCGAGGTCGCCGCGATCACTCGCACATCGCTCTGAATCACGTCGTTGGAGCCGACCGGTTCGAATTCCTTTTCCTGCAATACCCGCAGCAGTTTGCTTTGCAAAGGCAGCGGCATGTCGCCGATCTCGTCGAGAAACAGCGTGCCGCCCTGAGCGATCTGCAATTTGCCGGTGCGACCCTTGCGGTCGGCGCCGGTAAACGCACCGGGCGCGGTGCCAAAAAACTCGGCCTCAAGCAACGCTTCGGGAATCGCCGCGCTGTTGATGCTGACAAAGGCTTTGTGCGCGCGCGGTGAGGCGCCATGAATCGCTTGGGCCAGCAACTCTTTGCCAGTGCCGGTTTCGCCGAGCAGCAACACCGGCGACTCGGTGCTGGCGCTGCGCCGGGCGCGGCGTTTGACCTCGAGGCTGGCGGTGCTGGTGCCAATGAAATGGGCGAAGTTGTATTTGGTCTGCCGGGCCCGCAGCAGGGAACGGGTCGAAGCCAGTTCTTCCTGCATGCTCAGGTAGCGCTTGAGCATCGGCGACAACGTGCGCAATTCGTCGAACAGGGCAAAACCGATCGCGCCGATCACGCTGCCGGCGTCGTCGTGAATCGGCAGGCGCATCACCACCATCGGCTCTTTCGGCGTGTCCTGCATGTCCAGCAGGATCGGCCGCCCAGTGCGCACCACTTCGCGTAGCAGGCTGCCGGGGATCACGCTTTCACAGGATCGGCCGATGGCTTTTTTCGCCGATTCAAGACCAAAACGCCGGGCATATCGCTCGTTCATCCAGACGATGTTGGCATCCCGATCGACAATTACCGTGCCTTCGCTGGACTGCTCAATGATCTCGAACAGCGAACGGATCGCCAGCGTGCGCACGCGTTGGTAGTCCTTGAGGCTTTCGGTGGTGTTCATCTGACAGATCCTGAATGTGTTTCGGCTGTGGCGACGCCATCGCGAGCAGGCTCACTCCTACATTTGAAATGCGTTCCACTGTAGGAGTGAGCCTGCTCGCGATAGATGCGACTCGGTATCAAGGCATGCGCCTGATTATGCCTACCCCGGATGCGCCGCCGCCAACAGCTCTTTGGTGTAAGGGTGCTGCGGCGAGTCGAACACATCGTGGCTGGCACCGCGCTCGACCACTTTGCCGTCCTTGATCACGATCATGTCGTGGGCCAGCGCCCGCACCACCGCCAGGTCGTGGCTGATGAACAGGTAGGTCAGGCCATGTTTTTCCTGAAGGTCGCGGAGCAGGGCGACCACCTGTTTTTGCACGGTACGGTCGAGGGCTGAGGTCGGCTCGTCGAGCAGGATCAGCGCCGGTTTCAGCACCAGTGCCCGGGCGATGGCGATGCGCTGGCGCTGACCACCGGAAAACTCGTGTGGGTAGCGATGACGGCTTTGCGGGTCGAGGCCGACTTCCTTGAGTACACGGATCACTTGTTCGTCGCACTCTTCGGCGCTGGACTGACAGTGCACCTCCAGCCCTTCGCTGATGATCTGCGCCACCGACATCCGTGGGCTGAGGCTGCCGAACGGATCCTGAAACACCACCTGCATCTGCCGACGCCACGGTCGCAACTGCTTCTGATCGAGACCATCGAGGGCGGTGCCTTGAAAACGGATGCTGCCCTCGGAATCGAGCAACCGCAGAATCGCCTGACCCAAGGTCGATTTGCCCGAACCGGACTCGCCGACAATGCCCAGGGTTTTGCCACGCTGGATATTCAGGCTGATGCCATCCACCGCCCGCAGGTATTGCTTGCGCTGGAACAGCCCGCCACCGACCACGAACTCGACCCGCAGATCATCGACTTCCAGCACGTTCTCGCGCTCGTCCCGGGGCAGGGCTTCACCCTCCGGTTCGGCGTTGAGCAGCACGCAGCTGTAAGGGTGTTTCGGCTCGGTAAACAGGGTTTCGCACGGGGCCTGCTCGACGATCTCGCCAGCCTTCATCACGCACACCCGTTGCGCAATGCTGCGCACCAGATTGAGGTCGTGGCTGATCAGCAGCAGCGACATGCCCAGCCGCTGCTGCAAGGATTTGAGCAGCAGCAGGATCTTGCGCTGCACCGTCACATCGAGCGCGGTGGTCGGTTCGTCGGCAATCAGCAGTTCCGGTTCGCAAGCCAGGGCCATGGCGATCATCACCCGTTGCCGCTGACCGCCGGACAGTTGATGCGGATAGGCCTTGAGGCGCTCCTTGGGTTTCTGAATGCCCACCAGTTCCAGCAGTTCGAGAATGCGCTGTTGCGCCGCTTTGCCGCCCAGGCCGCGATGCACCAGCAGGGTCTCGCCGATCTGCTTCTCGATGGTGTGCAGGGGATTGAGCGAGGTCATCGGCTCCTGAAAAATCATCGCGATGCGGTTGCCGCGCAATTCGCGCAAGACCTTCGGGTCGGTGCCGACCAGCTCCTGGCCGCGATAACGAATGCTGCCGCTGGTTTGCGCATCGCCTTCGGGGAGCAACTGCAGGATCGAGTGCGCGGTCACCGACTTGCCCGAGCCTGATTCACCGACAAGCGCCAGGCATTCGCCGGGGCGGATGTCCAGGCACAGGTTGCGCACCGCTGGCTGGCCATGGAAGGCGACATTGAGGTCGCGGATTTCGATCAGATTATCAGTCATGGTTGCACTTCAGGATCGTGGATCGAACGCGTCGCGTAACGCTTCGCCAATGAACACCAGCAAGGAAAGAATCAGCGCCAGGGTGAAGAACGCCGTCAGCCCGAGCCACGGCGCTTGCAGGTTCTGCTTGCCCTGACCGATCAGCTCGCCCAGCGAGGCACTGCCGGCGGGCATGCCGAAACCGAGGAAGTCGAGGGCGGTGAGGGTGGAAATCGCCCCGGTCAGAATGAACGGCAAATAACTCAGCGTCGCGTTCATCGCATTGGGCAGGATGTGCCGGAAAATCACCTTGCGGTCGCTCAAGCCCAAGGCGCGCGCCGCTTTGACGTATTCCAGGTTACGCCCGCGCAGGAACTCGGCGCGCACCACATCTACCAGCGCCAGCCACGAAAACAGCGCCATGATCCCCAGCAGCCACCAGAAATTCGGCTCGACGAAACCGGACAGGATGATCAGCAGGTACAGCACCGGCAACCCGGTCCAGACTTCCAGCAGGCGTTGCCCGAGCAGGTCGACCCAGCCGCCGTAATAGCCCTGCAGGGCGCCGGCGGCAATGCCGATCAGCGCACTGATGGCGGTCAGCATCAAGGCAAACAGGATCGACACCCGGGCACCGAAAATCACCCGCGCCAGTACATCGCGCGCCTGATCGTCCGTGCCCAGCCAATTGACCTTCGATGGCGGACTCGGCGCAGGCTGGTTGAGGTCATAGTTGGGCGTGTCGTCGCTGAACGGGATCGGCGGAAACAGCAACCAGCCACCGTCCTTGCGGATCAGATTCTGCACATAGTCGCTGCGGTAATCGGCCTGGAACGGCAGTTGCCCGCCAAATTCCTGCTCGGTGTGGCGCTTGAACACCGGGAAGTAGAACTGGCCCTGATAGCTGACGACCAGCGGTTTGTCATTGGCGATCAGTTCACCGCCCAGCGTCACCACAAACAGTCCGATGAACAGCCATAGTGACCACCAGCCACGACGGTTTTTCTTGAATCGCGCAAAACGGCGACGGCCCAGAGGCGAGAGCTTGAACATCAGGCGTTCCTCGCGGCGAAGTCGATACGCGGATCGACCAGGGTGTAGCACAGGTCGCCGATCAGTTTTATCAGGAGGCCGAACAGGGTGAAGATGAACAGCGAACCGAACACCACCGGATAGTCCCGGGAAACTGCCGCTTCGTAACTCATGCGGCCGAGGCCGTCGAGGGAGAAGATCACTTCGATCAGCAGCGAGCCGGCGAAGAACACGCTGATGAACGCTTGCGGAATCCCCGACACCACCAGCAGCATCGCGTTGCGGAACACGTGGCCGTAGAGCACGCGGCGCTCGCTCAGGCCTTTGGCGCGGGCAGTCACCACGTACTGGCGAGTGATTTCATTGAGGAACGAGTTCTTGGTGAGGATCGTCAGCGTGGCGAAACCGCCGATCACCAGCGCCGTTACTGGCAGCACCAGGTGCCAGAAGTAATCGGCGATCTTGCCCAGGGTCGACAGCGATTCGAAGTTGTCGGAAACCAGCCCGCGCACCGGAAACCAGTTCAGCGAGGTGCCGCCGGCAAACACCACGATCAGAAACATCGCGAACAGAAACGCCGGCATCGCGTAGCCGATGATGATCGCGGTGCTGCTCCAGATGTCGAAGTGGCTGCCGTGATGCACCGCCTTGCGAATGCCCAGCGGGATCGACACCAGATAGGTGATCAGCGTCGCCCACAGACCGAGGGAGATGGTCACCGGCATTTTTTCCAGGATCAGGTCGGTGACCGTGGCGCCACGGAAAAAGCTCTTGCCGAAGTCCAGTTGCGCGTAGTTCTTGAGCATCAGCCACAAGCGTTCATGCGCCGGCTTGTCGAAACCGTACTGCTTTTCGATGTCCTTGATCAGTTGCGGATCAAGGCCACGGCTGGCACGCGAGGTGCTGCTCATGGTCTCGCTGGAACTGCCGCCGACACTGGCGCCGCCAATCCCTTGCAAGTGGGCGATGGCCTGTTCGACCGGGCCACCGGGTGCCGCCTGAATGATCACGAAATTGACCAGCAGAATGATCACCAGCGTCGGAATGATCAGCAGCAGCCGCCGCAGAATGTATGCCCACATCAGTGCGGTCCTCCGGGTCTGCCACGGCTGATCTTCTCGGCGGTCATCTGCTGGTTGGTCAACGGGGTGCTGCTGATTTCCCACCAGCTCTCGATGGCTTCGTCATTGCTGGCCTGTATTGCGGGCATGCCAAAACGGTTCCACCAGACGGTAGAGGTGCCCGGCGGGTAATAGTTGGGAATCCAGTAGTAGTTCCATTGCAGCACCCGGTCCAGCGCATGGGCGTAGTGCAGCATGTCGCTCTGGGTCGAGGCGCGGATCAGGCCGTTGATCAACGTGTCGACCGCCGGATTTTTCAGCACCATATAGTTGTTGGCGCCGGGGTCGTTGGCCGAAATCGAGCCGAAGTAATTGAGCAACTCGCCACCCGGAGACGTGGTGACCGGATAACCGGTGACGATCATGTCGTAGTCACGGCTCATCAGGCGATTGACGTATTGCGAGGAGTCGATGCGGCGGATATTGAGGTCGATGCCGATCTGCTTCAGCGTGCGCTTATACGGGAGCAGCAGACGATCCATGCCGTTCTGGCTGACCAGAAAGGTGAAGCTCAATGGCTCACCCTCGGCGTTGACCAGTTGGTCGCCATCGGGTTTCCAGCCGGCCTGTTCGAGCAATTGCAGCGCTTGCAGCTGTTTGTCGCGGATCAAGCCGCTGCCATCGGTTTTCGGCGCCTCGAAGACCTGAGTGAAGACCTCGTCGGGAACCTGCCCGCGCAACGGTTCAAGGATTTTCAGCTCGGCGGCATCCGGCAATTCGCGGGCCGCGAGCGCGGAGTTGGAGAAGTAACTCTGCTGACGGATGTACAGGTTGCGCATCATCTGCCGGTTGCTCCACTCGAAATCCCAGAGCATCGCCAGCGCCTGGCGCACCCGGCGATCCTGGAACATCGGTTTTTGCAGATTGAACACGAAGCCCTGGGCCGATTGCGGGGCTTCGGTGGCGAGGTGGGCCCTCTGCAAACGTCCGTCACTCAGCGCCGGGCTGTCGTAGCCGATCGAGTAGCCGGTCGCGGAAAATTCGCGATTGTAGTCATAGGCACCGCCGCGCAGGACCTGGCGGGCGACATCGGTGTCACCGAAATACTCGATGCTGAAGTGATCGAAGTTGTACAGACCGCGACTGACCGGCAAGTCCTTGCCCCACCAGTCGGGGTTGCGCTCAAAGGTGATGCTGCGGCCGGAATCGACCTTGCCGACCCGGTACGGGCCGCTGCCCAATGGTGGCTCATAGCCGCCGCCACCGGCGAAGTCGCGGGTTTTCCACCAGTGCTCGGGAAACACCGGCAGGGTGGCGATGTCCAGCGGCAAGGTGCGGTTCTCGTTGCTCTTGAAGTCGAAACGCACGGTCAGCGGCGTTTCGATTTCAACGCCTTTGACGTCGGCGAACTGCGTGCGATAGCGCAGGCTGCCCTGGGTCATCAACAGGTCGTAGGTGTAGCGCACGTCTTCGGCGGTGATCGGTGTGCCATCGGCGAAGCGTGCCTTGGGGTTGATGAAGAAACGCAGGGACAGGCCGTCCTCCGAGCGCTCCATCTTTTGCGCCACCAGGCCGTAGACCGTGTAAGGCTCGTCCATCGAGCGCTGGGCCAGCGGCGAATAGAGCATGCCGTCAATCTGGGTGACGCCGATGCCCTTGTCGATATACGGCAGGATGTGATCGAAATGACCGATTTCTATCGCCGAGCGGCGCAGGGTGCCGCCCTTGGGCGCCTGCGGATTGGTGTAGTCGAAGTGGCTGAAGCCGGCCGGGTATTTGGCAGGTTCGCCATAGACGGTCAACGCGTGTTGCGGGGTGGCGTCCACACCAGCGGCGCCCAACAACAGGGCCACGGCAGTGAACAGCAGAGAGGGGAAAGCCAGTCGCATTGTCAGCCTTAAAGCCGGGTGATCGATAAGCGCAATTTGTACGCGAGCGGCGCGTCAGTCGCCAGCCGTATCCTGTAACCGAAACACAACGGCCCACCAAAAGGCGGGCCGTTGGGGCAGCAATCAGGCGACGGATCAGTCCTGGCGGCTGGTGACTTCAAGCAGGTGATAACCGAACTGGGTCTTCACCGGGCCTTGCACGACGTTGATCGGCGCGCTGAATACCACGGTGTCGAATTCCTTGACCATCTGGCCAGGACCGAACGAGCCCAGGTCACCGCCCTGACGGCTGGACGGGCAGGTGGAGTTGGCCTTGGCGACTTCGGCGAAATCAGCACCGCCTTCGATCTGGGCCTTGAGTTCGTTGCACTTGTCTTCGCTGGAAACCAGGATGTGGCGGGCAGTGGCTTTAGCCATGGGGAAACTCTCCAATCTATTTCAGTAAAGTGTGGAGCCTACCGGATTCAGTAAGCGATTTCTCGGCAAAGTTCCGCTCGGTGTTGAGCATGCGCTTACAGCTGCGCGGCCTTCAGGCGCATGGCGTGCTCAACGTAGAGTTCGACGGGATCTGTCCCGCGTGTCCGCAACCCGCCGGGGCGACCCAGGCTGGCAAGGTGATCGAAAGGGTAGTCGGAGCGGATGACGGTGCCCAGGTGTGAGCTGTAGCGGCCGACGAAGCCGTCGTTCTGCCCGGCTTCGACGACAAAATGTCCCGACAATGCCCGGCAAACGGCATGCACCGGGTCAAGTATTTGCGACAGATCGTCTTGCAGCGTGCCGCTCCAGGAATAGTAGTGAACGTCATTGACCCGCGCCGCGCCCTGACCACCCCAGGTCGATGGCAAGCCTTGAGGGTACTTGCTGTTGAATTCAGCGACGCCTGCGGTCGTCAGGGCGTTGAGCGCCGCCACAGCATTGCGTGGCATCGCCGGCTTGCCGCTGAGCAGTGAGAGCAGGTCCGCGAACTGCGTGGCAAGCAGTTCTGCCACCTGCTTCGGGAGGCGTCCCGGAACCAGTGCCATGCGTAATGCATCCGCCAGTTCCGAACCGTGGTTGGGGCCGCTGACCGACGTCACCGAGGCGATTTTCTCCGGCGCCAGCGCAGCGGCGTAACGGCAGGCCAATGCGCCTTGACTATGCCCGATCAGGTTGACCTTGCAGGCGCCGGTGCCGTGCAGCACACGCTCGATCTGCAGGATTAATTGCTGGCCGCGAACTTCGTTGTCATGGGTAGCAGACAGCTGTGGCACAAACACTTGGCCGCCAGCGTCCCGCAGTGCTTGCTTGACATCATGGAAAAGCTCGAAACGACCGATACGGTCAAACCCGAACAGGCCATGGACTAAAAGGATGGGGTAGCGGGTTGTCGCATTCCGTTGCATGTTCCTGCCTCTTTTGCAGATGCTTGTCAGTGGTTGAGGCGTGCCACTGTAAAACAGGCGTGTGGGCCGGCGATGTCTGAAAAATCCTCGGAGTTGTTAGGAAACTGGACTAAAAACTGTGCGAGTTTTCGGTTCTGCTTGAGGGGGTAGTCGGAACATTTGGCAATCTTTTGCCCTGTTTCTCTAGATTCGCAGCCGGATGCCTACGCCTTGCGGTGTGTTTACCCCGGTTTCGCAAGGCTGTGGGCTGACTTCGCGCATTCGCTGGATGGTGTTCAATGGATTTCGTTCGACGCGGCCTTGATGGCGGCGTTCTATCCAAGGAATGGAGCCACGAATGTCTATGTACGACGCCACTACCGAGTCCTCGGCAATGCCGACAGCCAATACGTCCCCCTCGTCGATTGACACCGATGGCGGTGGTCATCTGTGTTTGAAGGTGCACGGAGAAAGTCTCGAACTCAGCTATCGACCCGTCTGCGCACCGGCACCATCTTCGCTCTTGTGCCTGCCTGCTCCGATGCTTGAGGTACTGGAGGAGGGAATGCTCGATCCCTCCTTGAGCAACGCATTCGTCAGGGTTGCGCCTTATCCGGACATGATGTGCGGCGACAGACTGGTCTTGAATTGGCACGGGCTCGATGACGAAGGATTGCCCTACCGGCATGAAGCCTCGCGCTCGGTCAGCGAAGGGCAAGTCGGTCGGGAAATCGTGTTTGCCATAAAGGGTACACACGTCGCTGCGCTGGAAGGCGGTTCGCTGGAGCTTTACTGGACGCTTTACAGCGTCGCCCTGCCTGGGCCGGTGTCATCCAGGCGCCTGCAACTGGATGTGGGTGATCCGGAACCTGAGTTGCTGGCACCAATCATTGAAGAAACGGTGGGTGGGACGCTGGATCCCGCTCGTGTTCCGCAGGGTACGAGCGTTACCGTGCGACCTTATGCACGGATGGCAGCCGGTGACCGGGTCACTCTGTCCTGGCAAGGCGCCGCGCCGGAGTCAGTGTTCAATGATGTGGTGACCGTGGAGCAATTTGCCGTTGGCGAGGCACTGTCGTTCTGGATACACGCTGACAGCATCGCGCCCTATTCCACGCAAGAGGTGACCGTCAGCTACCGGGTCGAATCAATGGCCGCGCAGGTGAGACGCTCCGTGAATTCCCGAGTATTGATCGCACCGTTGCTTCGAGGCGATCTGGCGGCGCCGCAGGTGCTGGAAGCGCAAGACGGCGAACTGGATGCCGCAGACGCGGTGGATGGCGTGACCGTGGTGATCGGCAATGCTCAGGCTGAGGAGGGGGAGTTGGTGTATCTCAAGTGCGATGGGGAGTATTTCAGTCATCGCGATGATCGCGATATCACCGGGGAAACTGCCGGTCAGCCGCTGGTGTTCATTGTGCCTCACCGTTTCTGGCGAGAGCATCGTGAAACCGTGGTGCAGGTGTCGTACTCGGTGGAGCGGCTGGATGACGTCAGTCAGGCTTCCGGCGTTGCCCGCATCCGGGTGCGGGCTTAATCCTGGGTTGATGTTCTGAGTCTTGGTTGAGCCTTTGCGGGATTCTGATTCGCCCGCAAAGGCTGTTCCAAGGTTCAGGCCCGAACCTGTGCCCGAAGACGTTCGGCAGCGCTCGACAGTAACTGTTCCGTTGCGCTGAAGCCCAGGCAACCGTCGGTGACCGATACGCCGTAGCGCAGAGCAGGGCTCAAAGGCTGGCAGCCTTCGAACAGATGCGACTCGATCATCATGCCGATCAAGGAACGATCACCTTGCAAACGCTGTTCGAGCACCTCGTTGAATACGTCGGGTTGGCGCAGAGGGTCCTTGCCGCTGTTGGCGTGGCTGCAGTCGACCATGATTCGGCTCGGAATCTTCAGGCGGGTCAAGTCGGCCTGGACTCGGGCCACGCTGGCGCGATCGAAGTTCGGACCATGATGGCCACCGCGCAGTACCAGGTGAGTGTCGGGGTTACCCGAGGTCTGGATGATCGCCGGGTGCCCATGGCTGTCGACGCCGAAGTGGCGATGCGGGTGCGCTGCCGAACGCATGGCATCGACGGCCACGCTGACTCCACCGTCGGTGCCGTTCTTGAAGCCAACCGGCATGCTCAGGCCGCTGGCCATTTCCCGGTGAATCTGCGATTCGGTGGTGCGTGCGCCGATGGCGACCCAGCCAAGCAGGTCGTCGAAGTAGCCGGCAGCCATTGGCTGCAGCAGTTCGGTAGCAATGGGTAATCCCAGGCGAACCATCTCGAGCATCAATTCACGTGACAGGGTCAGGCCGGCCGCCATGTCATCGCTGCCGTCCAGATGCGGGTCATACGCCAAGCCTTTCCAGCCAACAGTGGTGCGTGGTTTTTCAACGTAGGCGCGCATGACCAGGAGCATTTCGTCGCTGACATCGTGTGCCAGTCGGGAGAGCTTTTCGGCGTATTCGAGCGCGGAGCGCGGGTCATGAATCGAGCAAGGGCCGACGACGACCAGCAGGCGATAGTCTTCGCCATCGAGAATCGCGCGGATCGCCTGGCGGTGGGCGGCGACTTGCTGGGCCAGAGCATTGCTCAACGGCAATTGTTGCTTGAGCTGCAACGAGCTGGGCAGACGCAGGGTCAGCGCTTCGTTGGCAGAATTGAGGGTGGACAGTGGCAGAGCAGAAACAGACGAGTTCATATTCGGGATTCCTGGGCTGGCGGCGGGTTCTTCCCGCGCACTCGGCCCTACTGGGGTGTTCGACAATTGGCCGTATTGGCTGCGTGTGTGTGCTTGCCACCTGTGGGTGACCGATCGGAGGCGGCAGGCTGTCCCGAGCGGAGGCTGGTAAATCGCCAGGCGGTAAAACTGTCGTAACGGTAATAAGTGGCGTAGTTCATGTCGTGATTCCTCAAAGTGTCTGGTGTGTTGCTGAAAAAGTTGGGGCCTGAAAAAACAAAACCCCCGGTCGGGAGGCCGACCGGGGGTTGAGAATTCTCTGGTAGGCGACCCGTTTTCATGGGCGCCGGTGGGTATCAGGCGCGCCAGTGGCTAAACCAATACCCAAAATAAAAGCTGGCTGGAGCGCAAACGTCATTCACCCGGGCAGCCGCAACCGAGCGCAGGGCGCTGGTGGAACGAAGCGGTGAGAGGGCGTTGAACATGATCTGTCTCCGATGAATGCGCCGAGCTTACTAGAGCCCCGTACACCTGAGCAATCAGAAATTGCTATCGCTCATTCAACGCATTACCTATCGCTTGAGTGGTACAGATGTTGTGACACACTGGGTGTTTTGTCAGAAGCCCAAGGATGAATCATGTCGACGTTCACTGTTGCGGCAGCCCAATCGCTTTCCGTTGCCGGTGATCTGGCAGCGAACATTGCCCGTCATTTGCGCTTTATGGCCGTGGCGGCAGAGCAGGGTGTCGATCTTCTGGTGTTCCCGGAACTGTCGCTGACAGGCTACGAAGGCCAGATGGCCGCAGACATGGCAATTGACCCTCAGGATGCGTTGTTGCAGCCATTGCGCGATTGCGCTCGTGAGCTGGGCATCAACGCAGTCGTCGGCATGCCGATTCGTCTGAAGGACAGCTCGCAGGTATTGATCGGTGCTTTGACCCTGGGCAGAGACGGTTCTTTTGAGGTTTACAGCAAACAACACTTGCACGCGGGCGAAGAGCGTTTCTTTTCACCTGGTGCTGGTGGCTCGACCCTGCGTATAGGCAACGACACCGTGGCATTGGCGGTCTGCGCCGACTTTTCCCACGCCAGTCACGCAGCGACGGCCGCCGGTCTGGGAGCCGACCTGTACGCGGCAGGCGTGTTGATCGGCGAAAACGGCTATGGCGTGGACAGTGCGCTGCTGCAAGGCTACGCGCAAAGCCACTCGATGGCGGTGCTGATGGCCAATCATGCCGGGCTCACGGGCGGGTGGCAGTCGGCGGGGCGTAGCGCGGTCTGGTCTGAACGCGGGACGCTGGTGATTGCGGCACCAGGACCTGGCGAATTATTGGTGATTGCCCGCCGTGATGCCGGCAATTGGCAGGGACAGCTGGTTTGCGTCGCGGTGGAGCCATGACCTACCGTTTGCGTCGCGCTGAACCGGGTGATCTGGTGTTTGCCCGAGCGCTGGCGTGTCGGAACATGCTGCGCTATTACATTGACCACGACTTGTTGTGGCAGGACGAGGCGTTCGATGTTGGCTGGTCCGGACGAGACAACTGGCTGATTATGCGTGCTGATGTCCCTATGGGATTTTTCAGCCTCAGCCGGGATCGTCGGGCGCTGTACATCCGCGAGCTGCAAATCGCTGAAGCTTTTCGCGGGCAGGGTGCGGGTTCTTGGGCGATCGATCAGGTTATTGCCGTGGCCCGCACTGAAAGACGTCCGGCGCTGCGTTTGACCGTATTCAAAAATAATCCGGCACAAAGTCTGTATAAGAGAAAAGGCTTGCAGGTGTGCGGTGAGGACGAGTGTTTCCTGAGGATGCAGCTCGATTTCGGTACACCTGTGCTCTGAAACCCACGGCCGGCAAGCCCTCAATGATGAATTGAAACTTTTTAAATGCGGCTTGCCGCTAGGTCTGTCTGGCACTTTTTGCTAAGGTGTCGGGCATCCCAATAAGACCATATCGCGAGGTGTCTGCTTGATTAGGGTGCTAGTGGTCGATGACCATGATCTCGTTCGTACAGGCATTACACGGATGCTGGCCGATATCGATGGCTTGCAGGTGGTTGGCCAGGCCGAATCCGGGGAAGAATCCCTGATCAAGGCCCGTGAGTTGAAACCCGATGTGGTCCTGATGGACGTCAAGATGCCCGGTATCGGTGGTCTTGAAGCCACGCGCAAACTGTTGCGCAGTCATCCGGACATCAAGGTCGTCGCTGTCACGGTGTGTGAGGAAGATCCATTTCCTACACGTCTGTTGCAGGCCGGTGCCGCCGGTTACCTGACCAAGGGCGCGGGTCTGCCGGAAATGGTCCAGGCCATTCGGCTGGTATTTGCCGGCCAGCGTTACATCAGTCCGCAGATTGCCCAGCAACTGGCAATCAAGTCGTTCCAGCCCACCAACGATTCGCCTTTCGATGCGTTGTCCGAACGGGAAATCCAGATCGCGTTGATGATTGTCGGCTGCCAGAAGGTGCAGATCATTTCCGACAAACTCTGCCTGTCGCCGAAAACGGTGAACACCTACCGCTACCGGATCTTCGAAAAGCTGTCGATCAGCAGTGATGTAGAGTTGACGTTGCTGGCTGTGCGCCACGGCATGGTTGATGCCAGCGCCTGACCATGACTGAAACATTCGATTCCAGCGCCTTCCTGGCGACCGTCAGTGGGCGTCCCGGCGTATATCGCATGTTCGACAGCGATGCGCGCCTGTTGTACGTGGGCAAGGCCAAGAACCTCAAGAAGCGCCTTGCCAGCTATTTCCGCAAGACCGGGCTGGCGCCGAAAACTGCCGCACTGGTCGGGCGTATCGCGCAGGTCGAAACGACCATCACCGCCAACGAAACCGAGGCGTTGCTGCTTGAGCAGACCCTGATCAAGGAGTGGCGGCCGCCGTACAACATTCTGTTGCGCGACGATAAGTCCTACCCCTATGTGTTTCTTTCCGACGGTCAATTTCCGCGCCTGAGCATCCACCGCGGCGCGAAGAAGGCCAAGGGCAAGTATTTCGGCCCGTACCCGAGCGCCGGGGCCATTCGCGAAAGCCTCAGCCTGCTGCAAAAGACCTTTTTTGTCCGTCAGTGCGAAGACAGTTACTACAAGAACCGCACGCGCCCGTGCCTTCAATATCAGATCAAACGCTGCAAGGCGCCTTGTGTCGGGCTGGTCGAACCAGAGGTCTATGCCGAGGATGTACGTCATTCGGTGATGTTTCTCGAGGGACGCAGTCACGCGCTGACCAATGAGCTGTCGACGGCGATGGAAGAGGCGGCTATCAACCTCGAATTCGAACGCGCCGCCGAGCTGCGCGACCAGATTGCCTTGCTGCGCCGGGTTCAGGATCAGCAAAGCATGGAAGGCGGCACCGGCGACATCGATGTCATTGCCGCCTTCGTCAACCCGGGTGGCGCCTGCGTTCATTTGATCAGCGTGCGCGGCGGACGGGTACTCGGCAGCAAGAACTTCTTCCCGCAAGTCGGTATTGAAGAGGACGTTGCGGAAGTCATGGCCGCATTTCTGGGACAGTACTTCATCAGCAGTCCGGAGCGCGACCTGCCGAGCGAGTTGATCGTCAACGTGGTCCCTGAAGACGCCACAGCGTTGATCGAAGCCATTCACGAGTTGCGTGGTCGAGAACTGACCATCAGCCACCGGGTGCGTGGCACGCGGGCACGCTGGCAGCAATTGGCGGTCACCAATGCCGAGCAGGCACTGGGCGCGCGTCTGGCCAACCGCCAACACACTGCCGCGCGCTTCGATGCACTGGCTGAAGTGCTGAACCTGGATGAGCCGCCGCAGCGCCTGGAATGCTATGACATCAGTCATTCCAGTGGCGAGGCCACCGTCGCTTCCTGTGTTGTGTTCGGCCCGGAAGGTGCGATCAAATCCGACTATCGTCGCTACAACATTGAGGGCGTCACGGCGGGCGATGACTACGCCGCCATGCATCAGGCGTTGACCCGACGCTTCAGCAAACTGAAGGACGGGGAGGGCAAGTTGCCGGACATCCTGTTGGTGGACGGCGGTAAAGGTCAGCTGTCGATGGCCCGTGATGTGCTGAACGAACTGGCGGTGCCTGATCTCATTCTGTTGGGTGTAGCGAAAGGTGCTACACGCAAGGCCGGCTTCGAAACTTTGTATCTTAATGATGCCGCGCACGAGTTCACTTTGCGCGGCGACTCGCCCGCACTGCACCTGATCCAGCAGATTCGCGACGAAGCCCACCGGTTCGCGATTACCGGACACCGTGCGCGGCGCGGCAAGACCCGCCGCACGTCGACGCTGGAAGGCGTTGCGGGCGTCGGACCGACCCGTCGTCGGGACTTGTTGAAACATTTTGGTGGATTGCAGGAGCTGACTCGTGCAAGCATCGAAGAGATCGCCAAAGCACCGGGGATCAGTAAAAAGCTCGCAGAGTCGATTTATGCAAACCTGCATAGCGAGTAGAATGCCAACTCACCTCGTAGCCAGTTGTGCCGATGAATATCCCTAATCTGATTACCGTTCTACGCGTCCTGCTCATCCCGATCTTCATTTTGCTGTTTTACCTGCCTTACCAGTGGAGTTACATGGCGTCCGCCTCGGTATTCGCCTTTGCGGCGGCGACTGACTGGCTGGATGGCTACCTGGCTCGTCGCCTGGAACAAAGCACGCCGTTCGGCGCCTTCCTTGATCCGGTCGCCGACAAGTTGATGGTGGCGGTGGCATTGGTGCTGCTGGTACAGGAACACGGTAACTTGTGGTTGACGTTGCCTGCTGCAGTCATCATTGGTCGTGAGATCGTCGTATCGGCCTTGCGTGAGTGGATGGCCGAACTCGGTGCTCGCGCGCATGTAGCGGTGTCCAATCTCGGTAAGTGGAAAACTGCCGCGCAGATGCTGGCGCTGGTGATCCTGCTGGCCAATCCCCGTGACTTCAGCTTCTGGGTCTTGCTGGGTTACGCCTTGCTGATGATCTCGGCAGGCCTGACATTGTGGTCGATGGTTCAATACCTGCGGGCTGCCTGGCCGCATCTGAAAACCGACGTTGAAAAGAAATAAAACTTTTTTGAATCAAAGGGTTGACGGGGCTTCTGAAATCTATAGAATGCGCCACACCAAGCGGGAATAGCTCAGTTGGTAGAGCACGACCTTGCCAAGGTCGGGGTCGCGAGTTCGAGTCTCGTTTCCCGCTCCAAGTTTGTACGCGGTTGTTGTTGTGCTACTAAGCAGCGATCGTTTGAGGCCGAGTAGCAAAATGGTTATGCAGTGGATTGCAAATCCACCTACGCCGGTTCGATTCCGACCTCGGCCTCCACTCTTAAAAACCCCGTAGATCAATGATCTACGGGGTTTTTTATTGCCTGCGAAATAAAAAGAGTTCGCATATTTATCGATGTGTTCCGCATGTTTGCGGTTACTTCGTTGGTTTGACGATTGCGCCTACGCGCCGGTAAACCTTTTTTGTCATCTCTTGAGTGGAGTGTCCGAGAAGGGCGCTTGCATCGGCAATGTCGTCAATTTCGCTGGCTGCCTTCGGACGGGTAACGGTCGGCATTGGTCGCGTTTTCGGCTACGGTAATTTTCAACATTCAGGGTGGGCAATCTTTCTATGGGCCCGGTCCAAGTGATGGGCTTGTCAATGGGATAACTGCTAACCAAGGGGCGGGCGGGACTGGGGCTGCCGCTGGGCCATCAACAGGTCCTTTTAGCGGCGGATATGGTGCGCCAGGCTGGTTTGCTGTAGGGGAATACGCATAGATGGCTGCTTATGTGATCATTAAGAATGGTGCATGGGTGAATACAGCAGAATGGGACAGCAAGTCTCAATGGTCACTGCCGGAGGGAATTGTAGCCATCCCCTTCGATGATGGAGTTTATGGCTGGGACGTCAATGGCATTACAACGGTACGACCTGTGAGCAACATTTCTCTTCTCCGGTGGATCCGGAGAAATAATTCGGCCGCGTCTCTATTGGAAAAAAGGCCCAAGATTTACGGGCCTTTTAATTTTTTTTAAATAATTTTAAGTCGGTTCTTTAGTCAGATCTTCCTGTTGCAACATCTTTTCAGTTGGTTTGTTTCCAAGTCGCCTGAACGGGACCTCAATTAGTCTGTGTGCAACCTCGACAAGGGCAATGGTCATTAGAACTCCACCAATAGCAAGAGCAAGAGTGTGCTCTGGAGTTTCTATTAGGGTCCGCGACCCAGCGATGCGGCTGCAGCCTTCTATAACGATGAAAAAAGCAACACTGTGTAGAAGGTATAGTGCATATGAACGGCTTCCAAGCCAAAGTAAGACTCTATTTTTTGCCAAGCTCGGAAACAATAGTCCTTCATTGTAGGAGGCAATCAAAACAAACAGCCCAGAGGCCACCGCTAATAGCCCGACCGAAAAGCTGATGACTTTGCCGCCGGCCAGCAAACTCATGGATACCAACATGACCACGATGAAGGTCCATCGAGCCTTCACATTGCGCATCATGCCCGGTTTTATATGTAGATACAGGTCAGTGTCTTTTATTAGCGCAATCACGACACCGTACAGGATGGGGTCTATTCGCGTTATCCACAACGATGAGAAAATATCTCGTTGAAGGGGGAACTGAATGGCGATTAACAGCAGGCAGACCGGCAGAAGATATTTTCTGAAAAATAGCAGGGTCAACGGAAGGACAATGTAGAACTGCTCTTCAAGTGAAAGCGACCAGTAGTGTGCGTTGATTCCGCACAATGGCGTCACTTCTTTTACGCATTGGTAGGCATGCCAGTTGGCAGAGTAAAAAACAACCGCTACAGCATCGCCCAGGATGCCAATTGCACTACCAAATATCCCAGTGCTGTTCCACGTTAGGGACAAAAATAATACAAATAATAACGCTGCCCAAGATAACGGTATCAGGCGAAAAAAGCGTCTGATGGCAAATGATGTGATTATTTTTATCTTTGGCTCATTCCTGTTTATTTTTATCTGTCGCAATAGTGAAGAAGTTACAACGAATCCGGAGATTGCGAAGAATATATCAACGCCAAACCAGAAGTGTGCATGCTGAAAAACAGGCCACCAATACGCGGATAACCAGGGAAAGAACACAGGTATATGTGCAATCATAACTAGAGTTACAGATATCCCGCGCAGGATCTCTATTTCTCCGTTGATGTTGTGAGACAGGCTTTTCAATTTTGACATCCTTGTCGTTTCATGGGGTGCGGCATAATGCCTCATGATGGGCGTCTCCCCAAGAAAATTATCGCCTGCGAGCAGCATGCTTTCTCACTTTTCTGGCTATTCGTAAAAATGTGTCAGTGCCTTTGCCGTTTATGGATTACAAGAGTTTCTGGAGGCCCCCAAACCAAACACAGCCGCCACTGAACGGCTTTTTCGCTTGGTCAGGTTGAGCGCTGAAACGCTCAATCAAATGACTCAGGCTTCGCGCAGCGGGATCGCCTACGCAATCGTCTTGCCCCGGCGGCACTGGCGACGTGGATCATGCAGCCGTTCGCGCTGCAAGCCTGTCAGGCGTACGTTCAGAAGTTGTCACACTGATGAGGAAAGGAGGGCGCGAAGGGGGGGGCGCCTTTCAGCTTTTTGATTGCGGTGGAAAAGTGCGAGATCTGCCTGTCCTTTGCCATCAGCTCCCAGTTGCTTTTGATTTCGATATCGGTCGCCCGCCGGCTGGCATCATCTGCTTTTGACCGCGCGTCGATGGTCTGTTCCTGAATTTCGCTCTTACATATCTGGAGCTGATGCCGGCAGCTTTCGAGCGGCGTAGGGCAACCGATCCAATTGTCGGTGTCCTCTATGTAGAGGGGATCCACGGGATATCTTGTTGATAGCTGGTTTTATATACAATGATCGAGGTGCGGCCGGCGGACCAGGATGAGGCGGCGATATGCACCGAGCGTTGCAAAACAGTGTTCCGCATCCAAAACCGGTGGCCTCGGATTATGCGGGCTGTAGCCTCTTAAAAATCAGTAGCTTGGGAAACGGAAATAGTGCTAACCTATTGATCTACAGCGATTTATAGATGGATTGCAAATCCGCTACGCCGGTTCGATTCCGAGCTCGACCTCCACTATAAGCAAGCTCCGTAGATCCATGATTTACGGTGCTTTTTTGTTTTCATTGCGCTGCAAGATTTAGTCTTGAAATCAGCCGCTGTGAGCTTGCTTCACCGGGACGTGATGTATATATTTCCCGCTCTGCTTCACAAGGCTCAACACTGTCCGGTTCGCTGGTCGACTGATTTGAGCTGTACACCGCGCTACCGCCCGAATGGCGAAACTGGTAGACGCATGGGACTTAAAATCCCCCGCTCGTAAGGGCGTGCCGGTTCGATTCCGGCTTCGGGCACCATAAATATCAAGGGCTTGCATGATATACCTCATGCAAGCCCTTAGTTCTTTTTTCCGCAATCAAAAAATCTTTTCCGCAATTCGTGACCGTCATTCACTTCGTAGGGGTAACCTTCATCCCCTTGCGCATTCGGATGTACTGTTCTGTCATCCCAACGGTTGTATGTCCTAGCTGGTCCCTAGCTTCTCGGATGCTCCCTGTTGACTCCTCCTTATCCGTCGCCGCTTTTGCTCTTAGGTCGCGCATCTGAAATTCTGCTTTTGGAATTCCGGCTGCTTCCCTGGCGTCATCAAACCGCTTTCTGAGCATGCTGGTCGTCATTGGCTGCCCAGAGTCGATTACTACCAGACGTGTTGATCTGATTTTGTGTCCAGCCTTTCGTGTCATGATTCGATCGATTACGACTTTGAGCTCACCAATGATCTCGATCCTTCGTTTAGCCCCTGTCTTGCCTTGCTGAACGGAGAGCTTTCCGTCTTTTATGTCTCGCTCATCCATCTTCAATGTGTCTGCGATCCTCTGGCCTGTTAGGTAGAACAGGTCCAAGGCGTCCCTCAATGGCTGATCGGCATGCCGGTAGGCTCTGGCAAGTACGTCGTCTTCAACATATATGTCGCGACCGGTTTCTTTATTGCCTTTCACGCCTGAGCAAGGATTTGCCAAGGATGTATAGCCATTCTCGCGAGCAAAGTTCCAGATAGAGCTGAGCAATGCCTTCTCCCGATTCGCGCGAATAGGTGCTGTCTTGCCACGATGACGAAGGTACTGGCTGACATGTTTCGGTTCGATAGCTTCTAGAGGGGCGGGCGGGTCGTTGAAGAACAGAAGAAGGTTTTTGAGTTCGCGCGCGTTGTCTTTTTGGGTGGCGTGGGCTTTTGTGGGAACCACCTCATTCATATAAAGCTCGGCTACGTAAGCAAAGGTAAGTACGGTTTGTGTCAGGGCTTGAGAGACGCGGCTTTTTTCGAGCTTTGCGTACTCTAAGATGGCCAGGCCGTAATCCGTACCTAGCGGGATTTCCTTGCGTGGTTTCCCGCCAGTGTCGTAAAGGTAATAGGTTGTGTTGCCGCGTTTTCTCTCGCGCAGGCGAGGAATGCTCCCCGGCTTTGTTGGTCTTCGTCCCATTCATCCCACCAGGCGCGGCTGCCACGTTGGAGTTTCTGCCG
This sequence comes from Pseudomonas serboccidentalis, assembly GCF_028830055.1. Taxonomy (NCBI): domain Bacteria; kingdom Pseudomonadati; phylum Pseudomonadota; class Gammaproteobacteria; order Pseudomonadales; family Pseudomonadaceae; genus Pseudomonas; species Pseudomonas serboccidentalis. The sequence continues at coordinate 2,117,679 of NZ_CP101655.1, forward strand.
CGTTGGTAGTTGCTCCTGTCAACGCGGACGCAATCACGCAAGGCCAGCCATTGCGCTTGATGGTATGACGAATGCCATTGCGCTTCAGCACCATAATCTGACCGGCTTTAGTTTTGGCTCCGGTCAGTTCGCAGACTTGCTCATGGCTAAGAAATTGAATACTCATGCTGGCTCCTTGCTAGGAAATGCAGAGCGCTTCGAATGCGCTTGCAGTGCGGCCTTGCTGCCCTCGGTTCCTGGATACAGCTGCGCAGCCATTGCAAGCGCCTGTTCGCGCAGCGATCGGGCATCACGCTCAAGCTTCTTGCCGGTAAGAAAGGCGCTGAAGGTCTCGGCGGCGATCCGCAGCAGCTCGCCGATATCGACCAGCGTCTGGTGCTCGGCCGGGCCGAAGAGTGGACCTGCTTCAAATCGTTTGCAGGTGTGTGCCAGGCGCGCGTGATCGGCCCGGATAAACTGCAGGGAGGCCTGAAGCTCGCGGATGGTTTTGGCGCTTGCGGCGCGCTGGATGTCTTCACCCTCGCGCAGGCCTGTCTCCAGGCCATCGCTGCGGCCCATGATGTAACCGCCCCAGAGCAGCAGGGCGGCCAGAACTATCAGGGTGACGAGTGCACCGATTTGTATTGGGGTCATCATGTGGTGTGCTCCTGGGATTGTCGTTGGCTGGTGGTGACAGCCGTCAGTGGTGTGGGGGCAACAGGGCGTTGGCCGTCCTGCTGTCGCTGCATGTCTTCATCCGCTTTGTAGGCGCGGATATCGATCAGCGAGGCGACGTGGCGGATGTGCGCGTACTTCAGCGCCTTGCGGCTGGTGTCCAGCGTGGTGATCGGAAGCTGGATCCGGCCGCTGTTGATCTCCGTCACGAACGACTGCTCGTTGAGATTGCGAAAGTACTGCTCGCGGACTTTTTCCAGCGGGATCAGGACGTCACCGAAGATTCGATAGAGCAGTTCGACGGTGGCCGATTCGGGCGCCGGATGCAGGCGAAGCGGATTCTGTGCAGCGTTACTCATGGACTTGTCGAGCCTCCTTGCGTTGTTGTCGTGCCGGGTGGTTCCAGGCGTTCAGGCAGTGGCGTCTGGTCAGCTCGCGCAGATGTTCGGGCACTTCGAGGAGCGCGGCGTTGCGCTCCTCGCGTGTGCGCATGGCAACGATCTGGCGGGCGTACTCCCTAGGCCACGTCACGGCGATCTGCCGGGATGGCAGGAAGATCGATGTCCAACTGCTCGGCCAGCCAGCGGATACCGGGCTGCTTCACCCGAGTCGACTGGCTGTACTGCATTCCGTGTTTCTCGTCATACCAGGGACTGTCCTTGACTCGCAGGTACGCTTTGTCGCGCTTCGGGTCCGCCGGCAGGTTTCCCTTGAGCAAACCTTTTTCTCGCATGAGAGCGATAAGTTTGGGGCGAGTGAGGCCGAGTTGAGCGGCTGCTTGGGCGAGGGTGCGTTCCATAACGTCCTCCTTATGCTGCGTGCGCAGCTGGAGTGGCCGCTGCAGCAAGGTGGTTGATGGACTCAATGAGCTTTGCGTAGATCTCGGCATCGGAGCCGTACAAGGTGAAGCAGCGCGTATGCGGGTTCTTGTTGCCGATGCTCAAGATAGCGGTGACGCCGCGGCGCGAATGGGTGCGATGCAGCGCCACATGCAGGGGAAGTTCAAAACCCATTTCGAGGCTAAGCACGCCGCCGGTGTGCACCAGTTCGAACACACGCTGCTTGTCCTGGACAATAAAATGGCCGTATTGACGATCGACATGCGGGAGATGCACCAGGTCGCTGGAGTTGCTCGCGTCGAACGGACCGTTGGCAATCTCCTCAATAAAGTCGGCCAGTTTAAGGTGCATCTTCTTGTCGTTCTGCAGGGTCAGCGTGTGGCGTTCGCTGCCCAGCTCGACGACAAAAGTGCTTTCCACTGTGCCGCGCTCAGCCTTGAGACGGAATGCCAGGCATTCACGCTTCGGCGCTGTGCGCAGGACGTGGTTGAAGGTCTCGGTCAGGTTGACCTGGGCGTTGAGCAACTGCAGGGTGCGGTTGTCGATCTTGTACTTGATCATGCTGCGTGCCCTCCACCGTTCGGATCGATAGGAGAGGGCTGGCAGGACTTGGCGACAAGCTTTGGTTTGCTGTTATGAATGACGACCAGACAGCCCGTGGCGAGCTGCAGCTGTTCGATCAGTTTGCGATTGCTGACGCATGCAGGATGGACATGTAGGGATGCGGTGGCGCGCATGGTGATGCCTCACTGTGGCTGGAGAGTGAGGCAAGTAAACAATCTGTTTGGTTTTTGGTCAACACATTTTGTTTGGTGTCAGATCAGAGAGGGGCCTTTCAATGGACGTATTGATGACCACCAAAATATGCGGCCAAGAATAACCACCCGCTGAGCCATGATCTGATCGAAGTCATAGTCTTCGTCAGCGTATTCCTGTGAATTGAAGCTCCTCATCTTGATGCCGTTGGCAGTACGTTGAAGAAATTTAATCCGAAAATGCCCGTCGTGGTCGATTGCGTACATTTCGCCGTCAACGATTCGTGTCATTCCCGTATCAATGCCGACTGTCGCTCCCGAAAGAATCAGTGGGTGATTACTGTTCCCGCTGTTGGTGGCAAATACAGCGTTTGAGGGATCTACTCCGCAAGTCCTCATCGTAGCTCGTGAAAAACGAAGCTTTGGCCCAGCGATCTCCTGCACCTCTGTACGCGCAACCTTTCCAGGTCCAGAGGATAACTCCACTTCCTTGTACAACCTTAGCTCCACCTCGTCATTGTCTATTGGTGTTTCTGAATCCCAAGGAGCCATTGGCTCCAGCACGTAAAGCGGCGAATCGTTAGCAGCCGGGCGTAATGGGTTTCGCTCAGTGCTCTTGGTCCGCATTGGTACATCTTTCCCTTCTAGCCACTCGCGCTCCACGACAAGTGTCAGCGCAACTTCGCCGACCATATACGCGGGGACGCCCCTAGCTTTCCAGTTCGTGATGTTCTGGTCGTTCTCGAGATCGAGAATTCGAGCGAGCTGGGCCCCCGTCAATCCGGAGTTTTCGAGCGCTTCACGGAAGCGTTGGCCTTTGAGGTTTTGCGTTTGTTTACTCATAAACAGAATGTTACAGCGCTTGCATTCAGATGATAACAAACGTATTGTTTGGTCTTGCCGCTCAAATTGTTTGGTATGGATAACGTCATGAGTACACCTGCTCAGATATTCGATTTAGTACTGCAGGTTGCTGAGGCCTCCGGCAAAAGCCCTTCCCAGCTTTCGCGAGAGTGCAAAATCAGCCCTCAGAGATTCTTCAATTGGCGTCGGCGAGGTATTCCAGTCGCACAGGTTCGACATCTATCGAAAGCACTTTCTGGAGCGCTGCTACCTCATCAGCTTAGGCCGGATTTACCCGAGATATTCCCAGCCGAATCCGACGCTGAAATACAAGCTGCATAGAAAAAAGGCGACCCAAGGGTCGCCCAGTTTCTCCCGACAGCATCACCACAATGCAGTCGGGTCGCGATGTCAGAAGGCGAGCACACCACATGCCGCCGACTTTCACCGCGTTTCCAAGGCTCGGAAGCCTTGGTGTTGCTGCCGTTCTTACCACAGAGATGGCAGCTGTTGCGCCAGGGGTGAACAACGGATTGTTCGCCCCGGCACGGTGCCGGTGTTGGTCTTACGAACCTAGCCGGCTTTGGGCCTCTCCAGACCACGCGGCAAATGTATCACCAACTTCTGTCGCGCGGCACTGGCAACTTTTAGGATTAATGCCATGAGCCGAATTGCTCTCAGTTCTCTGGAACGGGCGCAGCGGGAAATCCTGCCGCTCGATTTAGCGCTGTACCACGCCGCTCGCGATTACCCGGGTGGCGCTGCTGCCATCGCTGCCACGACCGGTCGCAACCCGACCACGTTGCAGCACAAGCTGTCGCCGACCCACCCGAGTCACTCCATCAACGTTCAGGAATTCGGTGAGATCCTCGAACTGACCAAGGATCGCCGAATTCTCGATGCGGTGCATGCGCTGGTCGGTGACACGATCTGGCAGGAGCTGGCCGACACCTACACCAACGACATGCCTGAGACGCTCACCACTGGTATCGCCGAATACTTCCGCCAGGTCGCTGATCTGGCCGAGACCTGGGCCAAGAGCATCGGCGACGGCGTGGTGACTGATCAGGAACTGGCCGCGATTCGCCTGCAGGTGTTCCGGGGCATTCAAGGGCTGCTCGGGTTGTTCAACCGCGCCACCTACGTCAACCAGACGACGCGAGGTGCTGACCGTGGCTGACATCGCCGATTTCGCCAACGATCTGGTGCAGGAACGCATCGATCAGGCCATGGCGGCGCGCAGCGCTGCCAAGGCCGAAAGCGCTGCTCATTCCTTGCTGTTCTGTGAAGCCTGTGACGACCCGATTCCGGAAGCACGCCGACTGGCCCAGCCGGGTTGCTCGCAGTGCATCAGCTGTCAGTCCCTCTCTGAGCGGGGGATTCAGCATGCTCGATGAGGTATTGGGCCAATTCGCCGATTACGGTCTGGAGCCAGCGCAACCGCTGGTGTTTGGCAAGCTGACCCGCTGCAAGACATCGCAGGACAAGGGCAAGGAAAAGAACGGCTGGTACGTCGTCCACGAGCAGCGCACGGAGAAGGGCGACACCCTGATCTTCGGCGCCTTCGGTGACTGGCGTTCGGGCGAGACGCAGAAGATCAAGGTCAAGGCCGGCCGCATGTCCCCCGAGGAGCGCGAAGTGATGCGCGCTCGCCAGGAAGAAGCCAAGCGCCGCGCCGCCGAAATCGCGAATAACGCTGCGCGGCGGGCCGCGAAAAGAGCGCAAGGTTTGTTCGAGCGTATGCCGACCACCGGGCGCAGCGACTACCTGGATCGCAAACAAATCGTCGGCATCAACGTGCGTTACGCGCCACGCACCGGCGCCGTGTTGGTCCCAATGAAGAACGCCCGCGATCAGATCATGGGTCTGCAGGTGATCTTCCCGAACAAACAGGAAGACACCGGCCGCGACAAATCCTACTGGCCTTACGGGATGGCGAAGGAGGGCACCTTCCACCTGCTCGGTCCGCACCCGGTACCGGGCGAACCGGTGCTGGTGTGTGAGGGTTACGCCACCGGCGCCAGCCTGCACATGGCGACCTCGCTCGCGGTAGCCGTGGCCTTCGATGCGGGCAACCTGTTGGCCGTGTGCAAGGTCATGCGCGAACGCTTTGCCGGCTGCCCACTGATCATCTGTCGCGACGATGACTGGAAGACCACCAAGCCCAACGGCGATGCGTGGAACCCGGGTGAGGAGAAGGCCAGCAACGCCGCGTTGATCGTCGGTGCCCAAGTCGTCGCACCGATCTTCTCGATTGAGCGTCACGACAAGTGGACCGACTTCAACGATCTGCACGTCGCCGAAGGCCTCGACGCGGTTCGCCGACAAGTCCTCGCGGTGGTCCGCCCACCGGCAGCCGGTGGCTGGAAAGATCAGCTCGCTCGCAGTGAAAGTGGCGCACTGATCGCGCACATGCAGAACGTCGAACTGATCCTGGCTCACGACGTGCGCTGGGCCGGGGTGATCAGCTACTGCGCTTTCAGCTCGAAGATCGTCAAGCTGCGTGCGGCGCCTTATGGCGGTGGCACCGGGGAGTGGGCCGACATCGATGATGTGCGCGTGATGAAGTGGCTCGCGCAGCAGTACAACCTGCGCGTGAAGTCTTCGCAGGTGATCGAGGCCGTCAGCGTCGTCGCTCACGACCACGCGTTTCACCCGGTGCGCGAGTACCTGAAAAAACTGGAATGGGATCGCGTGCCGCGCCTGGAGCGTTGGCTGACGGATGTCATGGGGGTGAAGGCAACCGACTACACCTCTAAGGTCGGCAAGCGCTGGATGATCTCGGCCGTGGCGCGGGTGATGAAGCCCGGCTGTAAAGCTGACTCGGTGATGATCCTCGAAGGCGTACAAGGCGCCGGTAAGTCGACCGCGATGAGCGTGCTCGGCGGTGAGTGGTTTATGGATACGCCGTTTGCCCTCGGTGACAAGGACGGCTTCCAGGCGATCCGCGGTAAGTGGATCGTCGAGCTGGGCGAACTGGACAGCTTCAACAAGGCCGAGAGCACCAAGGCCAAGCAGTTCTTCTCAGCGTCGACCGACACCTACCGCGAAAGCTATGGCCGCAGAACCCTGGACGTGCCACGCCAGTGTGTGTTCGTCGGTACCACCAACCAGGACGAGTATCTCAAGGACGCCACCGGCAACCGCCGCTATTGGCCGGTGGCCTGTACCAAGGTCGACGTGGCGTTGCTGCGCGAGATCCGCGACCAACTGTGGGCCGAAGCGATGTTCTGTTTTGAGGCCGGCGATCTCTGGTGGGTAACGCGAGAGGAAGCGCCGATGTTCAGCGAGGAACAGGACGAACGCTTTGTAGTGGACGAATGGGAAACGCCCATCCTGACCTGGCTCGAAGAGTCGCAAATCGGCGAGACCACCACCGGCAGTGAGGTAATGAGTCAGGCGCTCAAGCTCGATCCCGGTCATTGGGGCAAACCGGAGCAGATGCGCGTGGGTGCGATCCTACATCGACTGGGCTGGCGACGGTTCCGTTTGGGCGCCCTGAGCAAGAGCGGCCAGCGGCCTTGGGCGTACAAGAAACCGGAGGGTTGGGGCAGGGCGCCTGCGCTGGAACAACCTGAGTTCGAGGAGCCGTGCTTCGATGATTAAGGCGATCGATATGGCCCTCAAGCAATGGGCGCAGGAGCTGCATAGCGATGAGGTGGCCGCCGGTTACTCGGGCGGCAACATGGTCGCGATGATGATGGAAAGCGGTGGCCAGCTTGTGCGCGGAAGGCGCGGGAGCAGGGTGCCGCTGGAGGCCTCCCTGGACATCGAGCGCATCGTCAAGAAACGCCTTGATCCCGAGTTGATGACGGTAGTCCAGGTGCATTACTTCCAGCCTGATGCGCCTCTGACTGCGCGTCTGGCTGAGAGTGGCTGCACACGCAACCTCTACTACCAGCGCCTGCATGACGCTCACATCGTGGTTGAGCACTTCCTCCTGGGGGAAGCGGCTTGATCGTGGGCATTACTCTGGCTCACGCCGTCCCACTGGCCTGCCTCCGTCCCACTGCTTTTTGCGGTGGTGGGACGGGCGCAGGCCACGTCGTTGTTGGGCTGTCCCACCGTCCCACCTTTTTCATGCCTCCCGCCCGTGTATGCGTAGCGGGCATCAATGCGCGTGTTCACGCGCACGCGTGTTTTTAAATATTCTCTCTATACACGAGAAAAGAGAGATAAAAGTAGGACGGTGGGGCAAAGCCCCAATCTGCGGGGCTTTCAGACGTCCCACCTTGTTTTGGAGAGGTGGGACGCATGGGACGCCGCTAAAACACCAGAAGCAAAAGCCAGCCGGGTTGAGATATTCACCGACATTCGCCAGCCGTTCACCGGGCGTCACCCACACATTCACCGGATGGCATTAAAACGGTCTTGCTGCCACCAGAATCGACCTGTAAAAAGGGGCCATCTTCGATGGGTGCGACCGCAAAGCGCGGCAGGCCACCCACTACCTGACCCGGCCATTGCGCCGGGTCTTTTTGTTTAAGGGGCAGGGGCAGTGACGAACGAGCAACAGGCACTGGCAGAGATGCCGATCTGGTTGGTGATTGCCCTGTCCTTGGTGGGCGGCGTGTCCGGCGAGATGTGGCGCGCTGACAAGGACGGGGCGAGAGGCTGGGCATTGTTGCGCCGCCTCGCACTTCGGTCCGGTGCCTGCATCGTCTGCGGCGTGTCAGCGATGATGTTGCTGTTTGGCGCGGGCCTGTCGATCTGGACAGCGGGTGCCTTGGGTTGCCTGACCGCGATGGCCGGCGCCGATGTCGCCATCGGCTTGTACGAACGCTGGGTGGCCAAGCGGCTGGACCTGAGCGAGGCCGAACCGAAAGCATGAGCCGGGCAGGCCGGGTAGGGCGCCGATTTTTACGGGTCCTCCCCAAGGGCCGCCCCCTACACGGGTTAGCGAACTCGCGGAATCTCTCTAGCTGAAACCTTCGCAGGGATGTCCGTCTTTTCAAAGGAGTGGCTAAAGGGCAATCATGTCTGCGATCTGGTAACCAAGATTTGTGACTTGATAGATTTCGCCTTTGTAGCCCTGACCGACGATAAGGCCTTCGTTCGAGAGTTCGAGAATCGCTTGTTCCCATTTGGCTACTTCTCGGCGGTCTCTCTTTTCGGCGACGAGATTCTTACCGTTTGTTTGGACGTCTGTACCTTCCATGTATTCGACATGAATGATTGTCCCATGAGCGTCCAGGCTAGCTTCCTTCAACAGAATTTGAGCTTCATCAGAAAGCTTCGGGATCTGCGTTTGAGATTCGGAGATTTCGCTTGAGCTATGGCTTTCCAATTTGTTGAAGATTGGATGCTCGTTGACCTTAAGCTGGAGGTGTCGATAAAGCTTTGTTCGAAAGTCCGCGAGACTGTCGTAGCTCTGATAGAGCCCTCGACTTTGGCAATCGGTTTTGAATTTCTTAACTGCTGCGGCCTGCTCAAGCTCAACGGAGTCGAAGACCACTGGTTGAGATGAAAAATACAACATTGCTGGCTTGCCTGACTGAATGTGTTTTTCGAGCTCTTCGACGGTGCCACTCGCGTAGTCTTCGGTTGGCGTACCAATCCTCGTCCAAAACACGCCTATCAGCAGGTCACATTTCTCTAGGATTTGCTCATTGATGATAGCTTGAGGGGAGTTGCCCATTTCTGGAGAGGAGTGAGACTCCCAGCCAATGGGAAGCAAAACGATCTTCCGTGTATTGGAATGAACTGCGTTCCACTCATAAATGACGTCGCGCACAATCGCGCGCTCGGAGGCTACATCACCTGGTGAGGCAATCATCACGTTGAACGCTTCTGCGGCATAGCTCATTGCACATCCTCAGAAAGGGGGCGGGGTGTTAAAGCTGAAGGTGATCGCACCAAGGCATGGCCATCAAGGCGCGTCTCAGCACTGAAAGCGATCGCGTATGTGCTGGTTGTAGTAGGCGCCTTTGGACACAGCTGCCATCAAGCCATTGTGTATGGTTGATGGGACACCGCAGAAGTCGTAGGAGTGGCCTTGTTCAAAGCGGATCCTCATTCGTCTCGTTGCAGGATCGTAGCCAACGGCGGTCATCGCACTGGAACGCACAGCAATCATTTCCATGACTTCTCACCTTCTGACTGATCGTCCACAGAGACTAGTCGAACGAGGCGGATCTGCTGGCCAGGCCACCGAAAAGGCGCCGGGGACCCTGAGGACTTTCAAAGGGCACGGGGTCGGAAACCCGCGGGATCTTGTTAGTGGCTGGGTTGGAAAGTTAGTTGACCCCAGTTGACTGGTTGACCAGTTGACCGGGCTTGGAAATAGGAGGCTTCATGGCATTTTTAACACGTAAGGAATACGGTGAGCTCAAGGGGTGGTCCAAGCAATACATCAGCAAATTGATACTCAATAATCGACTGGTGCTGGATGAAGCGGGCCGGATCGATGTCGATGCCAGCGAACAGTTTCTGGAGGTGACGCGGGATCCGAGTAAGGCCGGCGTCAGCGCTCGACACCAGCAGGAACGGCTCCAGCGTGACGTCTACAGCCACGTCACATTAAAATCCGAACCGACTAACACGGCTGCGCCGCCGCCCGTTGATTCGGCCCAGGGGCACTCTCCGGACTTTCAGAAAGCACGAGCGCATCGCGAGCATTACCTGGCGCGAATGGCGGAGATGGAGTTTCGCAAGGCGCAGGGTGAACTGGTCGAGATCAGCTTCGTGCAGAAGGCTGCGTATGAAACCGCGCGTTCGCTCAATCAATCGCTGATGAGCCTGTCGCCGCAATTGGCGCCGCAGCTGGCCGCGCTGTCGGATCCATGGGAGGTGGAGCGGCAACTGACCGCTGCGCTGCGCCAACGGCTTAACGAGGCGGCTCAGGTGTCTAGCGATGACTTTGGCGTCGTATTGAGCGAATGCTGAGGATATCCCTTGCTTAGGATTTGTTATGGTTTGTGGAAAGGTGTGCTTCTTATGTTTGGCCATCTTGAAATGCAGTCATGACCTGGCACCATCAAAACTTCAGCCGTTGATGTGTTGGGGGGCTTTTTTGAAAGTGCGCAACTTCTTGCGCACTTGTTCCGCATATTTGGCTCAATAAATCGCTACAGCCCAAGTAGATCGTGGTCTCCAGCCAAGTGCGCAACTTCTTGCACACCACTGCGCAACTTCTTGCGCACTTTTCGATTATTTTCTGCGGATTTATCCCAGCCTCCGCAAGGAAAACGCTCGCAAGCCCGGTTTATAAGGCTCGAAAAAAGTTGGCATGTAATTTGATGGCAAGTGGCCGCCTCTTAGGTGATTTCACCTATGACTCATCCACTGATCCAGCAAGGAGCACCTCCCATGGCAACACCAGCGTACATGTCGGTTACCGGCGAAAAACAAGGCCTGATCACTGCAGGCGCATTCACCGCTGACTCCGTTGGCAACACCTACCAGGAAGGTCACGAAGACCAGGTCATGGTTCAGGCGTTCAGCCACGACGTGATCATCCCGCGTGACCCGCAATCCGGTCAGCCAACCGGTCAGCGCGTTCACAAGCCAGTTGTAATCACCAAGGTCTACGACAAGGCTTCGCCTCTGCTGCAAGCCGCTCTGACCTCCGGCGAGCGCATGAGCGAAATCGTTATCCAGTGGTTCCGTACTTCGGCTCAAGGTACTCAAGAGCACTACTACACCACCAAACTGGAAGACGCGATCATCGTCGCCATCAACAACAAAATGCACAACTGCCAGGATCCAGGCAACTCGCACTTCACCCACCTGGAAGAAGTGCAGTTCACCTACCGCAAAATCACCTGGACCCACGAAGTCTCGGGTACTTCGGGTTCCGATGACTGGCGTGCTCCAGTCGTTTAATCGCGGCTGATGGTTGTACCGTCTCGGCCAGCGCTGCTGGCCGAGATCATGAATTTCAAAAGATTTTTTTGCCGCCAGATCCTTAGCGATCTGGCGCGTATCGCAGCACTGCGTAAGGGACAAGGGAATGTTCTCACCGGCCAACCAGCCTCATTTCAATCTGACCATCGATGGCGCGGACAGCGACTTTCAGGTGCTGTCGTTCACCGGTCGGGAAGCCCTCAACACCCCCTTCCAATTCGAGCTGGAACTGGTCAGCGAAAAGGCCTCGATCAACCTCGAAAGCCTGCTGCACAAACTGGCGTTTCTTCAGCTGTCGCCGAGCGGCACCGGGATTCACGGGCTGATCTACAGCATCGCCCAGGGCGAGGCGGGCAAGCGCCTGACCCGCTACAAGATTTCGCTGCGCCCGCAGCTTTCGTACCTCGCGCACCGTTTCAACCAGCGCATTTTCCAGCAGATGACCGTGCAGCAAATCATCAGCCAGGTGCTGGAAGAACACGGCATCCTCGCCAGCGACTACCACTTCCAGCTGAGCGCGATCTATCCCGAGCGCGTCTACTGCACGCAGTACGACGAAAGTGACCTGCATTTCGTCCAGCGCCTGTGCGAAGAGGAGGGGATTCACTACCACTTCCAGCACACGTCCAGCGGCCACAAGCTGACCTTCGGCGATGACCAGACGGTGTTCCCGAAACTGGCGCCCGTGGCCTACCAACAGGACTCCGGGCTGGTCGCCGATCAACCGGTGGTCAAGCGTTTCGGCCTGCGTCTGGCGACCCGCACCAGCCGCACCACGCGCCGCGATTACGACTTCGTCAAACCGAAGATCGAGCTGGAAAGCGACGCCAAGAGCAACGCCCAGCCGGATCTGGAAGATTACGATTACCCGGGGCGTTTCGTTGATCGCGAGCGCGGCAAACACCTGGCCAACCGTGCACTGGAACGCCATCGCACGGACTATCGACTGGCCGAGGGCAACAGCGATCAGCCGATTCTGGTCAGCGGGCATTTTCTCGCCCTGACCGAACACGCCAACCCGACGTGGAACGACCTGTGGCTGCTCACCGAGATCTTCCACGAAGGCAAACAGCCGCAAGTGCTCGAAGAGTCGGTGACCAGCGACACCACCGACAACAAGGACGATTTCCACCAGGGCTATCGCAACCGCTTCAATGCCATCCCGTGGGACGTGCCTTACCGTCCACCGCTGAATCACCCTAAACCGAAAGTCCTCGGTACTCAAAGTGCGGTGGTTTGTGGCCCTGAAGGCGAAGAGATTTACTGCGACCAGTACGGCCGGGTGAAGGTGCAGTTTTTCTGGGATCGCGAAGGCCAGCACGACGACAAGACCACCTGCTGGATGCGCGTGGCCTCCAGTTGGGCCGCCGAAACCTTTGGTTCGATCAACATTCCTCGGGTCGGCATGGAAGTGCTGATCACCTTCCTCGAAGGCGACCCCGACCAGCCGCTGATCACTGGTTGCCTGTACCACGGCGCCAACCTGCCGCCGTACAAACTGCCGGACTTCAAGACCCTGGCCACGGTTAAGAGCAAGGAATACAAGGGCAGCCGCGCCAACGAACTGCGCATCGACGACACCACCAGCGAAATCAGCATTGCGCTGCGCAGTGACCACGGCGCCAGTGCGATCAACCTTGGTTACCTGACCCATCCACGTCCTTCAGGTGGGCAGCCGCGCGGTGAAGGTTTTGAGTTAAGAACCGACCGTCACGGCGCCGTGCGTGCCGGTGCCGGCCTGCTGATCACCACCGAACCGCGTCCGAACGAATCCAAGCACCACAAGGATCTGCCGGAAACCGCTGAACGCCTCGCCACGGCCAGCGATCAGCAGGACGGTTTTGCCGTTCAGGCCAAAGAGCTTCAGGCCCAAGAGGCCGGCGATCAGGACGACGTCGCCAAAGCGTTGCACGCGCAGCATCAAGGCGTGCTCGGCTCGGGACCGGCGAACCTCACCGCCAACGAATTCCCCGAATTCACCGAGCCGCACCTGGTGCTCGCCAGTCCGGCCGGCATCGCCCTGACCACACCGCGCTCCAGCCACATCGCCACCGGCGAACACCTGGCGCTGAGCAGCACCGGGCACACCAGTTTCTCCATTGGCAAACGCCTGTTGGCCAGTGCCAGCCGTGGCATGCGCCTGTTCGTGCAGAGCATGGGCTGGCGTCTGGTGGCGGCCTCCGGCGACATCGACGTCAAGGCGCTCAAGGACAGCATCAACCTGCTGGCCAAACTCAACATCACCGCCAATGCCGACCGCATCACCATCACCGCCAAGACCGAACTGGTGATCCAGGGCGGCGGCAGCGCCACGACCTACAACGCCGGCGGCATCACCCACGCCACCAGCGGCCCGTACACCGCGCACGCGGCGAACTTCGCCTACACCGGCGCGAAAAGTCTGGCCGGCGTGTTCCCGGAACCGCCGAAACCGGGCAAGGGCAACCTGGAGTTGTTCAACCAATACGCCGGGCGTCAGGGCATCAAGGAAGGCGATTACGAAGTGATCGACGCCTTGGGCAAAAGCATCAAGGGCAAACTCGACGCCAAGGGTTTTGCCAGCGTCGCCGGCGCCGCCCCGGGCCCGGCGCGCGTGCTGTTCGGCAAGGATCCGGCGGACACCTGGAGCGACGGCAGCTACATCGGCAAACCGGAATGGCCGTTGAATTCGCCGGGGGCTGATGACGTACCGAGTCAGGTGCAGGCGATGGTGGCGCAGGCGCTGCCGAGCAAGAACTGGGACATGTTGGAGAAGGGCAAGGAATTGGCACAGACAGGTATGGGTGCAATGCAGACCGCGCAAGGTGCGATGCAAACGGCGCAGCAGGTGAAAGGCGCCGTGCAGGGCGGGGTGGCCGGGCTGCCGAAACTGGCGAATGCGGCAATGCCGAGTGCGTCGGGGATCCTCGGAGCGGCGAGCAAGGCGGGCAAGTTGCCGAGTCTGCCGGCGCCGACGCTTCCTAAAACTTCCTTGAAAACCCCGGGCCTGCTGGCGGGTGAGATGCTGTCATGACCACTGAAACTGCTGTTGTAAAACGTGAACCTCAGGTTGCGATCGTTCCCCTGAATGCCATCGACATTCAGGACGTCGCCAGCGGTGCGGCGACCTTCGATGCCTGGCTGCAATCGGCCAGTGGCGGGGTGGTCACCCTCGACCGGATCAAGAACGTCGCCGGCGCATTACCCGTGGTGGGCAACATCATGGCGCTGGTCGATGCGCTGGGTGACATCGTCACGCTGTCGAACGCACAGAAGCGCGACCTGCTCGCGTGGGCCAGTCTGGGCATCAACCTGATCGGTGTTTTGCCGCTGCCACCGGCGATGGCGGCAGCCCGGATGACCCTGCGTCCGACGCTGTTTCTGGTGCGTCAGGAGATGAGGGCCAGCAGCAAGTTGTTGCTCAGCACCTCCGTGATCGAGGTGCTGGTAGGTCACCTGAACGCCTCGATTATCGGCACGCTGGATGATTTTGTTGAACAGGCCAAAGGCAAGCTGCCGGGCATTCTGGCGGACGCCGGCAAGCTGGGTGAAGACGTTGTCAACGAGATTGCCAAAGGCCTCGAGACGGTGGCCAATGGCAAGCTTGATGCCAAGGGCGACCTAAACGCGGCTGGCGCACAAGCGAGTGCGGCGGTCGATCAATTCAAGAATGATCCCCTTGCATCGTTCGGCAACATCTTCGGCGCCGCGTGCAGCGCTTATAAGGCTGCAGGCAAAGGCTTGGCCAACAGTGCGGCCGATCACCTGCTGCCCGATGAGGTGAAGAAGCGGGTTGCCACGGAAACCGCGAAACTGCGGGCGATGGGTCCGGAGCTGCGCACCCAGTTGAGCAAGCTGGACGATGAGTCCGTTCAGAACTCCATCGGTTGGTTGCTGCTGATTCTTTCCAGCGCCGTGACGTTGTGGCGCAAGCGCAATGCCCATGGCCAGAACGCCGCCGTCCATCCGGAGAAGACCGGACAGGCGAAGCGTACGGCATCTGAGGGGCAGTTGGCCGCCCACGGCCAACAGGCACCGGCGAAAGGCGCGCCCAATCCAAAGAAAGGCCCTTGTGAATGTGCCACGAACTTCAGCATCAATTTCGCCTTGGGTTCGGAAAGCTTCAGCCATACCGATTTCAGCCTGCCCGGCCCCTTCCCGATCGAGTGGACCCGAACTTACAACTCACGCCTCGACGCCTACGATCAGAGCGAACTCGGGGCCCGTTGGATCAGCGAGTTCACCACGCGTTTCGACTGCGTGGACGATGGCCTGACCTTCTACGGCGCCGACGGCCGTGACCACAGCTATTCGCTGCCCAAAGTCGGTCTGTTTCATTACGACGCCATCGAAAATATCACCCTCGTTCGTGCCAGCGAAGATCAGCTATTGCTGTGCCACGGTTTCGAACGCAAGGAAACCTACGTCCGCCGTGGCCAGCGCTATGTACTGACCAACATTTCGCTGCGCAACGGCGCCGGGATCATGCTGCATTACGAGCATCGGCACGGCGAACAATCGGTGCTCTCGGATCTGATCACCTATCAGGAAAACGACACCAGCAAGGTGCACTTGCACCTCGGCACAATGATCGACAATCACGGCCGGTTTATCGGTCTCTGGCAAATCGTTGACGGCGAACCGCAGCGACAGCTCTGCGCCTACCAATACGACGCCTATGGCGATCTGACTCAGGCGCAGGACGAGAACGGCGCAGTCTGGTCGTATCAGTTCCAGCATCACCTGATCACCCGCTACACCGACCGCACCGGGCGCGGCATGAATCTGCAGTGGGACGGCCCTGGCGCCAAGGCCAGAGCCATCCGCGAATGGGCGGACGACGGCAGCTTCGACTCGCGCCTGGAGTGGGACGAAAACATCCGTTTGACCTACGTCACCGACGCCCTCGGCAACGAGACTTGGCACTACTACGACATCCTTGGCTACACCTACCGCATCCGTTACGCGGATGAGCGTTCGGAATGGTTCTTCCGCGACGAAGCCAAGAACATCGTTCGCCGCGTGAATGCCGATGGCAGCACCGATCGCTACAGCTACGATGAACGCAGCAACTTGCTCGAACACATCCGCGCCGATCACACGGTGATACATTACGCCTACGATGATCAGGACATGCTGATCAAGATCAGCGACGCCGAGGGTGGTCAGTGGCAACGCGCCTATGACGACCAAGGCAACCTGGTCGAAGCGCTCGATCCGCTGGGCAACAAAACCGAATACGCCTACAACAAATCCGGTCAGCCCACCGCGATCAAGGACGCCAACGGCAACGAAAAGACGTTGGATTACAACGACGCCGGGCAACTGGTCGAGTACGTCGACTGCTCAGGCAAGACCAGCGCCTGGGAATACAACGAACTGGGGCAGATGATCTGCTTCACCGACGCTGCCGGGAACGCCACCGAATACGAATACAAGGCCGGCCAACTGGTGCTGGTCAAGCACCCGGACAAGACTGAAGAGCGCTTTGAACGCGACGCTGAAGGCCGGCTGCTGACGCATGTCGACGGTCTCGATCGCTGCACCACCTGGAGCTACAGCGCGGCCGGTTTGATCGCCGAACGTGTCGATGCCGCCGAGCAAACCCTGCGCTATCGCTGGGACCGCCTCGGACGGTTAACGGCCCTGGAAAACGAAAACGAACAACGCGCGCACTTCCACTACGACCCGGTTGGTCGACTGCTGGAGGAGAGCGGATTTGACGGCCGTAGTACGCATTATCAGTACGACCCTCTCACCGGTCGCCTCGCCCAATCAGTCAATGGCAAACGCATCATCTCATTGAACTTCGACCCGATGGGCCGTTTGACCGAGCGTCGCGCCACCCTGGGCGACCAATCGCAAAGCGAAACCTTTGCCTACGATGGCAACGGCAACATGGTGCTGGCCGACAACGCCGACAGCCGACTGCAATGGTTCCACGACCCAGCCGGCAATCTGCTGCGCGAACACCAACATTACCTCGGACTGGAAAAGCCCACCGTCGCGATCTGGCAGCACGAGTACGACGTGCTCAATCAACGTGTTGCCACCGTTCGCCCCGACGGCCACCGCGTCAGTTGGCTCACTTACGGCAGCGGCCACCTGCTGGGCATGCGCCTGGACGAGCATGAGCTGATCGGTTACGAACGCGACGACCTGCACCGCGAAATCGCCCGCCATCAAGGCAATCACCTGCTGCAAACTCAAAGCTGGGACCCGGCCGGACGCTTGCAGGAGCAACTGCTGGGGCGCAGCGATGACAAAAGCACTCTGCTCAAGCGCGAATACAAATACGACGCTGCCGGCCAACTGACTGACATCAACGACAGTCGTCGCGGCCCGCTCGCCTATCGTTACGATCCCGTCGGCCGACTGCTCAGCGCCGTGACGCGTCAAGGCGTTGAAACGTTCGCCTTCGACCCGGCCGGTAACCTGCTGGATGACAAGACTGCAGAAATCCGTCGCCCACTGGATCTGACGCCACCGCGCAGCAAACTGGTCGACAACCTGCTGCGCGAATACGCCGGCACCCACTACGACTACGACGAACGCGGTAATCAGATCCAGCGCTGGCACAACGGTCAGCGTAGCGATATGCGTTGGGACCTGTTTGATCGACTGGTGCATTTCGAAGATCCGCGCCTGAGTGTGGATTTCGCTTACGACGCACTGGGACGCCGCCTGCACAAAAACTCCCGCGCGCACTACAAACAGCGGCCGGAAGCCGGTTCCCTCTGGAACAGAAACGAGCACGCCCGCAAACAGCGTGAACTTGGCTGCGGTTTTACGCTTTACGGATGGGACGGCGACAACCTCGCGTGGGAAAGCAGTCTGGCGCAGGGCGATGGCGAGCCGGGTCGCACGGTGCACTACGTCTTCGAACCGGGGACTTTCATACCCGTCGCTCAAGCTGTGCGACACGCGCCGATCAACCTCATGGGCCAGCCGGATTACAGCGGTGAATACAGCTTTGATGAGGATCCACTGTGGAATCACAAAGCCACGGCATTACCGTTTGATGCGTTGGCCTGGTACCAGTGCGATCACCTAGGAACACCGCAGGAACTGACGGACTCACAAGGCAATATGGCGTGGACCGCGCAGTACAAGGCCTGGGGGCAGGTGACGGAGCAGCGTTCAGAATGGGCGCGGCAGCATGGTGTGACGAACCCGATCAGGTTCCAGGGGCAGTATCACGATCATGAGACAGGGCTGCACTACAATCGGTATCGGTACTATGATCCGAAGATCGGTCGGTTTATTTCGCATGACCCGATCAGTTATTTTGGAGGCATAAACCTTTATCAATATGCTTCTAACCCAGTGAGCTGGATTGACCCTCTGGGACTCAATCGCTTCAAACCTAAGACCTTGACGACGGGCAGTGTGTTTAGAGGTGGATCCGGTACGGCGAGCAGCATGACACCGCGTCCGAACAAAGATGATGTTCGTAAAGGAAGTAACGCTCCGGGTTTGTCAGCCGATATGTCAGTGGACAACATGGGGCCTGGAAAATATGTTGAACTTGATGTTGAAGCGCTTTGCTCTTGTGGTTTTGATGTAATTAATGACAAAGAGAGCGGGCATGTGACTATTCGTCCATCTGACGATCCTGATGACTCAAAACTGAAAGCATGGGCAAATACCCGTGGAGCAGAATCCAATCACGCCCTGACTGACGGTGTGTTGAAATCAATAAGCCGCAAAGGGGTGAAGTAATGACTGAAAAACTAAAATGCGTTGATCTTCTTCAGGGTTTTTTAGACAGGGTTTATGGACAGGCGTCGAGAGAACAGGGCAGTGTATTAAGTAGAAACTGTGGTCATTACGATTATGCGGGTGAAAAATTCTCTGTATATGTTACGGTTTTTCCCGAGGAAGTTGAGCTTGTTTTTGAAGGTGAGCAAGCAGAGGGCGGAAGTTTTGTTGTGAGTCTGGATATATGTACTCCTGAAGGGGAAATACTGAAGGGCAAGGTGGTGTCTGCAAAAGGCGGTTGTGACGAAATCAGGAAAGCTTTGGAGCGTTCAGAGGCCTTGGTACTTGCAGAATTTTTGAGGTTTCTCAACGGATGAAGTCAATGCATGCTTGGTTCCAATAATTGGGACGGATTTATTTTTGCAATGAGTTATGAATGCAAGCTGGTGTCCGACGACACCACTTCAGCTGAAAACGTTTCATTTTATGGCGATCACTTCTGATCAAGGAAATGCAAAGTGAAAGACGTCATTCGCTTGGGCGACTCCACCACTCACGGTGGTAAGGTCCTTGAAGCGTTCTCCCGGACCGACCTCAACGGCAAGCCGATTGCTGGGGTCGGGCACAAGGTCAGTTGTCCGCTGTGCAAGGGGATTTTCCCGATTGCCGAGGGCAGCAGCACCTACACCGTCGATGGCGTGCCCATCGCGCTCGACGGCATGAAAACCGCCTGTGGCGCTGCGCTGATTGCCAGCGGCCCGAAAGGCGCAGTGATCAGTTGATCATCTGATTTCATCTTTGGCCCATTGCCTCGGTATGCGACTAACTGTCTCATTCCGAGTTGAAAATGCGCCTCTCCTGCATCATTGATCGACTCTCTGAGTTTGGCTTGAGGGGCGGCTTTCGGCCAGAAGCGGTCATTCATACGCGTCTACCAAGTTGGCATTCAGAACGGCGCGACAGGCTAGAACCCACTATTCAGTGCAGTCGTCCTGTAAATCGCTCTTCAGGGAATCCGGCAGCTAAAACGGCTTCGGCTTTTATCAGCGTGCCATCGAAATCTGCCGGCTTATCCAGCCCTATATCCGTGCGCTGGTGCAGTAAAGCGTTTCATAACCAGGTCCCGCTAACACCGGGCAAGTGGTCTGAATACACGGGGAGTCGATCACGCTGTCAACTCTGCCGTCAGTCGCGTAACGCACGACTCTGCTACCGCCCCATTCCGCATTCCAGAGAAAACCCTGCGCATCAATACAAGAACCGTCTGGAGCACCCTGACCTTTGACTGTAGTGAATACACTCTGGTTTTCTAGCGACGGGTAATCGCAGCAGAAAATGCATCCTTGCAGGGAGTCCGCGTAATACATGGTGGAACCTCCCGGGCTAAAACAGATGCTGTTCGGGATCGCCACTTCGGGAAGGTCCAGCGTTTCAGTCTTGAGCGTCGCGGCATTGAACCGGTGAAATCGCCCTATAGTTTGCACCGGCTCACCGGCATCCATAGTGCTAAACACAAAGTTGCCCATACGGTCGCAGCGGCCATCACTGATCGGGGTTCCGGGTACTCCAGGCGTGATGGTAATTTTGGTGAAGCGACCAGTACTCAGGTTGTAATAACCCAGGCAGGAGGCCAATCCCATTAGCAATACGTCTGCATTTGTCGTAAGGGCGAACGACCCCAGCGGCTCCGGCACTCGCCAGCGCTGTACTTCACCGCTTACGGGGTCCAGAGCAAGCAGTTCGCAACCTGGGATATCGGTCCAGAACAGGCGTTCGGTTCTTTCACACCAGATAGGGCACTCGCCAAGAAGACTGGTGGTGCCGGTTAGGGTTTTAAACATGGTTGCGTCCTACGAAACAGGACGGGACAAACAAGGCTGTCAGTTGGAGAAAAGCGCTGACCACCTGTCACCGAACAGGGCGATGGCCAGGCCTGCGAGCATCACCATTGCCCCGGCCAACTTGACGAGAGACACCGGCCTTTCCAATGCCCCCATCAAGCCGAAGTGATCGATAACCAGTGACGAAATAATCTGCCCGGCGATAGCGAGGCCCAGCAGGGCTGACAGACCGATTTTTGGCGCAAGCACCACATAACTAAGCAAGGCACCGGCACCCAGCAGACCGCCCGGCAGGCTCCACCAGGGCTGGGCAGGTATAGCCGCCAGTGAGGCCACTATCCCGCCACGTATCAATGAAAAGATGCCCAGGCATACCGCACCGGCAGTAAAAGAGAACAGCGCCGCCGCTACGGAATCTCCACCCACACCTTTAGCGAGTTGACCATTCAGCGTGGTCTGCAGGGTAATGCCAAGCCCCGCGGCGATGGCCAGCAGGTAGTAAGCTGCGTTCATTTCGCGCCTCCTTACTTGGCTGACTCAAGCGGTATGAATGTCTCGGCAAAAATATCCGGCTGGTAGCCTGCGGCAGCAAACAGATGCTCACGGGATTCGTCGATTGCTGCACGCAGCCTTTCGCTGTCCACGCCCAGCACCTTGCCGCCGCGCTTGACGATGCGACCGCCAATGATGACCGTGTCGACATTGCTGCGTTCGGCCGCGTGTACAACGGTGCCGAATGCGTTGCCTGACGGGTAAAGGTTGATGTCCTGCGCGTTGATAAGGATCAGGTCGGCCTGTTTGCCGGGGGCCAGGGTGCCGACTTTGTCCTGCAATCCGGCACAGGTGGCGCCGTCGAGAGTGGCGGCTTTGAGCAGGCCATGAGCAGGCAGGGTCACCGGATGATGTTCTGCGCCGCAGCAGCGCTGCTGGTGCATGCCCATGACGCGCTGCAGGTAGAACGCCACCCGCATCTCCATGAACATGTCACCGCTGTAGGAGGTTTCGTTATCGACACTCAGCCCCGGGCTGATGCCGTGACGCTTGGCCGACTGCATGGCGAACATTCCATCTTCAATGCCGTAGTGGGCATCTGAACGCGGGCATACGTTGACCCGTACGCCAGCCTCGCGAAGGATTTTCCAGCCGGCGTCCGGCAGCGCTGTGCAGTGGTTGAAGATGTTATCGGGGCGCAGCAGACCCTCGCGATGCAAACCCTCCAACTCAGCAGCCATCTCCCCGCCGAAAAATTCGGTAATGATCGGCAGCCCCAAACGCCGGGCTTCAGCCCACAGCTCAGGTTCCAGCTGCGCCATCACCGCCAGCGAGAGCAGTGGGTTGTCGCAGTTCTTGACGTATTTTTCCTGCAGGCGCTCCAGGTTGCCGGGCCAGTGGGCTTTGTCCCACTCACCGGAAACTGGCGCACCGGAGGCGTGTACAGACCGGATACCAGCATCGAGCAGCGCCTCGACCGCAGCATCGGAGTGCGCGCCGGTGCGGCTGTTGTGCGAGTTGTCGACCACGGTGGTGATGCCGGCATCGATGCAGCCCAATGCAGTCAGCAGGTTGCCGATATACATGTCAGCCGGGCGATAGTATTTGGCGAACGAGAAGTGCGTGGCGTTGCAGTAGTCTTCCAGGGTTTCGGCATTCGGATTGATTCGACGCAGTTGCCCTTCCCAGGAGTGACGGTGCGTATCGACCATGCCCGGCATGGCAATCATGCCGGATGCCTCGATAACCATAGCGTCGCCGGCCTCAAAGTTTTCACCTATGGCCGTGATGGTGCTGCCTTCGATAAGGATATCGCCGCGCGCCAGATTGCCGATATCGCCATCCATGCTCAGCACAGTGGCGCCGCGGATAAGGGTGCGGGCGGCCGGAGCGGCCGGGGCTTGGACGATGCTGCGGTTATATTCAGTCATGTTCTGTACACCTCTTCAAAGTTCGTTGGAAGCAATGTACGCAATGCGATACTACGGGAAAAAGATGGTTAAACTGTTTTTATTATTCAATATTTACGAATAATAAAGACTTCCCCCCGATCACTGCTTTGAGGCTGCTAACAGTCATGGACCGTATTCAAGCGATGCAGGTTTTCGTACGTGTGGCTGAAGCAGGAAGCTTTATCCAGGCGGCGCAGACGCTCTCTCTGCCACCCTCGACAGTTACCAGCAGCGTTAAAAATCTTGAGAAGTACTTGCAGGTGCGTCTGCTGAACAGAACAACGCGGCGGGTCAGCCTGACGCCTGAGGGCGCTCAATATCTGGCGCAATGCAGAGAAATATTGGAGCTGATCGAACACACAGAGATCAGCCTGACGGATTCCGTAAAACGGCCACAGGGGCGTTTGCGTGTCGATATGCCGGGTGGCATTGCACACTTCATCGTCATGCCAAACCTGCAAGACTTTTACAGGCGCTACCCGGACATCTACCTGATGATAGGCGTCAACGATCGGCAGGTTGATCTGGTGCAAGAGGGTGTCGATTGCGTCATTCGTACAGGCGAGCTCGATGACTCAACGCTCGTTGCGCGCCCCCTCGGCCGGTTTCGCTGGGTGACCTGTGCATCTGCCGCCTATCTCGAAGAGAACGGTACTCCGCAAACTCCGCAAGATTTGTCTCACCACCGGGCCATACATTACTTCTCGGGCCGCGCAAGGCAAGCAGGTGAAATGCGCTTTGCCCGTGGCACCGAAAAAATCTCAGTCCCGGTGAACGGCACAGCGGCTGTCAACGAGACTGGGCTTTACATCAAAATGTGCCTTGAAGGCTTCGGGCTGGTGCAGCTCGCCGAGAACGTGGTCAGCGAGCATCTGCGAGAAGGGCGGCTGGTCGAAGTGCTTGCTGACTGGCAGCCCGCATCGGTTCCTGTACACCTGCTATACCCGCATCAGCGCTTTCTATCGCCAGCTGTGAGCGCATTCGCTGACTGGATTGCCGGGCTTGTTCGCGACGATGATTCAGCAGGTTCAAGTTGAACGTTGCGCCCGGCCAGCATGCCAGTGAATGCGCCGGCTACGGAGATTGCGGCTGTGATCAGCAGCGGTGCTGTCCAGCCACCGGTCCAGTCGTGCAGTTGGCCCAGCAGCAAGGGGCCTGCGGCTGCCATCAGGTAGCCGACGCACTGCGCCATTCCTGAAAGTGCCGCCGTGTCACCGGCATTTTTTGTGCGCAAGCCGATGAAGGTCAGGCCGAGCATCATGCTGGCACCAGAGCCGAAGCCCAGGAACGCGGCCCACAACATGGCGTAGTCTGGCGCGTAAATGAGCCCGATCAGGGATGAGGCGGTTAACAGGCTGACGGTAGCGGCTGCCAGTTTCTGGTCTTTGAGACGGCGAAGCGTGGCCGCCAGAATCAAGCCGGGAATGGCCGTGGTCAGTTGAAGCGTGCCGTGTACCGTGCCTGCTTGCACCGGGGATATGCCATGGTCCATCAGAATAGTCGGCAGCCAGCCGACGGCGACATAAAAAGGCATCGCGTTCAGCCCCATGAACAGTGTGACCTGCCATGCCAGCGGCGAACGCCAGACGGCCACGGTTGGCGCTTGTTTCAAACCGGACAGATTTAGGTGTTCGTGTTTTTTCAACTGCGGCAGCCACACCACCAGCGCCAACAACGGGGCTGCGACCAACAAACTCAGGGCAATCGGCCATCCCCATGATTGGGTCAGCGGAATTATTACGGCTGAACCGACAGCGCCCGCTGCGCCCATCGTGATGGAATAAGCACCGGTCATGGACGCCATTTTCGTCGAGAAGTCGCGTTTGATAAGGCCGGGCAGCAGCACGTTGCCCAGGGCGATCCCAGTGCCTATCAATATCGTACCGGCGTACAACGCCCACGCGCTGCCTGCGGAGCGGAGCAGGATGCCCGCTGAAATGACCAACAGTGCACCGAAAAGCGTGCGCTCGATGCCGAACCTGCGGGCGACCGATGCGCTGAGCGGGGAGAAGGCTGCAAAGGCAAGTAATGGCAGTGAAGTAAGCAGGCCTAGAGCTGAGGCGCTCAAACCAAAATCATTCTGGATCAGCGGCAAAACGGGCGCGATGCTGGTAAAGGGAACGCGCAGGTTCACGGCGATAAGCAGAATGCCTGCGACGAGCGCGATGGCATGCCACTTGTTTTTTGTATCTGACATATTCTTTATCTGTCCTCTTAAAAGAAGACAACTGTAGAGAACTTCAGAACTGTCTAATATAGATATCAAGACACCTGATAACTAAATTATGCCAAGCTCAAAAAATGTCGTTTCCTCGCCGGAAGATTTCGATTCAGACCTTTTCGCCCAGGCAGCGATTGCCCTCAAGGTTGCGCCTGACCTCAATGATTCGGGTGCCCGTCCGCATGATCATCGCAAAGGCCAGCTGATCCTGTCTTTGCATGGCGCAGTGAGCTGTGAGGTGCAAAATGCACTCTGGCTTGTCCCTCCCCAGCACGCCGTATGGATCCCGGGCGGCATGCCGCACAGTTGCCGAGTGACCGAAAACGCCCGGACCTGCTTTCTGTTCGTTGAGCCCGGTGCGGCAGCCATGCCTGAAGAATGCTGCACGGTTGCCCTTACGCCCCTTGTTCGGGAGATGATCCTGCATCTCGCTGAACAGGAACCTGCTTACGATTCCGAGGGCAAGACAGCGCGGCTGGTTGCAGTGCTGCTTGAGCAGCTTTCCGATGCTCCGCTGAAAGAGCTGCATTTGCCGATATCAGACCACCCCAAGATCAAACAAATCGCGGATACGCTTTTCTCCGATCCAGGCGACCGAACCACGTTGCGCGAGTGGGCCACTCGGCTTGCAACCAGTGAACGAACGCTGGCCAGGCTTGTAGAAAGCACGACCGGGCTGAGCTTCGGACGCTGGCGTCAACAATTGCATTTGATGATCGCACTGAGTCATTTGGCGGAGGGGGTATCCGTGCAACGTGTGGCGGGCATCCTGGGATATGACTCTGTTAATGCATTCATCACGATGTTCAAGAAAGCACTGGGTAAACCGCCTACTCAGTATTTTTCCTCTCTGCGCTAGTGCTCTGCTGGCTGATACAAAGCGCCGAGGCTGTAGAACGATCTGTCTGCTATTGGCCGATAGCTGTCGCTCCTGACCGTCCGCATTCGGCCAGAATCTGACATTGCCGGCGAAAACCCGCATGTCTATGAGAGGGGCAGTGGGGCAGCCATTCGTCAGCAGGACGAAAAGCCCCTCCTTGACAGGCAACTTATCTGGGCAAATACTCGGCGCAAGATTCATATAGATGACTAGATAATAAGGTGAATAAAGTCGATGAATTCTTTATCCAGTGATGCCCGACTGCCGCTGTACCAACGCCTGCGTGACCAATTGGCTGAGCAGATCGCCAATAATCGCTGGCGTCCGGGGGAGGCGATCCCTACTGAAGCGGCGCTGTCTGCGGAATACCAACTGTCCACCGGTACGGTGCGCAAAGCTATTGATGCGTTGGTCAGTGAGGGCATTCTGGAGCGTCAGCAAGGGCGAGGGACGTTCATTCGCCGGGCGCAGTTTCAATCCTCATTGTTCCGTTTCTTCCGATTCCAGACTGTTTCCGGTGAGCGCCAGGTCCCTGAGAGTCGCATCCTCTCGATCGAGCCCGTTGCTGCACCTTCGGCCGTAGCGCAAGCGCTGGGGTTGCCCGCTGATGCGCCGGTCATTCGTATTGTCCGTGTGCGTCTGCTCGATGTTAAGCCGGTGCTCGCCGAAGAAATCTGGTTGCCCCGCCAGCGGTTTCAGGCGCTGCTGGAGATCGACCTCAGTCGCGAAGGGCCGCTGCTGTATCCGATCTACGAAGAAGTGTGCGGACAGGTTGTTGCATCGGCCGAAGAAACGCTGACCGCTGAATCGGTGAATGACGTGCATGCCCGATTGCTGCAGGTAGCGGTCAACAGTCCGGTGATCGTGATCGAGCGTTTGGCCCGCGATTACGCGGGTAGCCCGCTGGAATGGCGTCGCTCGCGCGGCCATGCGGAGCACTTCCGCTACAGCGTGGATATTCGCTGACGCCTGCCTGCGTAGCGGAGCGTTCTGCGGCGGCTAGATCGCCGCCCGATTTCTGTTTGTTTGCCAAAGCTGACCCTGTCGCGGTGCGGTTGGCTGTCGGCTGCCTTGCGTAACACCTATAAGGATAAGAATCATGTTCAGCTGGTATCGCCAAGTCACTCCTCGGGAGCGCAAAACGTTTTGGGCCTGCTTCGGCGGATGGTCGCTCGACGCGTTGGAAGTACAAATGTTCGGTCTGGCGATTCCGGCGCTGATCGCCGCGTTCGCGCTGACAAAGGGTGATGCCGGATTGATCAGCGGCGTTACCCTCGTCACCTCGGCACTCGGTGGCTGGGTGGGTGGGACGTTGTCTGACCGCTATGGCCGTGTGCGCACGTTGCAGTTGATGATTTTGTGGTTCTCGTTCTTCACCTTTCTCTCGGCCTTCGTCACGGGCTTCAATCAGCTGTTGGTGGTCAAAGCGCTGCAGGGTTTCGGGATTGGCGGGGAGTGGGCGGCCGGCGCGGTGCTGATGGCCGAGACAATCAATCCGCACTATCGCGGCAAGGTCATGGGCACTGTGCAAAGTGCCTGGGCGGTGGGTTGGGGCCTGGCGGTCGGGGTGTTCACGCTGATCTACACCTGGGTGCCACAGGACATGGCCTGGCGTGTGATGTTCCTTGTCGGGTTGCTGCCGTCGTTCCTGATCATCTGGGTGCGTCGTAACGTTGAGGAGCCGGACAGCTTCCAGCGTCTGCAAAAAGACAACGCCATCCCGCAGAGTTTCTTCAAGTCGCTCGCCGGCATTTTTCGCCCGGAACTGATTCGCGTGACCCTGTTTGGGGGGCTACTGGGACTGGGCGCGCACGGTGGCTATCACGCGGTAATGACCTGGTTGCCGACCTTCCTCAAAACCGAGCGCAATCTGTCTGTGCTGAACTCGGGCGGCTATCTGGCGGTGATCATCATCGCCTTCTGGTGTGGTTGTGTGGCCAGCGGCTATTTGATCGATCGCATTGGCCGTCGTAAAAACATTGTGCTGTTTGCCTTGTGCTGCGTGGTCACGGTGCAGTGCTACGTATTTTTGCCGCTGACCAATACGCAGATGCTGTTCCTGGGGTTCCCGTTGGGGTTCTTCGCCGCCGGTATTCCGGCCAGTCTGGGAGCGCTCTTCACCGAACTTTACCCTGCCGATGTACGCGGCGCCGGCGTTGGCTTTTGCTACAACTTTGGCCGGGTGCTGTCCGCTGTATTTCCATTCCTGGTCGGGCACATGAGTGACTCCATGTCGCTGGGTTCGGCGATTGGTATCGATGCAGGGATCGCCTACGGCGTGGCGGTGCTTGCCGCACTTTGCCTGCCTGAAACCCGGGGCAGGGACCTTGAAGCCAATGCCACCTCCGTTTCGGCCGGTATCAACGGCAATCAACGCGCTCGGGCGTGATGATCCTAACCTTCAGTAGATAAAACCCATGTCAGATACCCGCTCCAAGTCGATCACCGGCATCGACTCCCATGCCCATGTGTTCGACCGTGATCTGCATCTGATCGGTGCACGGCGCTACACCCCTGAGTACGACGCCACGCTTGGCCAGTACCTTGAGCATTTGCAAACGCATGGTCTGAGTCACGGTGTATTGGTGCAACCCAGTTTCCTTGGCACCGACAATAGCTACCTGTTGGCGGCGTTGAAGCAAGCGCCGCAGCAGTTGCGCGGTGTGGTGGTGCTGGAGCCAAGCGTCAGACGTTCTACCTTGAATGACATGGCTCGAGTGGGCGTGGTCGGCGTGCGCTTGAACCTGATCGGCAAGGCGTTACCTGATTTTCGTGACAGTGCCTGGCAAGGGTTTTTCAGCGATATCGCTGATCTCGACTGGCATGTCGAGTTGCACCGGGAAGTCAAGGATCTGCCGGGCCTGATCCAGCAATTGACGCCGTTCGGCGTGAAGTTGGTGATCGATCACTTTGGGCGGCCGGACGCGAATGCGGGGATCGATCAGCCCGGGTTTGGCGAGTTGCTTGAGGCCGGATCTAAAAGTCCGATCTGGATCAAGGTATCGGGAATCTATCGTTTGGGAGGTACGCCACAACAGAACATTGATTTCGCTCGAAGGGCATTACCGTTGCTGGAACAAAGCTTCGGCCTGCATCAGTTGGTATGGGGCAGTGACTGGCCGCATACGCAGCATGAGCAAAGCATCGGTTTCGCCACCGTCGTCGACCAGTTGCAAGCCTTGGAACTTTCGGCGCAAGCCAGCGACTCGCTGCTGGTGCAAGCGCCTCGAAGGTTATTCGGTTTTTAAAAAGTCGAACGCTGAAACTCATCCGTTGCAGATGCCATTCATTTCACCCACTTACAAGAATTTGGGCACCAGCCCAACCGAGAACCTTTCATGACTCCCTTAGATATAGATCTGTTACTGACCGCATTGATCAGCGTCCTGGTGCTGGTAGCGCTGATCGTCTCGCGCCTCAAAATGCACCCGCTGCTGGCTTTGCTGGTAGTTTCCGTCGGCGTAGGCTTTGCAACCGGTATGGAGCCAGATGGCATCGTCTCCCACTTGGTCACCGGCGCCGGCAAGACACTGGGGGCAGTGGGGGTGGTCATCGCGCTGGGGGCGATGCTCGGCAAAATTCTTGCTGACGCCGGCGTCACCGAGCAGATTGCTGCGGTCATCCTCAAGCGCACATCGGATCGGATGATTCCGTGGGCGATGATGATGGTCGCGTTTGTGATTGGCATTCCGATGTTTTTCGAGGTCGGCCTGGTGATCATGCTGCCGCTGATCTTCAGCGTGGCGCGCAAACTGGAAAGTCAGGCGCGCTTCAAGGGTTCAGCGTATGTCTATGTCGGTGTTCCGGTGATTGCCGCACTGGCCGCCATGCACGGTATGGTCCCGCCGCACCCTGGCCCGTTGACTGCCATCGCCGCGCTGAAAACCTCGGTCGGGCCGACCATGCTCTATGGTTTCCTGGCGGCTATCCCGGCCATGATTTTAGGCGGCCCACTGTATGGCGCATTCATTTCCCCGCGCATGAGCACTCGGCCAGATCAGGTGTTGCTGGATCAGTTCACCTTGGCTGAAAAAACCGACGATAAACCAAGCCCCAGCGTATACCTTGGCGTGCTGGCAGCCTTGCTGCCGGCGATCCTGATGCTGATCCATGCCGTCGCCGAGATGGTATTGGCCAAGGACAATGCGCTGCTGAAAATGGCCGGTTTCCTCGGCAATCCGCTGATAGCGATGCTGCTGGGCGTGCTGTTCGCCGGGGCCAGTCTGGTACTCGCGCGCGGCGGCGATGCGGGGCAATTGCGAGAATCGCTGGGCAAGAGCCTCAAGCCAATCGCCTCGATCATCATGATCATCGCCGGCGGCGGTGCCTTTCAGGAACTGCTGACCAGCGCCAAGGTGGGCGATGCGATTGTGCACCTGACTCAGCAGTCGGCGTTCCCTCCGCTGATCCTCGGTTGGTTGATCGCCATGTTGCTTTCGGTATCTACCGGTTCCGCCACGGTAGGTATCGTGGGGGCTGCCGGCTTGCTGGCGCCGCTTGCCGGTGCTGATCCCAGCCTCAACCTGCCGCTGCTGGCCTTGTCAATTGGCTGCGGCTCGCTGTTCTTTAACTACGCCAACCATGCAGGTTTCTGGATGGTGAAGGAATCCTTTGGCATGACGATGGGCGAAGCCACCAAGACTATTTCGGTGGTGCAATCGATCGTCGCCGTAGTCGGTTTGATTGTGGTGTTGCTGTTGAACGTGGTCGTGTAATGACCTGAGGCGGCGTCAATCAGGACGCCGCCATCTGTGAACCCCCTTATTGGCCGTCGATCAGGTGCGGCAGTTGCAGCGGATTGGACTCGCGCAGTACCTCACCTACCGCTTTTGGCCGAATGAAGGCGGTCGTGAGCGGCAGCTATTGGCAGAAAGTTGCCTGTTGAAGACAGCCACATCTCACATCATGTCAAGGTCGAACAAGTGATGCCGGAAGAGTAGGGTTGCGGAAATGACCGAAAAGATGCGGAAACGATCAAGAAAGGGATGGCCAAGAGATGCGAGTTTCAGAAACGACAAAGCCCTGAATAATCAGGGCTTTGTCGTACATAAGATGGCGGAGGCGATGGGATTCGAACTCATGGACCTGTTACAGTCGACGGTTTTCAAGACCTTTAATAATTCGACTAATTTCAATGAGTTATGAGCCGCAGTGTTCCGCTTTGATTGCCTGCAATGTTCCTCAGAACGGCCGCAACGGGCAAAAGAGGTCGTTCACGGGAGGCAGCTATCGACGCACAGCAGTAATCTGAACCGCATTGATCTAAAGCAATGCCTCCTGCCCATCCTAAAATCGTGATGGCAGTTCATTTCCGGCCTGGGCATCCGAAAAGACCTCATCTGGATCTGCCTGACACCAATATCTGAAAAGTAGGCGAGGCTCGATATTTCCGAAAAATTGATCCACGATTCTCTCGGGGCGCACGACCCATTTAGGTTCTGGCCATTGCTGGGCTAAAACACCTAATGGTTTGCCAGATGAATAAACAACCCAAGTGGCCTTGCCTCCACTGATACGAGGTAGGTAGTCCATATCTTGTATCACTTCGATCAAGGTGCGCAGTGTTGCTGATTGATCGAGTGTGACCGATATTGCATGACTTTCCAGATCATCTCCCGCATGAACGCTATCTCGATCAATGGCAACTACCAACATGACTGCTCCTTTTAGTGGTGTGCTTTCACCAGATCGATCAGCGTAGAGACATCAGCGGCTAACTGTCGAGTGCGCTTCTAGCCGAAACCTGCCGTACCAAGCTACCGTTTTCGGCCAGAAGCGGACATCCGGGAACGACTGCTTCCGGCCAAATGCAGCCACACAGCCTTAACGACGCAACGGTCGCGGCTATTGAGAAAGCGGAAGTAGCGATTTCGCACCGCCCCGGGTCCGAATCGGTCGCTGCATTCGATCGCGCGGTACAGGTCGTCTCGGACGAGTTCTTGGTGATCATGAGGGCTGCGTCCTCGATTGGCAGAACACGGGCCGTAGGCGCTGACTCACTGGTAGGCTGTCTCGAGAAAATCGACGCGCTAGAATGTCATTTAACGTAGAACCGCTTACGGTGACAAAGTCTTATGAAGTCAAGAATCGGCCCAAACGGGGTGCATCTTTTCGATCGCCTTTCAGGTCTGAATGTCCTGCTAGACGAGTTGCGCCCGAAAGAGGCGATTTGGTCAACGTCCCCCCGCCAGGTATCCATTGCTCTAACAAATGTTTGCGACCTTCACTGCGCGTACTGCTACGCGCCGAAGCACAAGGCGTCGCTGCATACTGACCAGGTGCTCAGCTGGTTGAAGGAACTGGATACTGAGGGGTGCCTCGGCATCGGATTTGGCGGCGGCGAACCCACGCTGCATCCTGACTTCGTCGACATATGCAAACGGGTTGCGGGAGAAACTCAGCTCGCGGTCACATTCACGACTCATGGTCATCGCCTGACGCCACAGCTGGTCGAGCGCCTCAAGGGCTCGATCCACTTCGCACGCATTAGCGTTGACGGGGTAGGTCGCACCTATGAAGAACAGCGCGGGAAGCAGTTTGCCAGCCTGCTCCGAGGTATGGATTCGATTGCGACCTTGTCGCCCTTTGGGATCAACGTCGTGGTCAACGAGCGAACGGTTGCAGAACTTGACGCGATAAGCGAGCTCGCGCAAAAGGTTGGAGCTAGCGAATTGCTGTTGCTACCTCAGCAAGCAACCACCGCAGTCGCAAGCATGGATGGGTTGGTCTGCCGAGCACTTCAGGACTGGGTTTCCAGCTACGGAGGCAGGGTTCGCCTTGCGGTCAGTGAGGCGGGTGCGTCAGGACTGCCTACGTGCGACCCTCTGCCCGATGAGCGTGGCCTTCAGGCCTATGCGCACATAGACGCGTCCGGCATGCTTCGCGCTAGTTCTTACTCACCTGCCGGTGCGAAGATTGGAGACGCCGGCGTTCTGTCGGCGCTTCAGCGACTGAGAAATACCTTCGAGATTAAACGCGAGACGCAATCATGAAGATTTGGAACGGATACGGGTCTGAGCATTCGATGAACTTGGTTCTCATTGGGAGGTTCAAGCGAGTGCAAGACGCAGAGAAGGTCGAGAAGGACATTGACAGTCTCAGCGCTCAGGCCTCGAAAGATGACAGCCACTCCATCACTTTTGGTGAGCCAGAGGATCAGAGATTTTCAGATGACATGCTCTCGTTGCTGCGCAGCCTGAACCTCAACACCTTGGGGCCAACTGATCTCGGCCAGCTGGCATCTGAGCATTATCTCACGCGAGAGGGCGATCGAATCACTGTCACGACTGACGAGGCTGAGGTGTCCGCGTTCGTGAAGATCTTTATCGAGGCTGGGGCAAAGGTCGAAGTTTTCTCGGCTCACGACTACCCGTCCGATTCCGCCGACGTTAGCTGACAGGGAAAATACTGATGCCTGAAGCAAATTGGGATGTATTCAGCGAGCTACCCGGAGCAGCGGATGAAAACTTCGAGAAGCTTTGCCGCTCTCTGGTGCGCCGACACTACAGTCGCTTCGGTCGCTTCAAGCAACTCGCAAACCAGCCTGGCGTGGAGTTCCACCTCCAGCTGACGGAGTCTTGTGATCTCGGAGCGCCGCCACGGTGGATTGGTTGGCAATGCAAATGGTATCAGCTGGCGAACGGACAAGACTTGGGAGCCACGCGCCGCAACAATATCATCGAGGGCATGGAGAAGACGCGAAAGCATGTCCAAGGCGTGACCGATTGGAAGCTTTGGACATACCACACCCTGACAAAGGGAGACCAAGAGTGGTTCTTCGCGCTTGAGAAAGACCGCTTCCCCGAGTTGAAGTTGGAGCTGTTGACGGCAACCGATATTGACGAGCTCTTGGTTGGGCCGGGAGCGCTACTTCGAGAAACCTACTTCGGCGAGCTCGTTCTGACGCCTGCGCTACTTGCTGAGCAGTACAGGCTCGCTGCGGCTCCGTTCAAGCGCCGATATCAGCCAGAAGTTCATGTTGTCGTTGGAGCAGAGGAGAAGGTACTCAGGCGTCTGGGCGGCCAGAGCGCGTGGGAATCACTGAAGAAGCTCTCAAGTGCTCTCAAGAGGAATTGTACGGACATTGCTTCGCTGACAGGGCAAGTCAAAGATGAAATAAAGGCTGAAGTCGAATCGCTCTTGGCTCGAGCCACTGGACTGGCTGACCTGCTTGATAGCCTGCACGAGGCGCTTGGCAAGGGCGACTTCGACGCTTTACAACAAATGCTGGCGTCGAATCCTTCGCAGCCGGTGCGCTATGACAGGCTGCTCTCGAAGCTGCGTGGGGCGCGTTCAGACGGAGCTCCTTTAGCCGCGAATCTGGTTGCGGACATCCACGCAGTTTCGTCGGCACTGCGCAGTCTGGATCGGTCGATCGGCGCTCGAGCCGTCGCCGTGCTTGCGGCTGCCGGCGAAGGAAAGTCCGAGCTTGCCGTCAAGGTGACGCAGGCGGACGGAGAATTCCCCGGTGGTGTTTTGCTGCTGGGCAAGAATCTCCATGCAGGCCAGGGACTTGACGATCTAGTGTCTGCCTTCAAGATTTCTGGAAGGCCGGCGGAGAGCTTCGACCGACTGGTTGAGGCAGTAGATGCGGCGGGTCAGCGCGCGGGCAAGCGTATCCCTATTGTCATTGACGGTCTAAATGAAGCGGAAGACCCGAGAAGTTGGAGGGATGAACTCTGCAGGGCGGATGAGCTTCTTAGGGACTTTCCCTACGTACTGCTGGTTGTCACTCTGCGCAATGAGTTCACGCAGATGTGTCTGCCAGAGGAGTTTCCTAAAGTTGAGCACAACGGGTTCCAGGAAGATCCGCAGACGGCTATCGATAAGTACTTTAAGTACTACAAGATCGACGCCACCGACGCGGATCTGCCAATTGAGTTCTTGCAGCATCCTTTGACGCTGAGAATCTTCTGCGAGGTGGCAAACCCTCGACGCCAGCACATTGTCGGCGTGGAGGCTTTACCCAGTTCGCTTGCAAGCCTGTTTGAAGTGCACTTCAATAAGGTCGCCGAACGAGTTGCTGAGCTTTCACCGGCGGCGCATCGCATCTATCAGGAGGAAGTGCAAGATGCGCTGCTGACGATCGCGGGTCTCCTCTGGGGGGGTAACGCGAGAAGCGTGGAGTTCCAAGCTGCACGAACGGCTGTTCGAGACGTGGGCCGTTGGGACGCCAGCGTTATTCGCGCGCTGGAGTCCGAAGGCATCCTCGTTCGAACGACTTCTGAAGACGGTGGCCAAGGAATCGCGTTCTCATACGATCTGATGGCCGGGCATATGATGGCACGGTATCTCCTCGCCAGGCCGTCCTTGGTGCAGTGGCTGCAAAGCGATGAAGGACGCACTCAATTCCAATTCCGTGAGGCTGGATCGCATACCTTCGCCTATGACGTGTTCCAGGCTCTGGTTGGCCTGTATCCGCAACGCCTTGGCAGGCGCCAGCTTTGGCAAGAATTGTCGGACGAGAACCTTGTCATGAACGCTCTGTTGTTGACAGCGCAATCAGACCCAAGGCAAATCGGGCGGGAAACGGTGGAACGGTTCGCGCGCGCAATGCAGGAGTCGAAGCAGTTCGCACGGATGGCCTTCAAAAGACTTTGGAGCACCAGGGCAGCGCGAGCGCATCCGTTTGACATGGACTTCTTGCACGGCGTGCTCTTGGCCATGCCCAATACGCAGCGCGATCTTTTCTGGTCGGAGTGGGTTCGCGAGCGGTCTAAAGATGTTGAAGACGATTTCAAATTCCTGTCGACTAAATGGAAGTCGGGTAGCCTAGACGAACGAGAGATTCGGCGGGCGCGCTGGGTGATGTGGACGCTAACGTCGACGTCCAGAAGCCTGAGAGACGTGGCCACCAAGACCCTGTACGAATTCGCCGCCAAGCGGCCCGGGGAGTTTTTCCGGCTGGCAGTGGAGGCAATCGCCATTTCAGATCCATACGTCCCCGAGCGGATGTTCGCCGCGGCCTACGGTACGGTGCTGACCAATTGGTGGGATACTAATGCTGTGGAGATGCGTGAGGCACTGCCGAGAGTTGCTCGTGAGATCTATCAAGCGATGTTCGCGCCTGGCGCGACGCATCCCACCTGGCATGCTCTATATCAGCAGTACTGCCTGGGAACCATTGCCATCGCGAGGACGGTTGATCCGGCTTGCTTGTCTGAGGACGAGGCAGCTCATCTCGTTCCACCGTTTGACCATCTACCCAGTCCGTTCGAGAACATGCCACATTATGACCCGGCGGTGATCGAACGTGCGAAGCGCGCGGCGATTAGAATGGACTTTGGCAACTACACGATGGGGAGACTGATTCCAGGTCGGTCGAACTACGACGACCGCAATCCAGAGTACCAACGGGTACTACCGGCAATCGTTTCGCGAATGCTGGTGCTTGGCTATGACCCCGAGAAATTCGAAGCTGTTGATCGGCAAATGGACTCCGGTCCTCGTATGGGAAATGACAAGAACAAGGTCGACAGATACGGGAAGAAGTACGGCTGGATTGCTTACTTCGAGATGTGGGGGGTGCGGTACGCGCGGGGCCTCCTTGCCGAAGAACGCAGCGCTCGTCCCTCAGATGTGGACATCGACCCGACGTTCCCGCTTGAGGCCGCGAGCATTGACCTGCCGCTTCCAGACTTGTTCGGCAGTCAGCCTACGGATGCTGGCGACTGGATAGTGAGAGGTCCGCAACCAGACTACCGTGGCATCCTCGAATTAGCGGAGATTGATGGCATGACGGGGCCATGGGTCGTACTTGACGGGTTCCTCGAACAGAACGCCCCCGCTGATGACAGACAGGTCTTCACCTTTCTCCGAGGTGTACTCGTGGACAGCGGAGAAGTCGACCGCCTGTGCACGTTGTTCACTGGCCTCGAGTACCCCGGCAATGACGCCATTCCGAGCGAGCCAAGCTACTACTACACCTATGCGGGTGAGATGCCTTTCTCTTCGATTCCGGGACTGCCTGTCACTGACGAGCAAGAGGGTGACCGCGTCGAATACATGGTGTCCGCTGATAGGTGGTCAAACAATGGCATCGCGGTCGACATCCCAGTGCAGAAGTACAACTGGGAGAGCTACCACAGCGTGGTGAACCAGAACAGCGGTGCATGCCTGCCCGCTAAACAGCTCTGTCAGGCTTTGAGTCTCAGGTACTGCGCCAACAAATGGGACCTGCACGATGCTGCAGGCGTGGCGTCCCTGTACCGAGAAGTCGGTGAGTATGGCTCGCAGGCCAGTGGCTTTTTTAGCTATCTGCGTCGCGACCTTCTTGATAGCTACTTGACGCAGTCCGGCAAGGCGCTGGTATGGCTAATGTGGGGAGAGCGTGGCTTCCATCACCGGTCAGTAGAGGCGCACAACCTGCACGAGTACTACGCGAACCACCAGCATATTCACAAGCTTACTCACATCTATCAGCCTGCTTCGAGCACTCAATCGTAGATCGAATCAGGCGAGTTGGACGCCGCCTTTCTTGGGCGCAGTAGATGTTTTATGTAGGGCAGGGAGCCAGCAGCGTATTCATTACTCGGTGCTGGATGCACCGTTCGACATCCTGAGAAGGTCGCGGCACCTTCAAATCAGCGCCTCGAATGTCCGCTCTCCGGAGCACCATTGCAGGCACAACCGGAGAACGCAGCAAGTGGACTCGCAGGCATTAGCTTTCGAACCGCATCGGACTTCAGTGTCTTACAAGCGGTTAGTCAACCAATTACACGCCGATGACCGCTGGTGACAATCGCGGTCTGTAGGCACACAGACATCTATGGCCGGTTAAAACTAGGTATTGGCTACCTGTGTCTGGCCGAAAGGGGCTTCTTCGTGGCTATGCGTTTGGGACAGTGAGTGTCGCTTCTGGGTCGAAAAGGTCGCTCGGAACGACTGCTTTTGGCCGAAAGCTGCCAGTGGGAAGTTATCGTGATGAATATTTATGCTCGCAGATGTTCTGGAGTTCGAATCTCTCCTTCACCGCCATATTCAGTAAACGCAAACCCCTGATTTTCCTAGAGAAAGTCGGTGGGTTTGTGGTTTTTTGCGTCTGAAAAAAGGCCATATGGGACTGAGATGGGACTGGGGCGCTATTTTGGTGCAAAAATGGCCACCATCGAATGGGTGGCTGACCTTCGCCAGCGATTCTATGAACTAGGCTTCTGCGAACCGAACTCCAAGGAAGGCTGCTATGCCAAATAACTCCGATTCCAACATTGCCACTGCGGATGCGCTCACGTTACTACTGCACAACCAGCATGCGCTTGGGGCGGCGATAGAGGAGGTCACCAAGTGGCTTTCAGAGAATGGCGTAGGGACAGTTGCAGACAACGCGGTCGGGGCCATGGAAACCCTGGATGAAAATGCGAAAGCGATCACAGATGCGATTATGCGACTCCGGCGTTTGTAGGAAGTAGCCTTTCGATTCTGAAGGCACGTTCAGATCGCACGTGCTTTCGGTCGAACGAGGCGCGTAAGCGCTAAGTCAAAAAAATGTGTGCTGATGTGGAGAATGTGCAGGGCGCCAGACGCTTTTGACCGGAACTCGTCCCAAAGCGGAAAGCTGTGAATGGCGGTGCGAATGCTTAGGAAAGACGCATAGGGGCCATTTGCTTGGCTGGCCGTCCATTTGAATTGAATATAGGGGGCGAATTGCGTGAGGGATAAGTCCGCAGTAGGTCGCACGTTAAGCTGACACAAACAACAGGCAGAAAAAAACCGTCTATAAAAGACGGTTTTTTTGTGCGAACTGAATTGGACGTTCGGTTCGCTGCTTCGCTGAAAGCGTCGACGAATAGATCATAAATTACGGTCTAGATAATGCGCAATGGTTGCCGCAATACATTCATAAACAAAACTCACGCTTATTCGAAAGCTTTCTCGAGAAGTCTTAAGCGCTAGGTTCAACCGTGACGCGGACCAGAATCGTGAAAATCACCCTGATAACAGTCGTTTTGCACATCTTTTTATACTTCTTTAAGAAATTCTAGGTCGCCTGTTGTGGCTCAAGTCAAGTCCTTTCCGTCCATCCGAAAATTTATTTCAAATAATCGTTAAAGGGCCTTTTTTCTGTCGCACGTTTTGGAGTATTACGTTGGCTAAGGGGACTTATCCCCCAGGTCCCTTCACTACGTCTGGAAAACGTGCCGGGAAGGAAGGGCTGAAAAACACCTGGCTCGCTGAAAGCGTCGACAACTTTCAGTAACCGTCACCTTGCCCGGTAAGGGTGACGTTTGCCAGGCTTCTTTGAGGAAGCCGCCTATGCGCCTTTTCAAATTTGTTCGCCGTTCGTTCCTTGGCCTTTTTGCCTTGTTACGGGTTGTGCAGGCTTATCGCGCCTTCACATGGCTACGCGATCATTACGATAACCTCTAACAAATTGACCCCGCTTCGGCGGGGTTTTTTTGTGCTCAATTTTATACATGACTTCCATTATTAGAGATATCAACGCTCGTCCACCGCCTTGGGCCTTTATCCATAATTCCAGCCTATGTTCAATCGGCCCCCACACCTGGCTCAGGTGTGGGGGCCTTTTTTTGTGGTCGTGGAAGCCGGTCCCCCCAGGGCTGGTCTACCATTCCCTCTATATCTGGTTGATCTCTGGACGTGGGAGTCCGCATGACTGATGCATTGGCGGCACTGAAACTGCCGAACGCAGTGGAGGTGCAAACCCTGAAACTGCTACACCAAATTGAACTGGCACACACGGCTGACGACCTGTTTCGCACCAGTGATCGTGCCGAAGGTTTCGTGCTGGGCCTGGAGACGGTCAAGGTGCTGAACGCGGCCAGTATCGAAGGTTTGTATAAGACCTTCGAGGCAGCGGCCACGGCGCGGCGTCAGGAGCACGAGCAGTGATCGGCGAAGGTATTCACGAAGACGTGTTGCGCGCCCTGGTCGAACAACACGCGGTGCGCGAATGCCTGGTGGCCAGGATCAACGGCGGCCCAGAATGGGGCCTGTCGATTCGCCTGGGCGGCAGCGGCGCACGCTGGGTGCCGGTGCGCTCGCGACGTGAGTCAATGCGCACCTGGGCCAGCTTGACCGCCGTGGGACGTTTTGCCGAAGGCGTGGGCCTCAGCGGATTCAGTGTAGAGCTGTAACCGGTACTAGCTTCAAGGCCATTTCTACAGACCTACATCCGACTGCCTTTGCTTGAAATACGGGCTTCCGGCGGCCCGAATTCTTTCCGCAATTTGTTTTGAGGTCCTGGTTTCACTACCCTAAAACGAACAGAGAATTTGTGTGATGCGGAAAAATCTTCACCATAAAGTTATGATTTAGAAGGAAAAAATAATGGACTTAAAATCCCCCGCTCGTAAGGGCGTGCCGGTTCGATTCCGGCTTCGGGCACCATCTAAAATCAAGGGTTTGCTGGCGAAAGCTGATGCAAACCCTTGTTTGTTTCTGGGTCGCAATTTTTGACAGTGGTCCGCAACTCACTTCGTTTTCAGGCGCAGTTTCCGGCGATTCTTGATCCCGATTTGTCTGATCGGGACCCTGGCAGGCTGTAGCTGGTCAGTGCACCACTGACGGTTGGGTAGCGATCGAGACGGTGAGGGTCACGACAATCAGCACGACGAGTACCCAGAACAGCACCATGACTGTCAGCATGACGACCTTCAGGCTTTGATAAAGCCGACGCAGCCAATGACCTTCGGGTTTTGCTTGTGAGCGGGTTCTGAGTACGCCTTTCAAATAGAAACCGATGAGGGCAAGCAGTGCGCCATCAATGAATAGCGCGGGCAGGCCGGCTTCGGGGAAAATGCTGCCCCACCGATAGAATGACGACCGGCTCAGGAACACCAGATAACACATGAGGCTGCCGTAGGGGATGGCTCTCCACCATTTACCGGCCAGCGCTCCGACCATCAGGCACATAATCACCATGAACGGGTTGAAGAGAATATTGATCATCCACTCCAGTACGTTGGGAAAGTAGCCCGGGGAATGGATGCTGCGCCAGATGTGTTCCAACATTGTTCAGGTTCCTGCCTTCTATGGAGTAAGGGGTGCTTCCGTGCCGCTGCAAGGTATCGGCGCATTGTCGGGTTACATAAGTCCTGTGGTGTAAATCAGGGGGGCGGTTATGTTTTTCATTCGGCGTGAAGCCGAACGGAGCACTCAAAACCGTTGGTCAGTTCTCAATGCAATCCGACTGGCAAGGGACTACGTTTGTGGTCTGGTCGATAACGTCGTGGGAGATATCAAGCAGTCATTGAAGCGATAATCCGAGTTAGACCCAGCGACGCCGATTTCAGGATGGATCTTGATCAAGGCGCGGTGCATCGCCCAGGCGATGGGTATCCAGACTTCCAGTCTGTAACGCAAAACCCGCCACCTTCAGCGTGTTAAGGAGAACACAGATGGCAATCAACCCAACACTCTCGACATCAGATAAAACCGCTCTCGTCAAAGCCGAGGTGTACCGTTGGTACAATCTCTTCTTTCCGTGGTCGCGCGGCGTCTCTTCCCAATCGGAAGGCGCCATCAAGCCCTTGTACGATGCGCTGTCGAGCGAGTTCCGAGTGGTGCTCACCGACGGTCAGATCATGAGTCGGGCGGACTACTGGGAGCGACTTTGGGGTCTGTATGGCAAACGTGCCGGAAGCCCTGAATCGCACATCACCAATCTCTCGATCACACCGCTTCCTGGGGATTTCTTCCTGGCGGTATTCGATCTCGTCAAAGATGGAATTACCAAAAAGAAAGTCGATTCGGCGCTGATGCGCGTCGACCAGAACTCTCCATCGGGAATTTCATGGATTTATGTCCATGAAAGCGAGCACGAGAGAGCGCTGGCATAAGTCGCTCACTTCCCATCCTCACGGCTACAAGGCCCGGATGTTCGTAACGTTGAAGAAAAGACCAAGCCCAGCCTCGCGCTGGGCTTTTTCGCTTCTGCGGTCCAGACAGAACATGAAAAGCCCGGACGTATCCGGGCTTTTCAGGGCAAACCTTCAGCGCGAATCGACGTCTTCTGCAGTCCGGGCGTTTGATCTTTCCTTGCGCCTGCGAAGCCAACTGAGGAACGCGTGTACCGGGTGCAGAAATGCCGCAATCACGCACAGCAGCATGATGATGAAAATGGCAATCAGCGGGAG
The DNA here is from genome assembly GCF_028830055.1 of Pseudomonas serboccidentalis. Taxonomy (NCBI): domain Bacteria; kingdom Pseudomonadati; phylum Pseudomonadota; class Gammaproteobacteria; order Pseudomonadales; family Pseudomonadaceae; genus Pseudomonas; species Pseudomonas serboccidentalis. The sequence goes on from NZ_CP101655.1 coordinate 2,159,274, forward strand.
GCTTTCGTGCGAGAACATGGTGGGGTACTCCTGTAGTCACTATGTCGTAACCCGCAGGCTAGACGCATTGAGCCATGCTTGCGATGAACGTATGTTCATCTTTTGGCGTTTGAACTGTGCTACGGCGGGCTGGCCAAAATGATCGATTCAGGATGTGCGCAAGCAGGGTCTGCGCAGTCATCCGGGGATCTTTTTGCGATACAGGAGGATGGTGTAAATGCGGTAAATCGGAGACGTTCGGCGCAGGCCTTTGATCGAGGCCAACGCCGCGCGTGGAGTGCTTTATCAGCCGCGCTTCGGCAGCTTCCAGTTCGGGCGAATGAAATGGCAGGTGTAGCCATTCGGGATCCGCTCCAGGTAGTCCTGGTGCTCAGGTTCCGCTTCCCAGAATGGCCCGGCCGGTGCGATTTCGGTGACCACACGGCCCGGCCACAGACCGGAAGCGTCGACATCGGCAGCGGTGTCTTCAGCGATGTCGCGTTGCTGCTCGTTGAGGTAATAGATTGCCGAACGATAGCTGGGGCCACGGTCATTACCTTGACGGTTGGGCGTGCTCGGGTCGTGGATCTGGAAGAAGAATTCGAGGATCTGCCGGTAGCTGATCACGGCCGGATCAAAGACGATCTCGATGGCTTCGGCGTGGTTGCCGTGATTGCGGTAGGTGGCATTCGGTACATCACCGCCGCTGTAGCCGACTCGGGTGTGCCGCACGCCGGGATAGCGTCGCAGCAGGTCTTGCATGCCCCAGAAGCAGCCGCCGGCGAGAATGGCGGTTTCGGTTTGTCCGGTCATGATCTGTGCTTCCTCTCGGTGACAGTGGGTATAGCCAGTGTTATGAGGGCGCGTCGGCCAATTCCAAGGCTGCCCAGACGATCCAGCGTCTCCAGACATAAAAGCCCCGGCGGTTTAGACCAGGGCTTCAAGGGGGCTGACTGGGAGTCCGGCTCAGTTCAGGCTCGGGTGACTGTAAAAAACGGTGTTGAACTGTCTGTGACGACTCTAGACAAACGCCTGCCCGTAAAAGCCCCGTGGCAGGCGCTGCGGCCCAGCCAGTGCGGTCAATCGTTCGATCCATTCCGAGCGCCAGTTCGAGGCACCGTGATCGGCTTTGGCATGGCGAGCGACGCGGCGTGCGGCGTTGCGCTGGGTCTTGCGCGCTTCTTTATAGGCTTCGGTGTTGCGGCAGCTGCGGCATTTGACGCGGTTGAGTTCCTGGCTCGAGGCAAGGTTGCTGCCCTTGTGACCACAAGCCAGATGTCCGTCTGTTTTGAAATGGATAACCATGAACCCTCTCCTGGGTGACGTGTACAGGTTATGACCTCCCACGACCCGGGGCGTTCGGTGCATCGGCCAGGTGGTACGCCGGCTGACTGTCGTTTATCGCTGCAATCATCTGAAACGAGGCAGTGGCCGTTCGACCGGTTGCAGCGCAGACAGGGTGCTGCGGATCAGCGGCGTGTCTTTTTCGATGTCGTTCAGGCGATCACGGATGCGCAGGGCGGTCGGGTGCCCGCCTTGGTGATCGACCCAGTCGGCGATCTCCTTGCAGGCCGCAGCAAGGCGCGCCTGACGGGAGTCGAGCAGGGTGAGGAGGGTGGTGATGGACTCTTTTTCGGACATGGAACACCTCCGTTCAGACAAACCGTTGAGAGGCAGCAAGAAGCCCGCGGGCTGCGAGCACTGCGCCGTTGGGGCGCTGGTCCGTCAGCTGAATTGAGTATAGACCCGGCCTGCCCTTGTATCAGCCGCTGGACTGGCGTGCCGGCAGTGGCGTGCTGGCGGCATTGAGCCGGCGACATTCGCGTCGGGCCTCTTCCTCAAGGTCGTAGCCATCACCGATGAAGCCACCAGTGCGGGTGTCGTTGATTCGATACCAACTGCTGGCCTCGGCGGGTTCCTGCAGGCTTTCTCCGGCGCGGCGACCGTGAATGATGATCTTGTTGCAGCGCTTCACGACAAAAATGTCTTCCATGGCGTCACCACAGCGAATAGGTGTCAGATCAACTATAGAAGCCTTGGCCAATCGTGCAAAAAATAGACAGTCAGTTCGTCGGTTGCAACCGCCAATCCCCATGATGCCAATCCAGGCGATGCGTCGGTTTCAAGGCCTGCAGAAAGTCCGGGTCGTGGGAAACCGCGACAATCGCCCCGGGAAACGTCTGCAATGCCTGTTCGAAAGCCTGTACCGAAGCCAGGTCCAGATGATTGCTCGGCTCATCAAGCAGCAACAATTGCGCGGGCGTCTGGCGCCACAACGCCACCGCCAGCGCTGCTTTCAAGCGTTCGCCGCCGCTCAGTGATGCGCTCGGTCGGGTGACCCGTTGCGCGTCCAGTTGCAGGTGCGCCAGATGGCTGCGCAATTCGCTTTCACTCAACGGACTCTGTAGCGCAATCAGTTGGTCGATGACGCTGAGGTGGTCGTCCAGCAATTTTAGCTGCTGGTCCAGATAGGCCACCGGAACATGGGTGGTGCATTCGCCGCTGACGGGGCGCAGTTCGCCGGCGAGCAGTTGGAGCAAGGTCGATTTGCCGCAGCCATTGGGACCATTGACCGCAACGCGCACGGGGCCGCTCAGCGTCAGATTGAACGCCTGTGTGCGCAGCCATGGCAGGCGCACGTCAATCAAGGTGCAGACATTGCGCGACGTGGGCACTGCGCTGCCGGGCAGGTTCATCATCACTGCATCGTCCGGGAGCACCTTGGCGTAGGCGTCACGCACCCGTGCGTCGAGTTCCGACTTGCGCTGCTGATGACCATGACGCACATGCCCCATGATCTGCCGTGCGGCGCCTTTGAGGCTGGCGCGTTCGAAGCCCGAGACATTGGCGGTTTTCGCGTTGCGCAAGGAGCGGGCGGCATGGCGCTGAATGGTGTCGTGCTCGCTTTTCAGGCGCTGCTGTTCACGGCGGCGTTCGGTTCGGCTTTGATCGAGCGTCGCTTGCGCCGCCGCCTGATGGATCTGCCGCTGCTGCTGATACGTGGAAAAGTTGCCACCGAACACCGTGGCGCCCGATGGCGTCAGTTCGACGATACGCTGCATGCGCTCAAGCAATTGCCGGTCATGGCTGACGACGATCAATCCGCCGCGCCAGCGTTGCAGCTCACTCATCAGCCAGCGCCGGCCGGCGGCGTCCAGATGATTGGTCGGCTCATCCAGCACCAGCAGGCGCGCCGGACTCAGGAAGGCGCCGATCAGCGCCAGTCGGGCTTGTTGGCCACCGCTCAGCGACTGAGTCAAATCCGAGGGGACAATGTCCGGCAGGCCGGCGTCATTCAGCCATTGGCGCAGACGTTCGGGCAGATCCCAGCGTTCGCCAAGGGTGTCGAAATCTTCCTCCGATGCCTCGCCCCGCTGCAGGCGTTGCAGTGCGCGAAGGGCGGCAGCGGTGCCGGTGGCGTCGGCCACGGTCTGCCCCGGTTCGACGATGAAGGTTTGCGCCACATAGGCCACGGTGACCGCACAAGTGACGCTGCCGGCAGTGGGTTGCAAGCGCCCGGCAATCAGCCGGGCCAGCACACTTTTACCGACGCCATTGCGCCCGACGATCGCGGTGTGCAGGTGATCGAATTGCAGATTCAGGTCGTTGAAAATCGTCTCGCCATTGGCGAACCGAAAAGCTGTTTGATTCAGGGAGACGAGGGCAGGCGTACGCGAGACGTGAGTCATCGGCACCTCCGAAAAATGTCGTGAGCAGTGACAGGCGCGATTCAGCGCGTGCCGCGATTACATTTTCAGAAGGCTGGATTGTTCACTGTCTGCGGTTGTCCTGAAGAGGGGAAAGGTGGCTAGCCTAGATCAGCTGTCCGCCTCGATCAAGGCGTCTTCATCATTTGCTCCAGAAACATCGCCAGCGCCACCTCCTCGGAACGCAGGCCCTTGCGCACTCGCGGGCGTGGCAGTTCGGCCAGCGCACCCAGCATGAAACGCTCGACCACTGCCGGATGGATGTAGCACTTGCGGCACACCGCCGGAGTGTTGCCCAGCTGTTTGGCCACGTTCTTGACCATGTCGACCACATGCCGTTTGGCCTCGGCTTCCGATTCCCATTGCAGCTCGCGCAACACCGCCAGGGCCAGCGCGCTGCCGGCCCAGGTGCGGTAATCCTTGGCGGTGAAGTCGGCGCCGGTGAGGGTTTGCAGGTAGGCGTTGACGTCGTGCGAGCTGATGGTGTGTCGCTCGCCTTTTTCGTCCAGGTACTGGAACAGATTCTGCCCGGGAATCTCCAGGCAACGCTTGATGATTCGCGCCAGGCGCCGGTCCTTGACGGTGATCTGATGCTCGATGCCGCTCTTGCCGCGGAACTGGAACAGGATCGCGCTGCCGTTGACCTCGACATGCCGGCTGCGCAGGGTGGTCAGGCCGTAGGAGCGGTTGTCCCGCGCGTACTGACTGTTGCCGACGCGGATCAGCGTGGCGTCGAGCAGCGTGATGACAGTGGCCATGACCTTGTCGCGGCTGAAGCCCGGTGCGGCCAGCAGGGTTTCGAGCTGTTTGCGCAACTTTGGCAGCGCCAGGCCGAATTCCCGCAGGCGCGAGTATTTATCGGCGTCGCGCACCTCCCGCCAGCGCGGGTGATATCGATACTGCTTGCGGCCCCGGGCATCGCGGCCGGTGGCTTGCAAATGGCCGCGCGGGTCGGCGCAGATCCACACGTCGGTGTAGGCCGGTGGCACCGCCAATGAGTTGATCCGCTTGATCTCGTCGGGCTCGGTGATGCGCTGGCCGGCCGGATCGAAATAGGCGAATTTACCGCGCAGTTTTTTGCGGGTGAGGCCGGGTTGGGTGTCATCGACGTAATGCAGATCGGGTGGGAGCACGTCGGCTGGCGCAGTGTCGGGCATGGCGGAGGTCCTTGGCGGTCATTCGCTTTGTTACAGCGATTGACCGCGCGCCGTTGCCGTCGTGCCAACGGATTCAGGCCAGGACTGCGACGGCCTTGATCTGCGCCCACAAATGCTGGCCCGGGTGGATACCGAGCTGATCCCGGGAGAAACGTGTGATCCGCGCCAACAGCGGCGTGCCACCGGCGTCCAGTCGAATCAGCACATGCGCGGTGTTGTCCGCCGGCTGCTCGCTGACCACGGTGACCGGCAACCGATTGAGGATGCTGCTGGCCTCGCTGTTGTGCTGACTCAGGCTGATGTCCCGGGCGTGCACCTTGGCGCGCAGGGTCTGGCCGACGACCATCGGCGCGTGCGTCACGCGCAGGTTCATTTCAGTGGCCGGCAGTTGCAGGCTGAGCAACTGATAATCGGCGTCGTAGGCACTGACCTGGCCTTCGATGATCACCCCGGCGTCGTCGCCCATCGCCATTGGCAGGTCAAGGCGCGCGAGGGTTTCGCCAATCGGGCCGCTGGCCAAGGCCTTGCCGTCGCTGAGCAACACCAGATGATCGGCCAGCCGAGCGACTTCATCCTGAGCGTGGCTGACATACAGCACTGGAATGTCCAGCTCATCGTGCAGTCGCTGCAGGTACGGCAGGATTTCGTTTTTGCGCTGGCTGTCGAGGGCGGCCAATGGCTCATCCATCAGCAGCAGCCTGGGGCTGGTCAACAGTGCCCGGGCGATTCCGACTCGCTGGCGTTCGCCGCCGGACAGATGCTGCGGATGACGCTCCAGCAAATGGCCGATCCCCAGCAGTTCGGTGGCTTGCGCCATGTCGACCCGACGCTGGGCCTTGGCGATGCGTTTGAGGCCGAACTGCAGGTTGGCCAGCACCGACAGGTGCGCAAACAGGCTGGCCTCCTGGAACACATAACCCAGCGCACGTTTGTGCGGCGGGACAAAAATCCGTCGTTCGCTGTCCTGCCAGACTTCGTCGTTGACCCGGATAAAACCCTGCTGGGCGCGTTCAAGGCCGGCGATGCAACGCAAACAGGTGGTTTTGCCCGAGCCGGAATGACCATACAGCGCGGTCACGCCACGCCCCGGCAAGTGCAAGTCGACATCCAGGCTGAACCCCGGATAAGTGATGTTCATACGTGCATCAATCATTGATCAGCTCCAGCCCGCGCGAGTCTTGCGGCTGGAGTACAGCACCAGCAACACCAGAAACGAAAACACCAGCATGGCCCCGGCCAGCCAGTGGGCCTGGGCGTATTCCATGGCCTCGACATGGTCGTAGATCTGCACCGAGACCACCCGGGTCTTGTCGGGAATATTGCCGCCGATCATCAGCACCACACCGAATTCGCCGACGGTGTGCGCGAAACCGAGGATCGCCGCTGTGACAAAACCGGGGCGCGCCAGCGGCAGTATCACGCTGAAAAAAGTGTCCCACGGATTGGCGCGCAAGGTTGCGGCTACTTCCAGCGGGCGGGTGCCGATCGCGGAGAACGCGTTTTGCAACGGTTGCACCACAAACGGCATGGAATAGATCACCGAGCCGATCACCAGCCCGGTGAAGCTGAACGTCAGGGTGCCCAGGCCCAGCCACTGGGTGAACTGCCCGAGAACGCCATTGGGCCCCATCATCAGCAGCAGATAGAAACCGATCACGGTCGGTGGCAGCACCAGGGGCAGGGCGACGATTGCCCCGATCGGCCCGCGCAGCCACGAACGGCTGCGCGACAGCCACAAGGCAATCGGCGTGCCGACGACCAGCAAGATGGCGGTGGTCAGGGACGCCAGTTTCAGGGTCAGCCAGATCGCCGCGAAGTCGGCACTTGAGAGCGACATTTAGCGTTGGTAGCCGTAGGACTTGATGACCGCAGCGGCTTTCGGGCCTTTGAGGTACTCAACCAGCGCTTTGGCGGCGGCGCTGTCCTTGCCTTTGTTCAGAATCACCGCGTCTTGTTTGATCGGGTCGTGCAGGCTGGCTGGAACGATCCACGCCGAACCGCCGGTGACCTTGCCGTCCTTGTAGATCTGCGACAGCGCAACGAAGCCCAGTTCGGCGTTGCCGGTGGACACGAACTGGTACGCCTGGGTGATGTTCTGGCCTTCGACGATCTTGGCTTTGGTCGCTTCCGTCAGCTTGAGTTTTTCCAGCACCTGAGTGGCGGCCAGACCGTACGGCGCGGCTTTCGGGTTGGCGATCGACAGGTGCTGGTATTCGTTCTTCTTCAGCACGTCACCTTTGGCATCGACATAACCTTCTTTCGCCGACCACAGTGCCAGTGTGCCGATGGCGTAGGTGAAGCGCGAGCCTTTGACGGTGTCGCCTTCTTTTTCCAGTTTTTGCGGGGTGGTGTCGTCAGCCGAGAGGAACACTTCGAACGGCGCGCCGTTCTTGATCTGGGTGTAGAACTGGCCGGTGGCTCCGTAGGCGGCGACCAGTTTGTGCCCGGTGTCTTTCTCGAAATCAGCTGCAATCGCCTGGATCGGAGCGCTGAAGTTAGCGGCAACCGCCACTTGTACTTCATCAGCCTGAGCGGCGCCCAAGGTGAACACTGCCAGCAAAGAGGCCAGGCAGGTGGGGGCAAAACGTGAGGCACGAATGGTCATGTAACAGCTCCGTTATTGGCGAGTGCAGAAGGCAGTTATTGCTGGAAGTGGACTGCCCGATACGAGAGTTAACGCTATATAGCGAAATATATAGCGAAATGCCGCTAAACAGGAAGTGCTGACGAAGACAGGGTGAGGCTGTGCCATGCCTCGCCCTGTGGCAGATCAGCGGCGGACCCGTTTTGCCAGGGCGCCTTCCGCCAGTTGCCGGGTCAGTTCGGCGCTGTCCAGTTCCTTGCCCAGTGGAAATGCCTGACCGGCCCAGAGGTTACTGAACTGCGCTTCGCTTTTGGCGCGCAACGGCATCAATGCGCCACCGGCCAGCGGGAACGCCGGAGCTTTGTCCGACATCGGCCCAATTTCGCGCATCACCCGATTGAGAATGCCCCGAGCCGGGCGCCCGGTGAACAGGTTGGTCACGGCGGTTTCGCTTGCCTTGGCGCTGCGAAGCGCCTGGCGATGGGAGGCGCTGACTTTCGCTTCTGGCGTGAACAGATACGCGGTGCCGACCTGCACCGCCGATGCACCGAGCATCAATGCCGCCGCCACCCCCCGGGCATCGGCAATCGCGCCGGCAGCAATCACCGGCACGTTGACCGCATCGGCGATCTGCGGCACCAGGGCAAAGGTGCCGACCTGACTGCTCAAGTCATCGCTGAGAAACATCCCGCGGTGCCCGCCAGCCTCGTAACCCATGGCGATAATTGCATCGCAACCATTCTGCTCAAGCCACACTGCTTCATCGACGGTGGTGGCAGACGAGAGGATTTTCGCGCCAGTGGCCTTGACCCGATCCAGCAGGGATTTCTCCGGCAGGCCGAAGTGAAAACTCACCACTGGCGGGCGAAATTCTTCCAGCACGGCGCACGCCGCCGCATCGAATGGCGCGCGGTTGGAAACCGGTGTCGGCGCATCGAAGTCGACGCCCAGTTCGTGGTAGTACGGTTCCAGCAGATCCTTCCAGTCCCGCGCGCGTTGTTCATCGGCGGCTGGTGGCTGATGGCAGAAGAAATTGACGTTGAACGGTTTGCGGGTCTGTTCACGAATGGTCTTCAGTTCTTCGCGCAGTTGCTCGGTGCTCAGCATCGCCGCCGGCATCGAACCCAACCCGCCCGCGTTGCACACGGCGATCACCATGGCTGAGGTCGTGGCGCCGGCCATGGGGGCCTGGATGATCGGCAATTCGATGCCAAGCAGGTCAAGGATGCGGGTGTCAGGCCATTGACTCATGGAAGCGGTTCTCCGAACGATGAAACGAGGCAGGGACGGCAGAGCCGGTTTTTTAACAGTAAAACCGGACCCAGGGCCAGCCCGATTTTTCCGCGCATGGACAGTCGCCCGCCGTCAGCGTCAGTGGGGACCGCCCCCGCTTCACAATTACCTGGCGGATGTGCGAGTTGGCGCAAAGTCGGGTGGGGCAATGTGTTGCTTTGTGTTATTTCAAGGCGCGAGGATTTGAATCCATTGAGTGAGAGGCAGCCATGTTCAACGGCATTTTGATCGACAAAGACGACAACGGTTACCACGCCAGCCTGCAACCGATCAGCGAAGCGCAGTTACCTGAAGGCAACGTGACGGTGAAGGTCGCGTACAGCACGCTGAACTTCAAGGATGGTCTGGCGATTACCGGCAGCAGTCCGGTGGTGCGCAAGTTTCCGATGGTGCCGGGGATCGACCTGGCGGGCACGGTCGAGGTCAGCTCGCATCCCGACTACAAGGCCGGTGACCAGGTGCTGCTCAATGGCTGGGGCGTGGGCGAGAGTCACTGGGGCGGGTTGGCGCAAAAGGCGCGGCTCAATGGCGACTGGCTGATTCCTTTGCCCAAGGCCTTTACTGCCGCGCAAGCAATGGCCATCGGCACCGCCGGCTACACGGCGATGCTGTGCATTCTGGCGCTGGAGCGTAACGGCGTCACCGCCGATCAAGGCGAAGTGCTGGTGACCGGCGCCAATGGCGGGGTGGGCAGTTTCGCCATCGCGCTGCTCAGCAAGCTGGGCTATCGCGTGGTGGCGTCCACCGGCCGGGTGTCCGAGCATGAGTACCTGAAGCAACTGGGCGCCAGCGAAATCATCGATCGCGTCACCCTGTCAGAGCCGGGCAAGCCGCTGGCCAAGGAACGCTGGGCCGGCGTGATCGATTCGGTCGGCAGTCACACGCTGGCCAACGCCTGCGCCAGTACCCGTGCCGAAGGGACCGTGGCGGCCTGCGGTCTGGCCCAGGGCATGGATTTCCCGGCATCGGTGGCGCCGTTCATTCTGCGCGGCGTGACCCTGGCCGGGATCAACAGCGTGACCCAACCCAAGGCACGGCGGATAGAGGCCTGGGAGCGTCTGGCCAAGGACCTGAACTTCGCGTTGTTGCCCTTGATCAGCCACGAAATCGCCCTGAGCGAAGCTATCGACGCGGCGCCGAAACTGCTCGCCGGACAGCTGCGCGGCAGGGTTGTGGTCGACGTCAATCGCTGACACAGTGAGTGCCATTGCGGCCCATCGTGGCCGCACTTCTATGACAGGGAGCGGTATTTTCGATGGACTTGAAACGACAGCCAATCGACGCTTTCACCGTGGCCGGCCTGCGCGTGCGTACCACCAATGCCGCGGAGCACCAAGCCGCGACCGCGAAGATCGGTCCGATGTGGGGCCAGTTTTTCAGCGAAGAACAAGCCGAGAGCATTCCCGGCAAGATCCCTGGCTCAGCGATTTATGGTGTGTATTCGGCGTACGAGTCCGATGCCTCGGGGGCGTTCGATGTCACCGCGGGTGTTGCGGTGAATGCGCGGGGAAAAGGTTACGAAGCGGTGCAGATCGAAGCGGGCGAGTACCTGGTGTTCGAAGCGCAGGGCACGTTGCCTGAGGCGGTCATTGCAACCTGGGGGCGGATCTGGACATTCTTTGAAGCCAACCCGCAGATTCAGCGCCGCTACGCCACCGACTTCGAGGCCTATACCGGCCCCGAATCTGTGTCGGTCCATATCGGCGTTCGCTAAGGTTGGGTTTCACGTTCCAGCAACTGGCGCTTGCGCTCCACGCCCCAGCGATACCCCGAGAGATTGCCATCGCTGCGCACCACGCGATGGCACGGAATCGCCACCGCCAGACGGTTGGCGCCGCACGCCTGCGCCACGGCGCGCATGGAGGTCGGCGCACCGATGCGTTGGGCGATCTCGGCGTAGCTTGCGGTGCGGCCAGCCGGGATCTCCCGCAGCGCTTGCCACACCCGCTCCTGAAACGCGGTGCCGCGCACGTCCAGTGGCAAGTCGAGACCCAGCGCGGGCGCCTCGATGAAGCCCACCACTTTGGCGATCAACTGTTCGAACCCGGCGTCGGCGCCAATCAAGTTGGCCTGGCGAAACTGATCCTGCAGATCGCACACCAGTTGATGCGGATCGTCGCCCAACAGAATCGCGCACACGCCGCGCTCACTCTGAGCCACCAGAATCGCCCCGAGCGAGCATTGGCCGACGGCAAAATGTATGTCGTTGTTGCGCCCGGCGGCGCGATAGTCACCGGGTTTCATGCCCAATACCTTGTCGGCCGATTCGTAAAAGCGGCTGTTGGAGTTGAACCCGGCGTCGTACAGCGCAGCGGTCACCGAACCGCCGTCCGCCAGTCGTTCACGCACCCTGCGCGAGCGGTGCGCCGCCGCATAACCCTTGGGCGTCAGGCCGGTTGCAGCCTTGAACACTCGGTGAAAATGGAAAGGACTGAGGCCGGCGGCTTCGGCGAGTTCGTTGAGCGCCGGCGCGGTTTCGCAGCTTTCGATCTGCCGACAGGCCAGCGCCACGGTCGCGGCGTGTTGGGCGGCGACGTCAGTCTGATCCTTGCGGGTGCGTTTGCTCGGGCGATAACCCGCAGCCTCGGCGGCTTCGGCGCTGTCGAAAAACTCGACGTTCTGCGGCTTGGGCAACCGCGAGAGGCTGCTGGGGCGGCAATAGATGCCGGTGGTTTTCACCGCATAGACAAACTGCCCGTCGGCCTGTGGGTCCCGTGCAACGACGGCAGCCCAGCGTGGATCGGTTTCAACGTTGATGATCGGCGAAAGCTTTTTCATGGCGAGTAGTCCGTTGACCTGTTTGATTCAGGTTAACCAGCGGCGATGTTGGCAACACTCCGCGCCTTGCGGTCAAATTTTTCAGCTTACCCGGCGACGCGAAAGGTCAGGTTGATCCGTCGTTCGCCCAGCGCTGGATGCCGGCCAGGCTTGATCGGCAGCACGCCGTGAAAACGCAAGCGATCGACGCCGCCCCAGACCACCATGTCGCCATGCAGCAGGGGAATGCGCTGGCTCTTGTCGCTGCGGGCAAAACCACCGAACAGGAACATCGCTGGCAAGCCCAGGGACAGAGAAACGATCGGTGCTGCGTAGGCATGTTCGTCTTTGTCCTGATGCAAAGACATCTTGGCCCCGGGGACATATTGGTTGATCAGGCAGGAATCTGCGTTGAAGTCGGCAAATCCTGCGCGTTGCGCCGCGGCTTGCGCCAGTTCGGACAGCACCTGCGGCATTGCCGGCCAAGGCCTGCCGCTCAGTGGGTCCACGGTGCTGTAGCGATAACCGCTGCGATCGGTGATCCAGCCCAGCGCCCCGCAACTGCTGGTGCCCACCGACATGCTGAAGCCGCCCGGGGTGACCATGTGGCGTACGGGCGCTGCGGCGAGAATGGTATCCAGCACCGGCAACACCTGATCGACAACCGGCAGGGCGAAGCCGCGCAACACCCACGACTGTTCGCCGATCTGCTCGGCACGGGGTTGTTGCGCGGGTTCGTGGTCGGCGAACAGGTCGAAGGTGGTCGGTTGCATGCTGCTCATGTGGCGTCGTGGAAGATGATGCCTAGGGTATGCCGATTTCCGCTGTGCAGGCGACTGACGCCATGACGCATGGTCACCCGATAGTCGCCGCGCGTGCCTCTGACCGGGCGCTGGTTCACCGCGAAGATCAGCGCATCGCCTTGTTGCAGGTCCACCACGTGCGGGCGCGATTGCATGCGCGGGCGCTGCTCGGTCAGGACGAATTCGCCGCCGGTAAAGTCTCGCCCAGGCGCTGACAGAAGAATCGCCACTTGCAGTGGGAAAACCAGTTCTCCGTACAGATCCTGATGCAGGCAGTTGTAGTCCTGAGGGCCGTACTGCAACAACAGCGGCGTCGGCCGCAACTGACCGGCATCGCGGCAGCGCTGAAGAAGCTCGGCATGTGTCGCCGGAAAACCTGCGGGCAAACTCATGCGTTCGTACCAACGGTTGGCCAACGGCACCAGGCGCGGATACAGCGCGTTGCGCAGGCGCTCGATTGTCGTCGGCAGGGGATAGCGAAAGTACTTGTATTCCCCTCGACCGAAACCGTGGCGGGCCATGACGACCTGCGAGCGAAACGGTTCGGTCTGCGGATACAGGGCACTCAGGCGCTCACAGGTCTGGGGCGAGAGCAGCGCGCGGATGATGGCGTGGCCTCGCTCATCCAGTTGCTGTTCGAGGCTGGCCCAATCGAGCGCATCCAGCCGTGACGGGGACATTGACATGCTGACTCCTGAACGCTTGGTCGAGGCTGTCAGTCTGCGCAGGTCCTGGCGGCAGAACACTCCGCCGCTTGCGGTCGAATCCGGGGTGTTGCGTTACAGGGCTTTGCTGACGGCGATGTCGCTGATCACGTCGTCAGACTGGCCGTGGATGGCGTCCAGCGCCGCCTTGGCCTCTTCCACGGTGCCTTGCTCCAGTTGCGCGAACTCGAAGCGGCGCTCGCCGTTGAGTTTGTATTTGATGACGTATTTGGTCGTTTGGGCCACGGTCGTGCTTACCTTTTGCGTTGGGGGCGACTCAGCTCAGTTTGGAGCTGGAGCGGCGGATGATCTTGATCGAATGGGTCAGGGTCGGTTTGCGCGTGACGCTGATGGCGCGGCGGTTGACGGTGTCGATGGTGATGTTCCAGAAACCGGTGCTCGGCGCGGTGATGCGCGCAGGAAACGTGTCGAAAGCGCCGCCATGGTAGGTGTGGCGTCCGCCGTTTTTGAACGCGCGGAAGTTGGCGTCGTTCATCAGGCGAATGTTGCAGGTTTGCGAGCATTGGATGACGACGATGTCGTCTTCATTGAGGTGCTCGCGCTGGTGAATGAATTTCATGGGCGCCTCCAAAAGGGCTTTTTCTACTAAATCAAAACGATAGCATGTGCGATTGGCGCAGTTTATCAGCCCGGACGGGTTATTATCCCGCCGTCGAGCGCCGCTTCGACAATTTAAAACAGTTATTCGCGATTCGATGCGGGTTTAATGGAGTGAGCCTCGGAGAAAAATGGCATTACTGCTGTCCGACGGTCTTTATGGGAGGTGTTTGTATGAAGTGGGGTGTGGTGTGTCTGCCGTTGATATTGGCTGTGGGTGGTTGCGCGAGTGTTTCCGAAATCAATGAAACGTTGCCGACCATGAGCGTGATTTCCGGCAAGAAACCCCATGAGTATGCTCAGTGCCTGGCGGACAAGCTTGCCAACAGTCGTGGCGCGCTGCAGATGCAGCCGCACAAGGAGGGTGTTCGAGTGATTGTTCCCGGGAAATTTTCCACCGGCGCGGCCGCCGTGTTTGACATCGAAGATCGCTCCGGCGGCAGCAGCATCAAGCTGCATGAGCGCATGTCCAATGTGCCGATTCGTCCTCGTGATGTGCAAAACGCCGCCAATGCCTGTATTTCCGGCTGATAGACTAATAGTTATCAGCACCAATGCCGTCACAGCCATGCTGTGGCGGCATTTTCATTTCTGGAGTCGCGCATGAAGCGAGAGCAAGTACGGGAGCGCCACGCAGAAGGCCTGATTTCTGCCACGCATGTGATTCAGAACCCGGCCAATTCGGGGGAGTGGATCGTGTTTTTCAAGAAGAGCGCCGGGCGCAGCTATTTTCTGGTGGACGATAACGACGAAGTCGAATCCTTCACCCGACTTGACGACCTGATCGAGGTCGTACGCGCACTCGGGATCAAATTCGCCGAGATTCACATGTAGGGTCTATTTGCAGACCACCACCACGCTGCGGTTTTTGTAGTTGCCGACATCGACCCCCAGGGTCTTGTCGCTTTCCTTCGGCGCCGGCGTGCCATCGGTACCGACAATGCGATACCCGGTGCCGGCGCAAGAGGCATCGGCTTTTTCGTAGCAGGTCGCCCAGGAGTTGGCCTCGCCGGAGCAGTCGATGGTCAGGCCCTGTTCGCCGTTGTTCAGGTAGGTGGTTTGCGAGGTGGCACAGCCACCGAGGGCCAATACCGCGATCAGCGGCAGCAATCTGTTCATGTTCATAGGTGTGTCGTCTTCAGCGAGGGAGGGGCTAAACGCTCTGACAGCGCCGCAGTGAAAAGGTTATAGCGATTGGCCACTTGTTTGCACGGATCTTTCGCGTCGCCATTAAAAAGCCCTGCGCAGGGGCAGGGCTCGGTCCGTGTCGCAGTCGATCAGTCCTGATCTTTGCCGCGGCGTTTGGACGATGCCGGGGTGTCGGTGAACACCGAGGCTACATCAGTCGCCAACTGCTCGCTGTCGAAAGGTCCGGCAATGTGTTCGCCATTGGTCGTGGTCAGATTCCACTTGCCGTCTTTCTTGTCGATCACATACCCGTTGATGATTTTTACCGCGGCCATCTATCTGTCTCGTTCGCTGGTTCAAAGGCGCCATGATACCGACAAATGCTCACATTGGGGGGCGATGAGCGTATGGTGATGCAGCGCCTCTGCGCCTTTGAGCTACTCTGATTTCGCCGCTCGAAGATGGCAACGGAACTATCGGCGAGAATATTTCTCTATGTTGGCATCGGTTAGCCAGTGCGGGGCATTGTAAGGTGCACGCCGCCTGATTAGACTGCGCCGAAACTCGTACACACAGCCCTTTCAAGGACTTATATGATCAAGAAATGCTTGTTCCCAGCAGCCGGTTACGGTACTCGCTTCCTGCCAGCGACTAAAGCCATGCCCAAAGAAATGCTGCCGGTGGTAAACAAGCCACTGATCCAGTACGGCGTTGAAGAAGCTCTGGACGCTGGCCTTACAGAAATCTCCATTGTGACCGGTCGTGGCAAGCGCGCGCTGGAAGACCACTTCGACATCAGCTACGAGCTGGAAAACCAGATCAAGGGCACCGACAAGGAAAAATACCTGGTCGGCATCCGCAAGCTGCTGGACGAGTGCTCGTTCTCCTACACCCGTCAGACCGAAATGAAAGGCCTGGGCCACGCGATCCTGACCGGTCGCCCGCTGATCGGTGACGAACCGTTCGCCGTGGTACTGGCGGACGACCTGTGCGTCAACCTCGAAGGCGACGGCGTCCTGACCCAGATGGTCAAACTGTACAAGCAGTTCCGCTGCTCGATCATCGCTATTCAAGAAGTCGACCCGCAGGAAACCAGCAAGTACGGTGTGATCGCCGGCGAGATGATCCGCGACGACATCTACCGCGTACACAGCATGGTCGAGAAGCCAAAGCCGGAAGACGCGCCGTCGAACCTGGCGATCATCGGCCGTTACATCCTGACTCCGGACATCTTCGACCTGATCGAACAGACCGAGCCGGGTAAGGGCGGTGAAATCCAGATCACCGACGCCCTGATGAAGCAGGCCCAGAACGGCTGCGTCATGGCTTACAAGTTCAAGGGCAAGCGTTTTGACTGCGGTGGCGCTGAAGGCTACATCGAAGCAACCAACTTCTGCTTCGAGAACTTCTACAAGACTGGCAAGGCTTACTGATAACGCCGGATCTGCAACGCAAAGGGTGTGAGAACAGCCTTTGCGCAGCACCCACAAACGCCCCGACCTGTTCGGGGCGTTTGCTTTTGTGCAGGAAAAACCCTTGAGCCTGGCAGCGCGATTTAGTGACGCTCTCTGAGCGCGCTGGCTGCTTGTTTGAGGGGGAGGGGATGGTCGAGCAGCCGTTGCCGTCCCGATTCCTTTCAAGCGGCACAGCAGGGGCTTGCACAAGCGAGCAACCTGTCCGCCCAGAACGAAAAAAGCTCCATATCTTTCGATACGGAGCTTTTTCTTTATGCGTTACGCCGATTGCGAACGTTTGAAGCCGGCGTGTTTTACACGGTTATTGCTGCACGACATTCGCAGCGCCCGGGTCGACTTTCTTCGGCTTCATCAGGCTGAAGTCGATCAAGGACCGTTGTTCGCGTTCGTACGGGTTGCCGATCAGCAGCGGGCGCGGCTTGAAGCTGTCGCTGACCAGGCTCTTGCTGCGGTCCAGTTCATCGAAACTCAAGCCGGCCATGTCTGCCCAGGTGTGAATCAGGTGCGAGCTGCTGTACGGTCGCTGCAGATCGGCGGCGAAGTTCCAGGCATGGTCCTCGCGCCATTTCGGCGAGGCCCAGGCCATGAACGGGATGGTGTACATCGGCGCCGTCGGCTTGTTCTCGTTACGGCCCAGGGTGTTGTGGCCGACCGAGTCGAACACGTCTTCGCCGTGGTCGGAGAGATACAGCAGGAAACCGTTCGGATCGGACTTGGCGTAGTCCTTGATCAGGCTCGATACCACGAAATCGTTGTACAGCACGGCGTTGTCGTAGCTGTTGTAGGTCGGCACCTGATCGTCACGCACACCGGCCGGGACGCCATCGCGATCCTGGAACTTGTCGAACGTTGGCGGATAACGGTACTGGTAGCTCATGTGAGTACCGAGCAGGTGCACGACGATCAGCTTGCGCGGTGCCGGGTCGGTCAACGCCTTGTTGAACGGCTCGATCACGTCGCCATCGTATTGCGCGGCGTTCTGGTTGCGGTTGTTGTTCAGGTATACCTGCTCGTCGGCTTGTTCGGAGAACGTCGTGAGCATGGTGTTGCGCTTGGTCATGGTCTGCTGGTTGGTGATCCAGAACGTCTTGTAACCGGCCTGTTTCATCATGCTGACCAGCGACGGCGTGGACAGGTACAGGTCCGGATTTTCTTCGTCGGCGAAGGTCAGGACCTGCTGCAGCGCTTCAATGGTGTAAGGGCGCGGGGTGATGACGTTGTCGAACACCGCGAGCTGATCCTTGAGCTTGTCCAGTTCCGGCGTGGTCTTGCGCGGATAGCCGTACAGGCTCATACGCTGACGGTTGGTCGATTCACCGATCACCAGCACCAGAGTCGAAGGTTTGTCGGCGTCGGCAGCCTTGAGGTTGTGCAGCGGCGGCACTTTGCTCGTGCTGTGCAGCATGTCCTGCATGCCGGCCAGGGTGTCGAGGTAACGATGGTAAGCCACGGCCATTTGCCAAGGCACGGCAGGCTCGATGCGGTCTTCGAACTTCTCGAAGCCGCCGGCGAAACTGCCGGTGCGCTGGGTCTGTTTGATCAGCGGGTAGCCGACCACGGCGATGATGATCGCGATTGCAGCAACGAATGCGCGGCCACGGGGCATGTATACCGGGCGCAGGCGGGTCCACAGGAAGTAGGCGAACACGGTATGGGCGAGGAACGCCGGAATCATCCACCAGGCAAAGTATTGGGTCATGTACTCGCCGGCTTCAGAGACGTTCGACTCGAACATGATGAAGATGACGCTTTGCGAGAATTCCTGCTGATAGATGAAGAAATAACCCAGGCTGGCCATCGAGCAGGCCCACAGGACTACGCCGATCAGTGCGGCCAGCAGTTTGGTACGTTTGGGAAACGCCAGCATCGGGGCGAGCCAGAGCGCACTCATCACGAAGGCCTGACGGAATCCGCTGAAACCGGAGGTGCCGGTCAGTTGGATCAGCAGTTGGGTGATACCCGAGAAATACCAGAAGAACGCGAAAAGCCAGAGAACCCCAGCCCAGTCGAAACCTGTCGCAGTCGTTTTGCTGCGTTTGAACAATGCCATTCAGCACTCCAGCTCATCGTCACTAACCACCGCCGGAACGCTTCATGAAACCGACGAACGGAAGCCGCGCGCAAACGCACGGCCAGAATGGGCGCGAGTATTACGAACAGAATGTGAAAACTTCGTTAGTTGCTGATTGCTGGCAGGGGAGGATCATGCCGGGAACGACAGGCGCCGTTCCCGAAACTGGCGGGCAGGTCAGGCGTGCGGGTTGCGCTGGACAACCGGCAAGGGTTTGGGCTGAGCGCCCTGGGTCAGCGAGCGCAGCTGCGCCAGCTCCTGCTTCAACTGGTCGCGCTCGTCTTTCAACTGACGCAATTCATCGCGACGGATCGTGACGTACAGGGTTTGTGGCGGCATTGCTGTGTGTACTGTGCCCATTGCTCACCTCGCAAATGGCGTGTCTCAACTGCAAATCGTCCCCGGTCCGGGGCTACTGACTTGCTATCGGCGCCAATTTTGATTTCTTTTGCCCGTGAATGGAACTTTTTTATTTTTCATGGTCGGTGTGTCTTCGGCACGTTTCCCGACGTTATCAGTCTGGATCGGGCACAATGCCCGGAAACTTCGGCCCGACGCTCTGGACTAACCTCCATTAGTCGCGTTGGGCTATAACCAATGTCACCTATTTATTTGTAGTAAGGAGCATCAGCACATGCAACTCGGGATTATTGGACTGGGCCGCATGGGCGGCAATATTGCGCGGCGCCTGATGCTCAACGGGCACACCACCGTTGTTTACGACCGCAATACCGCCTTTGTCGATACCCTGACCGCCGAGGGCGCCACGGGCGTTGCCGACTTGCCAGCACTGGTCGCCGGCCTGGCCAAGCCACGCGCCGTATGGGTCATGCTGCCGGCCGGCGCACCGACCGAAGACACCATTGAAACCCTGAGCAACCTGCTGGAAGCCGGCGACACCATCATCGATGGTGGCAACACCAACTATAAGGATGACATTCGCCGGGCCAGGACGCTGGCCGAGAAGGGCCTGCATTACATCGACGTCGGCACCTCCGGCGGCGTCTGGGGCCTGGAGCGCGGCTATTGCATGATGATCGGCGGCGACGCCGAGACCGTGAACCGTCTCGACCCGCTGTTCGCCGCACTGGCGCCGGGCATGGGCGAGATTCCGCGCACCAAGGATCGCAAGTCCGAGGATCACCGCGCCGAGCACGGCTACATCCACGCCGGTCCTGCCGGTGCCGGGCACTTCGTGAAGATGATTCACAACGGCATCGAGTACGGCATGATGGCGGCCTTCGCCGAAGGCTTCGACATCCTCAAGACCAAGTCCAGCGAGCGTCTGCCGGAAGATCAGCGTTTCGACCTGAACGTCGCTGACATCGCCGAAGTGTGGCGTCGTGGCAGCGTGGTGTCGTCCTGGCTGCTCGACCTGACGGCTGATGCGCTGGCGAGCGATCCGAAGCTCGACGGCTTCTCCGGTTCGGTGGCCGACAGCGGCGAAGGCCAATGGACCATCGAAGCGGCCATGGAGCAAGCGGTGCCGGTACCGGTGCTGTCGAACTCGCTGTTCTCGCGCTACCGCTCGCGCGGCCAGGGCACCTTTGGCGACAAGATTCTTTCGGCCCAGCGCTTCGGCTTCGGCGGCCACGTGGAGACACCGAAGAAATGACCCATACGATCCGCAGAAAATCCAAGGCAGAATCCGCACCACCGACCACGCTGTTTTTGTTCGGTGCTCACGGCGACCTGGTCAAGCGCTTGCTGATGCCGGCGCTGTACAACCTCAGTCGCGACGGCTTGCTTGACGAAAATCTGCGGATCGTCGGCGTTGATCACAACGCCATTACCGATGAAGCCTTCGCGCAAAAACTCGAAGACTTCATCCGTACCGAAGTGGCGGCGAAGGTCGGCAAGGGCGATCAGATGCTTGATCCGGCCTTGTGGGCCAAGCTCGCCAAAGGTATCAGCTACGTCCAGGGCGACTTCCTGGACGACAGCACTTATTCCGCGCTGGCGGCGAAAATCGCCGACAGCGGCACTGGCAATGCGGTGTTCTACCTGGCCACCGCGCCGCGTTTCTTCAGTGAAGTGGTGCGCCGTCTTGGCGCCGCCAGACTGCTGGAAGAAACCCCCGAAGCGTTCAGAAGGGTGGTGATCGAGAAGCCGTTCGGCTCCGATCTGCACACGGCCGAAGCGTTGAACGCCTGTTTGCTCAAGGTCATGTCCGAGAAGCAGATCTATCGGATCGACCATTACCTGGGCAAGGAAACCGTGCAGAACATTCTGGTCAGCCGGTTCTCCAACAGCCTGTTCGAAGCGTTCTGGAACAACCATTACATCGACCACGTGCAAATCACCGCCGCCGAAACCGTCGGCGTCGAAACCCGTGGCAGTTTTTACGAGCACACCGGTGCGCTACGCGACATGGTGCCCAATCACCTGTTCCAGTTGCTGGCGATGGTCGCCATGGAACCGCCGGCCGCGTTCGGCGCTGATGCCGTGCGTGGCGAGAAGGCCAAAGTGGTCGGCGCGATCCGTCCATGGACCGTCGAAGAGGCGCGGGCCAACTCGGTACGCGGCCAGTACAGCGCTGGCGAACTCGATGGCAAACCGTTGGCCGGCTATCGCCAGGAAGCCAACGTGTCGCCCGACAGCAACACTGAAACCTACGTCGCGCTGAAGGTCATGATCGACAACTGGCGCTGGGTCGGCGTTCCGTTCTATTTGCGCACCGGCAAGCGCATGAGCGTGCGTGACACCGAAATCGTCATCTGCTTCAAACCGGCACCGTACGCGCAATTCCGTGACACCGAGGTCGACGAGCTGCAACCTACCTATCTGCGCATCCAGATCCAGCCCAACGAAGGCATGTGGTTCGACCTGCTGGCCAAACGGCCGGGGCCGGCGCTGAACATGGCCAACATCGAACTGGGCTTCGCCTACAAAGACTTTTTCGAGATGCAGCCGTCCACCGGCTATGAAACGCTGATCTACGACTGCCTGACCGGCGACCAGACGCTGTTCCAGCGCGCCGACAATATCGAGAACGGCTGGCGCGCGGTGCAACCGTTCCTCGACGCCTGGCAGCAGGACGCGAGCGTGCAGACCTACGCCGCCGGTGAAGACGGCCCGCAGGCGGCCAATGATCTGCTGACTCGCGACGGTCGCGTCTGGCATGGCCTGGGATGAGTGACTCGATCCGCTTTCTGCTCAGCGACATGGACGGCACGCTGTTGCTGCCCGATCACAGCCTGAGTCAGCGCACCATCGACGCCGTTCGCTCGCTGCGCGAGGCCGGCGTGTTGTTCAGCCTGGCGACCGGTCGCCCGCCCAAAGCCATGTTGCAGCAGATCGAAGCCCTGGGCGTCGACCTGCCGACCGCCGCCTTCAATGGCGGCACCATCGTCAACCCGGATGGCAGCCTGCTGGTGGCGCATTACCTGCCCGCGACGACGGCGTTGATTGCCCTGGCGTTGTTCGCCGATCAACCGGAGGTCGAAATCTGGGTGTTCAGCGGTGGCGACTGGTTGCTCAAGGATCCGCACGGGCCGATGGTGCCGCGCGAACAGCACGGCCTCGGTTATCCGCCGGTGGTGGTCGAGAGTTTCGAACCGTATCTGGAGCGCATCGACAAAATCGTCGCCACCAGCAACAACACGGATCTGCTGATCGAGCTTGAGGCGCGCCTGCTGCCCGAGGTCAACGGCATGGCACAGGTTTCGCGCTCGCAACCGGTGTACCTGGACGTGACGGCGCTGGAAGCCAACAAGGGCACCGCGCTGGCGACCATTGCCGCGCATCTTGGCATCCCGCTGAAACAGACGGCGGCGATTGGCGATGGCGGCAACGACCCGGCCATGTTCCATTGCGCGGGACTGTCGATTGCCATGGGGCAGGCGGAAGAGACGGTGAAGCGTCAGGCCGATGTGATTACCGGGCCAAACACTGAAGATGGTGTGGCCGAGGCGATTGAAAAGTACATCCTCCCGCGCTGAACAAACGCAAAAACAACTGTAGGAGTGAGCCTGCTCGCGATGACGGTGTGTCAGGCAACATATGAGGTGCCTGACACACCGCATTCGCGAGCAGGCTCACTCCTACAGATTATTCGGTGTGATTACAGCCAGTAGCTCACCGCATACCAGCCCAGCAGCCCCATCACCACGGTGTACGGCACCGCCATCCACACCATCCGCCCGTACGACAGGCGCACCAGCGGGGCGATTGCCGACGTTAGCAGGAACAGGAACGCCGCCTGACCATTGGGCGTCGCCACGCTCGGCAGGTTGGTGCCGGTGTTGATCGCGATCGCCAGCGTCTCGAAGTGCTCGCGGCTCATGTGCCCGGACAGGAAGGCCTGTTTCACTTCGGTGATGTAGATCGTGGCGACGAACACGTTGTCGCTGATCGCCGAGAGCAAGCCGTTGGCAATAAACAGCATGCCCGGCTGCTGATCTGCCGGCAGCGCCAGCACCCACTGAATCAGCGGGGCGAACAGCTGTTGATCGTGAATCACCGCGACCACGGCAAAGAACACTACCAGCAGCGCGGTAAACGGCATGGCGTCCTTGAACGCGCTGCCCAGACGATGCTCGTCGGTGATCCCGGTAAACGCGGTGATCAGCACAATCACCATCAAGCCGATCAGGCCGACTTCCGCCACGTGAAACGCCAGGCAACCGATCAGAATCAATGCGGCGGCACCTTGCACCAACAGTGCAGCGCGTTGCCGCGCCGTGCGCTCGGCGTTGTCTTCGGCTGCGTAATTGGCCAGCACTGCACGCACGTTGTCCGGCAACAGCGTGCCGTAACCGAACCAGCGCAGTTTCTCCAGCAACACACACGTCAGCAGGCCCGCTGCCAGAACCGGCAGCGACACCGGTGCGACTTTCTGGAAGAACTCGCCAAAATGCCAGCCCATCTCATGGCCGATCAACAGGTTCTGCGGCTCACCGACCAGAGTGCATACGCCGCCCAGCGCGGTGCCGACTGCGCCGTGCATCAGCAGGCTGCGCAAAAAAGCGCGAAATTGTTCCAGGTCGTTGTGATGCAGGGTCGGCAGGTTCTGGTCATCGCCAAATTCGCTGTCCTGACGCGGATCGTTGCCTGAGGCGACGCGGTGATACACCGAGTAGAAGCCGACGGCCGCGCTGATGATCACCGCGGTCACGGTCAAGGCATCGAGAAACGCCGACAGGAAGGCCGACAGAAAGCAGAACATCAGCGCCAGAATCGCCTTGGAACGAACGCCCAGCAGCAGCCGCGAGAACAGAAACAGCAGCAGGTCCTTCATGAAGTAGATGCCGGCGACCATGAACATCAGCAACAGGATCACCGGGAAGTTGTGCACCAGCTCATCGTACAGCGCCTGCGGCGTGGTCATCTTCAGCAGCAGGGCCTCGATCAGCAACAAGCCGCCGGGCATCAACGGATAGCACTTGAGGGCCATGGCCAGGGTGAAAATGAACTCGATCACCAGCAGCCAGCCGGCGGCAACCGGGCCAGCCGTGAACAACACAAGGGCATTGAGGATCAGGAAGCCGACGATAGTCGCCTTGTACCAGCGGGGCGAATGCCCGAGGAAATTGTGCGCGAACGCCTGGGCCAGTGAACCGGACATCGGTTGCTCCTTATATTCAGAAGCGCGCAAATTGCCGGATGTGACGGGCAAGTTCAAGGTGTTACTGGATATATCTCGCATTCTTTGGACAGAAGTCTCGCGCAACGAGGGCGCTGACGATGAAAGCCCACCGAGCCGTGACTCGGCGGGCCTTCATTGTTAATGCGAGGGATGATTATCAAAGTTTTGACGAAACGACCCGGATGAAATAAGGGTCGGATATCTTGCCCTTATCGGATACGGTCCTCAATGCATGGACCCCTTCTCGGAGTTCCTCAATCGTTACTTGATAGACACCGTTCTGATTTGCGCGGAAGCGAACCAGATTTCCGCGATAGTCGGCAATCCAGCCTGTTTCGTCCGGGTGTGCCGTACCGACCAATGTTATCGTTCTATCAGTGGTGGAGCCGTGCTGTTCAATCAACTGATAATTTTCTTGGCCGATAACAAACTGAGCGCTGAGGGGGACCGGTAATTTGATCAGGACACGCCACGGATTTGATAGCTCACCGTCTTCTCCCCGAACGATGAACTCATGGCTGCCTGTTTGCAGTTCTTTGACGTGGGCACTCCAATGTCGGATTACATCGACGTTGAGTGTCTGGATAACCTTTCCGTTATCGAGAAGGTCCACTGTCTGATTAGCGGTGCCCCTACCCACAAAGTGCAATTCATCATGCAATGTGGCCCCGCCGGGTTCGATGTTTTCACCGTCAGGCCCGCTCACGTATTCGATTGACGCTGTTTCCCGCACATCCACAAAGATAGCCCATGGTGGTGACACTTCCCCATTGCTGGTGTGCGCGCTGTAGATGTGATACCCCCATTCCTGATTGGGAAGGGTAACGAAAAAGTTACCGATGTCGTCAACCGGGAAGAAATCATCATGAGCCGGATTGCCTCGATCAAATATTTGCACGCGTTGATCGGGATAGGCATGTCCCTTAAAAGATAATACGTCGCTCAGGGTAGTGCCATCGTGTGGAATTTCGTTACCTTGGCCATCGCTGACACCGATAATAGCTGTGTAGATCCGGTGCTCGCGCTTGTTCGGGGGTTGAACCAACGTACCTTGTTCATTCAGTTTGACTTGATCGTTCATATCAAAATTCCTTTTTCAGGTAGACGCACAGCGATCTGCGCGGCTCTTTATCTGAACGGCGATCAAGGGGGGTGTCTACTGTCAGAAATTACAGGTATGAAGGTATTCCCGACCAACGGTGAATGCTGTTTGCACTTGTTTTCCTATCGATTGAGATACCGCCCCACCATCGCACGGTAATTGCCTTCCAGCGAATAGCCGCCGACAACGATCGCGCCGTCCGCTTGTAAGGCCAGCGAATTGGCGGTATCGAGGCTGCGCCCCAGACGCGTGCGCAGCCAGCCGTGACCGTTGCCAAACGCTTCGTCAAGTTGGCCGTCGGGCAGGTAGCGCGCGACGATGAAATCCGCCTCGATACCGCCAATCGTCGCGCCCACGGCGATGATTCGGCCATCGGCCATGCAGTGGGCCGCGCTCCATTGGCAGCCGCTGGGGCCGATTTCCAGCAGGTGCGGGTGGCCGACGTTGTTGCGCAGCTCCGGGCGCCCGTTGGGGTGCAGGCTCAGCGCCATGCAGCGGATAGGATCGCGACTGCTGCCAAAGCAGTGCAGATGCTCCATCGATACGAGAACCTGACTGACCATCGCGCTTTGCCCGTGGGCCTTGAAGGCGAGGAAGCCGTCCACGGCGAAGCGCTCGTCCAGACGGCCGTCGGGTAGATAGCGCGCCACCAGCCCCTCTTGGGGGAAGCCGATGGAGCCCGCGACGACAATGCGCCCGTCGTCCTGCAGCAACAGGCTGTTGATCCAGGTATTGAGTAACAGATGGCGAATCATCACGAAGCCGCGACCATTGAAGCTTGCATCGAGCGCGCCGTTTGGGGTCAGGCGAATCAGCATGCCAGCATGGTCCGCGAGTTCGAAGTGGTGATTGGCGATCAGCAGAATGTGCCCGTCGTCCTGCACCGCAAAGTCACAGGCTTCGGCCCCCGGCACGCCGGGCGGTAGCCAGGGATCGCGTGAACCGATCGACAGATCGCCGGGCAGGCGCACGACTTGTCGACCGTTGTCGCCAAACGTCGGGTCAGGTGATCCGTCTGTGTTGAACCGTGCGAGGGCGGGCAACGTGCGGTGGGCATTTTCATAATGCAGGCCGGCCAGCAGAATTCGCCCGTCGGCCAACACCTGCACTTTGGCGCCCATGGCTTCGAAGCCGGAAGCGAACTCGCCAATCACACTGCCATGAACACCGAAACCGAGATCGGCAGAACCGTCGGGGAGCATTCGCGCCAGCCCGAAACGGCTACCGTTGGCAGTGCCGACCTTGGCGGCCACCAACACCCGGCCTTGTGGGTCGAGGGCCAAGCCTTGGGTCATGCTGGAGACGCTGCCGGCGAAATACACTTGGGCAATGCCGGAGTGGGCAAACCCTCTGTCGAGTTGTCCGGCGTTAGTCGTTGGTGGCGGGAGCGCTAAAGCGTTCTCGGTAATCATGCATGCCTCTCCTTGCAAGTTGACCGTGCCCGGCGGGGCGGGTAACTGCATGAGCGAAACATTCAATCCCTGAATACGCCGAAGTACAACTGACATAACTAACAGGCGGAGGGTCGCACTGTGCCAGAACAGTGTCTTTTTGAACCAAATGAAAGCGTGACAAGCAGTGGCGCCCGACGCTTTAAAAGAAGTTGTACAAAAGTACGGGAGGTCGCGGCAGCGGATAACTAATGAAGAAGTGGGCGGATGACATTGAAGTCATCCGCATTACCCTCTGATCAATCAGGCATCGACCACGATTGCAGCAGGTGACCTTCTTTGCTCAGTTCGGTGCGCGCCTGTAGCAGCAGTTGCTCGAGTTGCGCCGGATCGGAGTAGGCGCTGCTCGGAATCTGCTTGCGGCCGATATGCGAGTTGGTACGGTCGATGACGGTCAGGTTAAGTACACCGTTACCGTCTTGTGGGGCCCAGGCCACGCACTGAAAGGGTTTGAACGCGTGGTTGGCAATCAAAAGAGCTTCGTTGATACGGAGCGGGGCGGTCATGGGGTCTTCTCTCTAAGGTGCCCAATCAAGTGATGTGCCGTCGGTTGGGCTTACCGTTCGGCTGGTTACTTGTACTGATGCACGCAACCCCGTGACAGGTCACACACGATACAAAGAAATTTCAACTTTCTTTTTTATGCTCAGCGTACCGACAGTTTTTTGAAAGCCAGGTGAAAGATTCAACTCGATAGCTGACTAATAAACTCGCTTCTTATAACGCGTTAGCTTGTACACCTATAAGCAATCGATACAAGGCCCTGTCAATTTCTTGCTAGTGTTACAGTCGGGTCTGCCAAATGATTGTTTTTACAATAATTTCCTTAAATTTGGCGCCAAGGAAAAGTCATGATCGAAGCGCCAGCGTTACGACGATTATTGGTAGTCGACCCCTGTGACGACTGTCACCGCCTGCTACCCGGTTTGCGCGCGGCAGGGTGGGATGTCGACAGTTGTACGTTGGAAAATGCCGCCGATCGGACTTGCGATGTCGGACTGCTGCGTTTGCAACCTTTTCACCTTGAACGCCCCGAGGCGGTCAAGGAACTGATCAGCCGCAGTGGCACCGAGTGGATCGCGGTGTTGAACCAGGAAGTCCTGCGCCTGCAAAACGTTGGTGACTTCGTCTGCGAATGGTTTTTCGATTTCCATACCTTGCCGTTCGACGTCTCGCGGGTTCAAGTGACCCTTGGCCGGGCATTCGGCATGGCACGTTTGCGCGGGCAGGGGACGATTCACATCGATCAGCCGGAGCACGAATTGCTCGGCGACAGCAAGCCGATCCGCGAGCTGCGCAAGTTGTTGAGCAAACTGGCGCCCACCGAATCTCCCGTACTCATTCGTGGTGAAAGCGGCACCGGTAAAGAGCTGGTCGCCCGCACGCTGCACCGCCAATCCCAGCGGCATAACAAGCCGTTTGTCGCAATCAATTGCGGGGCGATTCCCGAGCACTTGATCCAGTCCGAACTGTTCGGCCACGAAAAAGGCGCCTTCACCGGTGCGCATCAGCGCAAGGTCGGGCGTATCGAGGCGGCCAACGGTGGCACGTTGTTTCTCGATGAAATTGGCGATCTGCCGCTGGAATTGCAGGCCAACCTGCTGCGATTCCTTCAGGAAAAACACATCGAACGTGTCGGCGGCAGCCAGCCGATTCCGGTCGATGTGCGGGTGCTGGCGGCCACCCACGTCGATCTGGAGGCGGCCATCGAGAAAAAGCGTTTTCGTGAAGACCTGTACTACCGGCTCAATGTGCTGCAAGTGGTGACCGCACCATTGCGCGAGCGCCACGGTGACCTGGCGATGCTGGCCAACCATTTCTCCCACTTCTATAGCCACGAAACCGGCCGCCGTCCACGCAGCTTCAGCGAGGATGCGCTGATTGCCATGGGCAAGCACGATTGGCCGGGCAATGTGCGTGAGCTGGCCAACCGGGTGCGACGTGGTCTGGTGCTGGCCGAGGGCCGGCAGATCGAGGCCCGTGATCTGGGATTGATCAGCCAGCACTCGATTTCTACGCCGATGGGCACACTGGAAGATTACAAGACCCGCGCCGAACGCCAGGCATTGTGCGATGTATTGAACCGCCACAGCGATAACCTCAGTGTGGCGGCGAAGGTGCTGGGGGTGTCCCGGCCGACGTTCTATCGGTTGTTGCACAAACATCAGATTCGCTAGGTATCAAAGATTAAAAGATCGCAGCCTTCGGCAGCGCCTACAGGTGTAATCCCGGTAGGCGCTGCCGAAGGCGGCGATCGTTTG